>NZ_CP084737.1:517500-997157 GCF_024730665.1 Coxiella-like endosymbiont
CAATAATCAAGGAATAGACCTTCGACAAAATTCCCTATCCATTAGAACCTTAAAATGTTAAAAACAATTTGAGATTAGGATGTTCTTTGATTATGTTTTTCTCCTTCTCATTCAGTTAAAGCTTAAATGATATAAAAATGACTAAGAAGTTGTCTGGTTTTTGAGCATATATTCATTGAAGGAGCTTTCTAGTGTCCTAATAAAAAAAATTCTGGATATATGTCATGATAATTTTGTTTTTAAATGTCGATTACCCTTTAAAGAAAGGAAAAACCGCATAAGACTTTTACAAAAAGTCTTATGCGGTTTAAAGTCACGTTACGTGATCACAGTAACCACTTTATAGATACTCGAATTCACCATTTCCAACATGGAAAGTGAAAAAATGATGTTAATATTCCTCTCAAGAGAATGAAGATTAGAACATTAATTTAATCCCATGCTGATAGAGAATATCGTATTTGTAGATATACCAAGATAGTGAGTCATTTTCTCGGAGACAGTTTATGAGAAAGCAGGAATTTATTTAATTGGTCGTGACTACTAGGCTATCTATACAAATAAAATTAATATGATCATCCAAGAATAACGCATATTAGGGTATAATAATAAGGACGAAGATCTGACTATTACACTGTACCATACCATGAAACTATTAGAGAGTGAATAATTAATTCCCTCGTAATGACAATTGTAATTTTACTGCTAGACGCATTCTAGATTATCAAAATTAATCACGATTCAAAGAAAGAAGAAAATCAGAAAAAGCCGCCAAGAGATGCTAGTGAGAATCGAAATACGGGTTAATTTCGAACCGATTCGTATTGAATTATGCGATATTTAATTAACAGCATCATAGGAGTTCTTAAAAAAAACGATAACTCTCAGAAAACCCCTATTTTATAGGAACATATTTTCTTAAAAAATAAATCCTCTATTAACAGCAAAAATAAATCGTTTTTTTCGAAGTAAAAAATAATATCTCACTAGCGACACGATAAAATCGGCTAAATTTTAAATTTACTAAAGCTTACTAGTTTAATTACACAATACATTGAATTTTAATATATTTTTTTGTAAAAATAATCCAGTTATTTAGAAATATTAAGGGAGTAAAATCTATACTCACCTCGCTCTTCATGGATCGCTATGGGAAAAAACCACCACACTGTTTTTAGAAAATTTCATTTCTTCCATGATGCAAAGAACACTCACTATCTATAGAACTATCTATTTCTCCTTCAATGAGAAAAACAACAGTTCATTTAAGGAAAATAGAAAATGTTTGACAAATGAAAGCCTTTGAAGATATTTAATTAATTTAGCCATTCCAGTGGGTTCTATTGCAGACTTTGATAAGATTGACACTACCTTATTTATGCGATGACATTCAAAAGAAACTAACTAATTACGAAACAGTTAGACAAATAATAGAACGCAAAAAGAAATAAAACTAACTATAAACGAAGATTTTATTACTTCAGTAGCTCATCTTGCCTTTAATATCTCTTTATTTAAAATCAGATCAAACCCACTTACTATAAAAAATCACTGATAAAAAAAGAAAAATTGTATCAGCAAAAGAATTTGTGATTTATCTCTCAAAGCAAAAACAAAAATTCAATTCATTCACACATTACTCATGAAAACAAGAGGTAGATTTGCAAGTTATTAAGATAATCATTTTAAATTAACGGACAAGAGCTTTCAAAAACGAAATCCAGTATGCTCTTTAGCCTCTTCGATTGGTTTGTCGACGTAAATACTCAAGCTTTACAACAATTCACTAAAGAGTTGCTGGTTGATATTCGTCGAAAACTCAGAAAAACCCTCCTTAAAGTATTATTCGGATGTACAATCAACTATTCTTACCTTGGCAAATCGACGTTTCCCTACCTGATATAGATGGCTCTCTCCGGTTGAGACCATTAATTTGATATCTTCAACACGCTCACCATCGATGCATACAGCGCCTTGAGTAATCATACGGCGCGCTTCGGAAGTACTGTGCACTAAACCGACGCGTTGTAAAATATAGCCAATGGCAAGGTGTTTGTTTTCGGCCGTCAATTTAATTTCATTCAGATCTGCTGGCAATTTACGATGTTTAAAACGATCAATAAAATGCTGATGTGCCATTTTTGCCGCCTCCCTGTTATGAAAGCGTGAAACGAGTTCCTCGCCCAATAGCACTTTTACATCACGCGGATTTTTTCCTTCGAACACTTCTTTGCGCCATTGATTAATCTCTTGCGTTGGACGAAAACTCAACAACTCATAATAATGCCACATTAACTCATCAGATATCGACATAACCTTTCCAAACATTTCATCTGGCGGATCCATAATGCCAATGTGATTATTGAGCGATTTTGACATTTTTTGTATGCCATCCAGTCCTACCAACAAAGGTGTTGTTAAAATACACTGCGGTCGTTGGCCGAAATGTTTTTGTAATTCGCGGCCTACTAATAAGTTAAATTTTTGGTCTGTACCACCTAATTCGACATCAGCATGCAAAGCAACGGAATCATAACCTTGCAATAAAGGATATAAAAATTCATGGATAGCAACAGGTTGTTGTGCCATATAACGTTTATTAAAATCGTCTCGTTCTAGCATACGGGCAACCGTATAAGTACTGGCCAAACGGATAAAATCATCGACTTTTAACTCATTCATCCAAACGGAATTAAAAGTGACTCGTGTTTTTTTGGGATCCAAAATACGAAATACTTGTGTTTCGTAATTTTTAGTATTTTTCATCACGGTGTCGCGTGTTAATGGTTTGCGTGTCACATTTTTCCAAGTGGGATCACCAATCATCGCTGTGAAATCCCCAACCAGGAAAATAATTTCATGTCCCAACATCTGAAATTTGCGTAACTTATTGAGCACCACAGTATGCCCCAAATGGATATCTGGGCCAGTTGGATCAAATCCAAGCTTCACTCGCAATAGCTTGCCTTCATCCAATCGAGCAACCAATTCTTCTTCGAGAATAATCTCAACCGTGCCCCTTTTAATTTCTTCTAACCCTTCTTTTGGTGAAATCATTTAAGCCTCATCATGATTATTCCACAACGTTAACATACGTGGTATAATTCGGGATTGGAACTATCGATAATTAGTGGGGAATCCGAAGGAATCCGAATGCAGGGCTGTAAGTCAATGATTTCAATCATTATCGCTATCTCCGTGGTCCTTGCTATGTTAACTGGGTTGCTCTATGCATATGCACCACACAATAATAAAGCCATTACACTCAATCTTCCAAAGACCGCTCAGTCCCTAGGGAAAATAGACACTCACTTGTTAAAATGCAAGAAAATAATTGTTCAAAGAGGAGACTCTTTAGCTGCAATCTTTATCCGATTAAAGATATACCAAAAGCAATGCAAATTACTAGCTACTTTACATCCCCATCAAATACTTTATTCCCAGATCAAATTACCTTATCAATTAATGACTCTTAAATATCCTTTGTTAACCGACAAAACATTAATGATCCTTCGCGAAGAGAATCATTTTATAAAAAAGATTCCTCGTAATCCCATCTTAACAACTCTTGTTTATAAAACCTGCACGATATATCACTTCCTTAGCCGAGACTCTAAAAAAGCAGAACTTACTGCACGTATGCTATATAAACTACAAACCATTTTTATAAGAAAGGTCAATTTTTCTCGTGATCTTCATCAGGGTGACCGTTTTAATTTTCTTTATCAAAAAGAATACATTGATGGAAAAAAATATTACGACGGAGCTATTATTGCTGCTGAATTCATTCATCAAGGAAAAGTCGACCAAGTTGTCCGCTACACTTATCCTATTCAACATACCGCGTATTATACCCCTGATGGTCGAGGTATTGAAGCCCGTTTTTTACATACCCCACTTCACTATAAACGCATTAGTAGTCACTTTAGTTATCACCGTTTTGATCCTGTCTTACATCGAATTCGCCCCCATTTGGGTATCGATTTTGCAGCAAACATCGAAACGCCTATTCAATCTATCGGCGAAGGGAACGTAGTTTTTATTGGCAAAGATGGAGGATATGGAAAAACAATTAAAATCGCATATGGCCGTCATTATGTAGCTCTTTATGGACACATGTCGCGATTTGAAAAAATCAAATTACATGAATGGGTCCGTAAAGGCCAAATCATTGGCTATGTCGGCAAATCAGGCTGGGCAACAGGGCCTCATCTTCATTTCGGTTTCTATGTAGATGGCAAGCCTCGTGATTGGCTAGCAATGAAACCACCAATAGATCAATCTATTCCCCCGCAGTTATGAAAAATCTTTTCTTGTAACAGCGAAACAATTATTAGCAGAATTGCATTTACATCAAGATACTCAATTAGCAGCGAATAACAGAAATCCATAGGGTTAAGTATGCCTTAGTGACTTTTGTTCCTACTTCTTCGAAGTCTATATCTATTTTAATTAAAAGAAAATTTACTAATGTTAATTGCTTCTTGTTAAGGATGTAACATTTTTTAGTGAAACTGATAACGCTATCAGTCACTTACTCACTGTTGCCGAAAAACTTTATCAATTTGCGCCATATTGGGGCATCTGGCAGTATCCATTTAATTTGAAAATTAGTGATCTCAATATTATTACCGCAATAACTAGTATTACGACGATTGCGGATTTTCGCCGTGCGACATGACACTGAGAGGCCAAGTAGCATCATTTTGCCCCAATTTTCAATTTTCTTCTTTCAAACAAAACAGAGATCATTTTTTTGAATATTAATAGGTGTTGCTGATATCTGATATAACTTTTCTTTCCAGCAATTTTAAAAACTGATTATCGGCTTTTAATACAAGACGCTAAAATACCTTAACAGATAAGCTGTTGTATGAAACATTTAAAAAAATTTTATGACCACAATGATGGCGCCAATCAGCAGCTAGCGGAAAAGTACAGATTCAAATAAATTCATTGGCATTATGAGGCCCCGACAATACTTCGACAGATACTTAAGATCATAAACTATGATAGTTTTTCTAAAATAAAGCACATTAATTTAAATACGGTACGAATATTTTCACTAAAACAGAGGTTACTAAATAGATATTTTAGTCATCTAAATTTGAGTCGTAAAGTATATACGTCTGATCAGCAACATATAAACACTCTCACCGGCAGATGATTTACCTTTTAATTTCTTCTTAGTCAATCTTTTAATTATAAATAATTAAGGCCTCTTTTACGTCAATTGTCGAAGGAAAAAGGAAAATGACGACGGCAGTATTGTATATTTGATCAAGTTGAATTTGCTAAATTAACATTAATATCCATTCCTGAATATATGAAAATATTCTCCATTATTTCTATAAAGATCTACCTTTAAAAAGATGGCAATCCTTAAATACGATCGAAGTCAACCCCATTTTTATCAGTAGTATCAATAAATTACTTGTTTCTGATTTTATCTGCTTCATTACTTGAATAATCCATTTTATCAGAATAGCAAACCCAAAATTTCCACCTATTTTAGTAGCATCCAAATTAAGTGCCCCTTATCATCGAAGAAAACTCATCTGCTCGAATAAAATAAATAGCTGTATCATTTATAATTAATCGCTTTTCACGAGGGTGTTTATTTAAAATAATTCGTTATAAGAATAATGCATTCTAACTACCATAAATAGTTCTTGGCATTTCCAGTAAACAAAGATCTTATTTTTCTTTTTATAAAAGAAAAATAGCGCGTTGAGGTTATGTCAGATTAGACAATCACTATTAAACTTCCCATCAAATGGTTTCTAAAAATAGTTTTCTGAGGTAACTATTGCTTCGTGCTTCAACTAGTTGAGTTTCAAGATCGATGATATGTTAGTGTATTAATGTGTAAACAGAGTTTTAATTTTTGACAGATTTCTCATGCTATTAAATCAACTTCAACCATAGCCCATAACAGAAAGAGCAAGCAAGCGAAGAAAAACTAACTGCACCTCCCCTTATATAATTCCTATCTCATGATCGGTAGTTTTATACTAATAATTTAAATGAAAATATATAATTATAACATCAGGTAGAAGTTTAACTCCTTCTTTTTTAAGTACAATTGCATGATGATTATTTATATTAAAACGTCGCATATGAGATTATATATTTGACTTAAAAAATGTTGAGATAATTTATGCTTTAAAATTATTAAAAGTCTTATAATAATTGCTCTCTTTTTTAAAATAATTAGCTAGTTTCTTCTATCTGTATGTTTTCTAAGACCAAAAACTTAAATAACAATCAATGCTCATAAATTAAATACCCTCATTCAACGTTATGATCATGAATATATTGAGAAGCATCACTTATTACGAAAATCGCTTTTATTAATTTATAAATAAGGGCATTTTTTCCTTATATTATCCTAAGCATAAAATAATAACGTTTATGATATAATGATTCTAATACCATAAAAATTAATTCTGGTTCCTCATTTTGTTATTATAATCTGTTTTTTAAGATTTTTTTGTCTATTCGTAATAGAATTTTATTAAATTTGATGAATTCTCTACTTTCCAATTTTTCTTTTAATTTTTCTTGAAATTTCAGTTCCGGATAATGCCTTCTTGAGTATTGCAAGACGAGAAAGGAATAAAACTAGTAAGCTACAAGATAATTTTTTAACTTTCTATGAGCGTAAGAATTAAAAGCACAGATTAATCTCTCTCTTAATATTTTTAAGTATAGGAAATTATTTGTGATTGTCATCTTTATTTCCTACGGCATCTTAATATTCCCGATAAAAGACGCAGTAATTTCGTCAAAAGTATTTGTCAAAAGATATAATCATCTTCTCATGCTATAAAGCAGATTCTATATAAGAGAAAATCTAGTAATTTCCTTACTTTTCTAATTAAATTGACGCAATAAAATAGTTACATTAACTTTCTAACTTTCTGTTATTAGATCCGTAGCGAATAAGATAACCCTAAAGTTAACGTTAAACTTTAAAGAAAGAGAATTGACAAAAGAACTATTGGTCGATTACCCAACTTATTGGCATGAATACTTTCATAATCCGTCTGCGGATGCAACCACGAACAGATTATTATATAGCTTATGGTAACACACAATAAAACTAGAATTAGAAGGTGTGGTCTACGCATAAAAATCAAAAAAGAGCATAGCGATAAGAAAAATAGAAATAATTACAACACAACAATTAGAAAAACAAATTAATATTCATTCCTTAATGAGGAATGCTAATGACTGCGATAAAATCTGCTTATACCTGCGCAACTTCTAAGTTTATTAGAATCCCGTTATTCAAGGACAGTATAAAGCATTAAAAGTAGTTAAAATATAATCTCAAGTGAGATATTTTGACTTTTTAGAATTATCTTTAAAAGTTCATATCGATTGAAAAATAAAGGACGTAAATTTTTTTTCTATTAATATTTTAATTTTTCATCAGAAACTGTAGAATGCTTGACAAGTAGGTTAAATTAAAAGATTAAAATTTTTTTAATATAAATTATTTTCTGCGAAAACAAAAATAAAAAGATTATTGAATATACGCTACATGACACTACTAAATCTATCGATGTTACTGAATATAAACTTCTGCCAAAAAACACAGAAATATCTACTGACACCAGAACTGATTACTACTTTGCTTGATAAGATTTTATTCCATGCGACAATTAATAAAAAGATAAGGCTAATAAAGCGACACTATCTCTTATCTGGTCCTGCACGACTGCTCTCATTATAGCTTCCAAAACTTTTACAATCGATAAAGATCCTGTTAATTAATGCCGGTGCGCAGATTCGAACTGCGGACCTACTGATTACGAATCAGTTGCTCTACCAGCTGAGCTACACCGGCAAAATTTTCTACCTTCCTGTGTACTTTTCTGTACTCGCTTGATTATCTTCTATATACCCCACTGCGATTGTCGTCGTGTGGACGTTGGTGCAACAAGCATACTATTAATCACATAAGCAGGCGTTGAGGCGAGGTTCAGTTTACTGACATAAAGACTTTCTTCTACAGGCGGACTTGAATAGACCACCCCTCTTGGAATAGACGGGCAAGTATAGCTCATTATCACAAATCCTCATTGCTCTTTATGTCGCAAAGAAGCTACCAATTTATGATCGACTAGAAAAAATCGGCCTATGGCTTTGAGACGCGAGCATATACAAACTGTCTTTTATAACTATGTTACACTTTGAGCCTATTTATTATAGGAGAAAAAGTCTAGTTACCACAACTTTAATCTTTAAACAAAGAAAAATAGCTTTACTATCACTTAAAATGGGTGTTGATTCTAAACTAACCATAAATTTAAATCAGCTACCAGAAATAAACTTTTATCAATGTATCCATTTATATTGCACCGGGAAAGAAAGACAAAATGACAAAATATACGCAACAAATACTAAGCAAATGATTCTTAACCAGAAACAAAGGAGTGACGTCACAAAATCGTCCATTATAGCAGGCCCCTTGCTATAATGGACGATTTTGTGACATTACACACCATCCCTATCTTACCTACCTACCTTGCGGCCCAAACGAATCAGAATTAGTCACCTGTTAATCCTTTAATTGGACTCTTTTTTAAGTTTTTTATATTTTTACTACATTTTTAAACTGTTTCTGGCATGATAAAGTAAGTTATAGTTTTTTGGCACTCATAACGAACATTGTTTATTATTAAAGAAAACATATGCTACGAATCGGCTTAACAGGTGGCCTTGGTAGTGGTAAAAGCACAGTAGCCGATTATTTTGCAGAATTAAAAGTGCCTGTTATCGATGCTGATAAGATCGCGCATGAACTCACTCAACCCGATCAAGAAGCTTTTAAAAAAATCGTTGAGCACTTTGGGAAAGAAATCTTAATAGACCAAGTGCTATTAAACCGTTCAAAGTTACGATCTTTAGTTTTTCAAAGCTCAAAAGAACGTCTATGGCTTGAAAACTTATTGCATCCTCCTATTATTGCAAAAATGCAAGAATCACTAAACTATTTAAAGATTCCATACTGCATTTTGGTGGTTCCCTTGTTGACAGAGTCTTTGCAATCAATAAATTTTCTTGATCGTATTTTAGTAATTGATGCTCCTGTATCAATCCAAATCAAACGAGTAAGAATTCGGGATAAGCTCTCTCAGAAACAAATTGAATTAATCATGCACTCACAAAGCAGACGTGAAGAACGGCTGGCGATGGCTGATGATATACTTGTTAATAATCAGGATATTATAGTATTACGCGAGGCAGTTTTTAAGCTAAATTATAAGTATTCAAAATTAGCTGAAGAACAACATACTCAAAAGAGACCAATAAAAAAATCTTTCACCAATTCCATGTATGCTTTGGATGTTTAACGGGCTTCTTTTTTGTAATCACATTATGTAACAATGCAAATATTAATTTTGGAAATTTGACTTCCTAATTTACAGGTTACGTTGTAATCAAAAAAATGATAATCAACAAATTCGGGGCAGTCTTGGCTTGTGAGCCTTGGTTTCTGTACTTTGTATAATGATACAGTATCTCATTTTAAAAAAGTTCTTGCATCAAAATCCGATCTTTGAAAACCACTATTTAAAGTTAAAGTTATTATTTACTCTGACAAACATTCTCGGGGGCTTGCTTTGTTCACTATTCTCCTGACATTAGATCGTAGGAAAATCAGCATTAGTACCTATTGCTTTTTCAACGGTCATGATCTTTTAAACACTTATAAACTCTCCTAGTTAAATAAAATGGAAAACCCCTCGTTTTACCGTGTCGGAATTTATTGTTCCCAATACTTCTTCACATCTAATTGAATCAAAATCGCTCAAACTGTATTTGAATTCATTTGGCAATGAGCGCGTTTAAGATACATAGCTATCCCATCTAATTAAAATTATGAAATGGAATATTAGTAAAGTTAACATGCTGATTATTATCAGCCTTACTTCAAACAAAGGTAAGACACTTCTATTACGTAAAATTCCACAAGGAAAATATTCAACATTAGAGACAACCATCAACACACATAATCTCCGTCTTAATCTGGTACGCACAGAAGAATAGACATTATCATGAAAACGGTTATACGCATCTTCTAAATTAAATTGCCTGGTGAAACAAAGGAGTGTCCAGGAAGAAGTGGAGAACCAACAGCCACTCACTCGCTTTTATCACCTTGCTTTAACCAAACGCGATGGGAAGGGGAGATCTTTTCCCTGCGTAACGCCAAAATACCTTGCTACCAATCGTATGAACTCTCGAATCGACTGGAGTAATAGCATATGAACCAAATTCATTAAATTCGTTATATTTCTGGAAAAAATCGAAAGTTTTCTTTAAAAAACATTTTTTCCAATTAAATTCATAAATACCTTTACAATCTTCTAGATCCTTTATAACTTCACTAAACCCGATTACACACTTGTTGCACACAGTCTGACTGCGATAATACAACGAAACTCAAACCGGACACCGGTTTTTACAGAAGTATTTTGATAAATTTAATGGTTGAATCACATTGTTAAAACAATTTTACAAATCATATGAACAAGCACCTGTATGCACAAAATGCTTGCTCAACAAGATTGTATCAAAACGTTCCAGTTTATTCTGTTAACTCATCAGATTAATTTTACCCGCTAAAAACCACCCAACATCTATCCGTAGGTTTGCGCAAAACACCATATCGTCATCTATTTCTTTCTATTTAGATGTTAATGAAAGTGGTATAGTTAAGAAATTTTCCGACAACATTTCCTTTCCGTTAGAAACATTTAGTTTTAGGAAAATTCGACTTAATGATCTCTTGAACAGAAATTTAACGAAGTCACTCCCTTCCTATGCCCCATAGATTCTTTCTCAAATCTTTACTGGGCAATTCCCATAAACTATCTTGTGGTATATAATTCAGACATAAGGAAACTAAAATTTCATTTTGAGAATCCTCGTTTCTTTTTATTCAAAGGAAAGAATATAGATCTAAACCAGCTTCCCATGGCACTTCTTATACTTCTTACCACTTCCACAAGAGCATAATTCATTCCGCCTAATTTTAGGATAAGTACGCACAAAAGGCTGAGCGGATTGACTTTCAGCAATAGCAGTGGCGGCATCCACCTTTTCCGTAGATTGTAACATAGCAACTTTTGGATGATGATATTGTAACTCTAATGTTGATTGTTGGTGTAGCCGTTGTTCAACAGTTTGTGCTTCCGTTGTGATCTCTAATTTTGACAACGCTGCAACCACTTCATATTTAATCCGCTGCAACATTTGGGTAAACAATTCAAAAGACTCTCGTTTATATTCTTGAGTAGGATTTTTCTGAGCATAACCACGTAAATGAATACCTTGGCGCAAATGATCCATGGCAGCCAGATGTTCTTTCCAATGATGATCCAGCAATTGTAACATTATCGTTTTTTCAACTCTCCGCATTTCCTTAGGGTCTGCTTTTTCTTCTTTTGCTTTATAAGCTCGAGCAATTTCATTGACGAGATGTTGATGCAACTTTTCTTCGTGTAATATATCATTTTCCTCAAGCCATTTTGCAATAGGCAACGACAAGCCAAAATCCTCTCGAATTTGTTGTTCCAAACTAGGTATATCCCACTGCTCCTCTAAACTTTGCGTTGGCACAAACAAACTAACCATTTCAGAAACAGCTTCTTCACGAATCGCTTCGATGGTTAAAGAGATATCCTCAGATTGCAATAGTTTAAGGCGTTGTTGATAAATTACTCTTCGCTGATCATTTGCGACATCGTCATATTCCAACAGTTGTTTACGAATATCGAAGTTCATACTTTCCACTCGACGCTGCGCTTTTTCGATAGCGCGAGTAACCCATTTATGTTCAATAACATCGTCTTCTTTTACACCCAATCGGCGCATTATGTTTGACATCCGCTCAGCCGCAAAAATACGCAATAGATTATCTTCCATAGAAAGATAAAATTGTGAAGACCCTGGATCGCCTTGCCGACCAGAACGACCACGCAGCTGGTTATCAATACGCCGCGACTCATGACGTTCTGTCCCTAACACATGTAAACCACCGGCAGCAATTACTGCGTCATGCCGTTTCTGCCAGTCAATATTTCGCTTTTTCACTTCCGCTTTATCAGGATGATCTAACTTAGCAAGTTCCGTTTCTAAATTACCGCCCAACATAATATCCGTTCCACGGCCGGCCATATTAGTTGCAATGGTTATAGCTCCTGGACGTCCAGCTTCTGCAACAATTTTCGCTTCGTGTTCGTGATTTTTTGCATTTAGAACTTCATGTTTTAAATTAACTTTCTTCAAAAGCTGCGACACAAACTCCGACACCTCAATTGACACCACACCAATCAAAATCGGCTGAGCTTTTTCATGTCGTTTCCTAACTTCATTTACGATCGCATCAAATTTTACCTTCGCCGTTAGATAGATCTGATCAGGTTCGTCCCGACGAATCATAGGCTTATTTGTTGGAATTACGACGACTTCCAATCCATAGGTTTTTTGTAACTCAAACGCTTCTGTATCAGCCGTACCTGTCATACCCGATAATTTTTCATAAAGGCGAAAATAATTCTGGAAAGTGATCGTAGCTAATGTTTGATTTTCTAACTGAACCGATACACCTTCTTTTGCTTCCACAGCCTGATGTAATCCATCTGACCAACGACGACCTGGCATCAAACGTCCGGTGTATTCATCGACGATAATTACTTCGTTGTTCCTCACAATATAATGAATGTCTCGACGAAAGAGTGTATGTGCACGCAGAGCCGCATACACATAATGCATCAAAGAAATATTCGAAACATCGTATAAACTTTCCCTATCACGCATCAATCCTTGTTTCACCATCAACCTTTCAATGGTTCGATGGCCTTGCTCAGTAAGGTAGACTTGTCTATTTTTTTCATCTAGGATGTAATCTCCGCGGTTGGCAGGAGACAATTCTTCTTCCTTTTGACCTTTCTCCATCTTTTGTAATTTCAGCAGCGGGATGAGTTGATTGACTTTGGAATAGAGGTCTGAGGGTTCTTCTGCTTGACCAGAAATAATTAAAGGCGTTCGCGCCTCATCAATTAAGATTGAATCGACTTCGTCAATAATAGCGTAATGCAGCGTCCTTTGTACCCGTTGCTCTAAGTTGAACACCATATTATCACGCAGATAATCAAAACCAAATTCGTTATTGGTCCCGTATGTAACATCTGCTGCATAGGCTACTTGTTTTTCTGAAGGTCCCATCCCGGAAACATTTATTCCCACCGTTAAACCTAAAAATTCATAAATCGGTTTCATCCATTCGGCATCGCGTTTAGCTAAATAATCATTAACCGTGACGACGTGTACGCCTTTTTCTCTCAGGGCATTTAGGTATGCTGGCATCGTTGAACTCAACGTTTTTCCTTCTCCAGTGCGCATCTCTGCAATTTTACCACTGTGCAATACAAGACCGCCAATCAATTGAACATCAAAATGACGAAACCCTAGCGTACGTACACTCGCTTCCCGAACCACAGTAAATGCTTCAGGCAATAAGGCGTCTAGTTTTTCCCCCCATGAAGCCGCCTTTTAAATTCGTCGGTCTTATCGCGAAGTTTCTTATTAGAAAGAACCTTAATTTCAGTCTCTAATGCATTAATTTTAGATATAATTCTGGAATACTCCTTGAGTAATCGCTCATTATGGGTTCCCAGTATCTTTTTAATAAAGTTGCCAAGCATGGTGGCATTGTATATGATCCATCAATGAAGGGGAATTTCCAGAGAAAATGAAATCAACGCAAACCGAAGACCCTAAATCCATCATTCACTACTTTAAAACTGGTTCTCTTAAATTCATTGTGCAAAAAGCAAATCAAATTACTACGCTGAAGAAGATACTTGAAAACCTCCTACCTTCGGAAATTATACCTTATTGCCAAGTAATGAATATATCCTATAAAACGCTTATTCTCCGATTAGACAACGCCGCTTGGGCTACACGGGTTCGTTATTTAATCCCTAATTTAATTGAGGCATTTTCTCAACGAAAAATGCATATCACTTCAATCCAATGTCGAGTTAGGCCAAATACTATCACCTCGCGAGTTTGATTGGATGTACAGGGTGATTCAAAAACGACATTAACAAGAAGAGGAGGAGTCCTTTGATTCCTTTTGTTCTTAGCCAGAGAACCTCCTGCTTGAGATGTCACTGTAGAAATACGTAGTCAAACCGCCATCACTGCAGGTGCAAAAGAAAAAGGCAATTCCGAAGAATTTTTAAAGGTCACAATTTCCCATGCATTTTTTTCTGACAAAAGTCGTTTTAACAATTGGCTATTTAAAGTGTGTCCTGATTTCACTCCGCTAAATGAGCCAATTAAACTATGCCCCAATAAATACAGGTCTCCAATGACGTCAAGAATTTTATGTTTGACAAATTCATCAGCATAACGCAAAGCATCTTGATTTAAAATTTTATACTCATCCAACACAATAGCATTGTCTAAGCTGGCTCCTAAAGCCAAATTATTTTTGCGAATAAATTCATAATCCGATAGGAAACCAAATGTTCGAGCACGCGAAACTTCTTGCACGTAAGAAGTACTCGAAAAATCAAGTACCGCATTTTGATTATGTTCGTCAAATAATGGGTGATCGAAATCAAGGTTGAAACTGATCTTAAATCCGTTATAAGGTTCGACTATCACACTTTTATCATTTTCTTCAATTTTAATTTTGCGTTTTATGCGAATAAATTCCTTCGGTGCGTTCTGTTCTTCAATGCCCGCGGACTGAATTAAAAATATAAAAGGACCCGCACTGCCATCCATAATTGGCAATTCAGGTGACGTGAGGTCCACGTAAAGATTATCAATGCCAACACCACCTAAAGCTGATAGCAAGTGTTCAACGGTTGCAATACGAACATCACCTTTCGCTAAGCAAGTCGATAAACTGGTGTCGCCAATGTA
The DNA here is from genome assembly GCF_024730665.1 of Coxiella-like endosymbiont. GTDB lineage: Bacteria > Pseudomonadota > Gammaproteobacteria > Coxiellales > Coxiellaceae > Coxiella. The sequence goes on from NZ_CP084737.1 coordinate 532,459, forward strand.
GTTAGCATGAGCAGGAATTTCAACAACAGGATCCAAATCCGTTCGACAAAAAATAATACCCGTATTAGGAAGGGCAGGACGTAATGTCAAATAAACTTTTTCTCCGGTATGAACGCCAACACCTGTGGCTCTAACCACATTTTTTAAAGTTCTCTGTCTAATCATTAAATCAATCCCTTATTTCAATCCCTTACTGAAAAATGAGGCGCATTCTAACACATCCTTTTTGCAACAGTTAGTCATTTTTTGAGATAGTCTCAATCTCCCTGGTGACGCAGAAAAGACGGAATATCAAGATACTTAAAATCCTGATCACGTTGTTCTTCCGAATCTAAATTTCGTTTGACGGGCTCCTGATTTCGCAGGTAAGTAGGTCGATCAAGTTGATAGTAATCCACTGTCCCATCATTTTTTGTACCTTTTGCAGGTTTTGGAAGTACAGAGGCACCATTGCTATTAGTTCCAAGTCCAGTAACAACCACTGTCACACGCAATTCATCACTCATTTCTGGATTAATTACCGTCCCCACTACCACAGAAGCATTTTCTGAAGAAAATGCTTTCACTGCCCCACCAACTTGCTCAAACTCACCGATAGAGAGATCCATGCCTGCAGTAATGTTAACTAGTACTCCCCGAGCGCCTGTAAAATCCACGTCTTCTAGTAATGGACTCGCAATTGCCGCTTCCGCTGCTTCCCGAGCTCGGTTCTCGCCGCTGCTTATACCTGTTCCCATCATAGCCATTCCCATTTCCGACATTACGGTTCGTACGTCAGCAAAATCAACATTAATCAATCCAGGACGAGTGATGAGATCTGCAATCCCTTGAACCGCACCTAACAACACGTTATTAGCCGCCTTAAAAGCATTCAATAATGTGATATTTTTACCGAGCACACTCAACAATTTATTATTAGGAATAGTAATTAGAGAATCGACATAACTCGTTAACGCTCTAATACCTTCCTCAGCGACCTCCATTCGTTTTTTACCCTCAAAGATGAAAGGCTTAGTCACTATTGCCACAGTTAAAATACCCATTTCTTTCGCCACTTCAGCAAAAACAGGGGCAGCCCCTGTGCCGGTACCTCCTCCCATCCCCGCAGTTAAAAACACCATATCCGTTCCTTCAAGTACTTCACGAATGCGGTCTCGCGCCTCTTCAGCCGCTTGACGGCCAACATGAGGATCTGCGCCTGCTCCCAATCCTTTTGTGATTTCATCCCCAAGCTGCAAGATGGTTCGTGCGCTTGAACGACTTAGGGCTTGCGCATCGGTGTTAGCAGAAACAAATTCAACACCATCAATGCTTTCAGTCATCATATGTTCAATCGCGTTACCCCCACCACCACCGATGCCGATCACCTTTATTTGGGCATTTTGAGGCGACGTTTCACCAAGCTCAAACATATAAAACTCTCCTAATTTAAAAATTTCCTTGAAACCAGCTCTTCATTCTCTGCCATAAACTTATTCTCTGTTCTAAATCAAACATAAATCGACCACTGCTCTGGTTTTGGTGTCCATGAATCAATAATCCTACTGCTGTTGCGTAAATTGGATTCTCACGGACGTCCACTAAACCGTTTACATATTGCGGCAGCCCCAATCGAACAGGCATTTGAAAGATATGCTCGGCTAATTCAATACAACCTGGGGCACGCGAAGCCCCGCCTGTTAATACAATTCCTGACGAAATTAAATCTTTAAAACTGCTGCGACGCAATTCCGACAACACAAGTTCGAACAATTCTTTGTAACGCGCGGCAACCACTTGTGCCAATGCTATTTTTTGTACTTGCTTTGATGGGCGTCTAGTAATACTTGGCACTTGGATGGTTTCTTCCGCGTTTACTTCTTGCGGCAAAGCAGACGCATATTTAATTTTGATTTGTTCCGCATATTGTGTAGGAGTTCTAAGCGCCACTGCAATATCGTTGGTTACATGATCGCCCGCGATTGGAATAACGTGCGTGTGACGAATCGCTCCTTCTGTAAAAATAGCGATGTCAGTGGTACCACCACCAATATCCACCATGCACACACCTAATTCTTTTTCGTCATCAGTTAAAACCGAATGGCTAGAAGCGAGCTGCTCTAGAACAATATCACCGACTTGCAATCCGCAACGGCGCACACATTTAGTTATATTTTGCGCAGCACTAACGGCTCCCGTAACGATATGTATTTTAGCTTCTAATCGTACACCGGACATGCCAACAGGCTCACGAACACCTTCTTGATTATCGATAATAAATTCTTGGGGCAAAATATGAAGTATCTTTTGATCAGCTGGGATAACTACAGCTTTCGCAGCATCGATAACACGATTTACATCGGACTTATTTACTTCTCGGTCTCGAATCGCGACAATGCCATGAGAATTTAAACTTCGAATATGGCTGCCTGCAATACCCGTATAAGCAGAACGGATATCACACTCAGCCATAAATTCCGCCTCTTCAATCGCGCGTTGGATCGATTGAACGGTCAACTCGATATTGACAACCACACCACGTTTTAATCCGCGTGACGCATGCGTGCCAAAGCCAATAACCTCAATTTGGTTATCTCGACTGACTTCACCGACCAACGCTGCAATCTTGCTAGTGCCAATATCCAATGCAACGATAAGATTTTTATCTGGATTTTTCGGCATAGTTGCCAAATTCTCCCTGTGCACAACACCGCATCGATTGTTAAATCATCAGTATAAGTGATTAATCTTGAAATCACTATAAAAAAATTCTCTCATATTTAACGCTCCTTAATATTATTTAATACTTTTATAGAATATTTGATCCATCAATGAATTGAAAAATAAATTCGATTCTAACTTAAAGATACGTGCTAACTACTACTCAGGCGATCACACAAAATCGCTTCCATCCACGAACCCAGCTTTAATTATTAAGGTACTCAATTGGAGGAACTCCTTATTGGAACTGCGCACCATTTACTCAGAAAACAAGATCTCACTCGAACGTTTATTTCAGTTTTAATAGAACTAATTGATTTTTAAAATAAATAGTCATTTGAAAGCATAGATCGTTATCATTTAAATTCTTCCTCAATGTTTTATCAATTATCAATTATTATTTACTTCTTAAATTAATCGTCTTTTCTTAATCTTAGTTAATACTCTTTTTGCAATCAATCATATTTTTGCAACACCGTATCAAAAAATGATTGGTAAATTAAACTTCTATTTTTCACATTAAAATATTTCTCCCCTTATATCCCAAAATATGCACTTGGCCTATTAGCCTTTCACTATTCAGTTATTGCAAAAGCAAAAAGATGACATAATAAGCGTGGTTATTTTACGACATTTTTCAACATATTGCTGACATCTGGAAGCAATAGATCATACTTCATGAATCTTTACCAATTATTCTCTGACAATTAAAGGCGATCATTTTATGCAGGGCGTATCTCGTACATCACAGACAAACACCACAAATGTCAATATTGGGCATCAGAAAAAGTAATCATAACCATAATAGAGTAGTTGCTCATGATAAGACGTTTGCCCAATAGTAAAGCGCGATCTTAAGCCACATACGGTATGATGTACATAAGACCAAAAAATAGATGATAGACAGCCATACCACGATTAACCTAATCGATAGAATCATAAACTAGTATGCTACTTCTTACAGATCCCTATAAATAAAATTGACTAAACCCACAGTAGTGACTGCTAATCTTTGTCAAACAGAACAAAGTGGATTAAACCCCTCCCTTGCCTGGCAAATCTCTTTCTTCAGTAGTTGTATTTTGCATTACAGGTACCTCTAGAAAGCAATTCTATTTAAGTCATTTCAGCTTTTGTGAGAATGGAATAAAACTTTTATTCTAATTTTTATTTTTATATGATCGATAATGTTTTAAAACCTGTTTTGTTAATATGGCTTGTGTCCCCGTTAACAGAGGATGTTTATTGATCTTCGAAAATGATTGTATTTCTAACAGACTGTTTGTTTGAAAAATTTCCGTTGCAGAAAAAAGATCTTCGGGATACAAAGTGCTCTCTATTATTTTACCGCCTTTTTCCTGAATAGCGTTAAAAATAACTTGTCGTATAATGCCAGGTAAAATACCATCGGCCTTCTTTGGTGTAAACACTTCTCTATTAATCACTACGAATATGTTACCAATACTTGTTTCAGTAACAGCGCCTTTTGTATTAAGCATAATCCCCTCATTATATCCTTGCGACACTGCCTGTTGTCTTGCAAGAATAGATTCTAAATAATTCAGTGTCTTAATTTGAGTAAGAATAGAAAATTCATTTCTTTTAATTGTTGTAATACATACAGTCGGCTGAATAGCTGGCCGATGATAAGAGGCTGCTGTGATAATTAATGTTGGAGAAGCTGTCTCTGAAATACCAATTCCTCTTCCTTCTTCCAGACGACCCCTGGTTAATGTCATTCTTATTGCTATATCACCATCTAATTTATTAATGTCTACTATTTGTTGGCATTTCTTCTTAAGATTTTCTAAGGAGAACTTAAAGGGGATAAGTAATTTAACTGTTGATTCGAAAAACCTCTTATAATGAGCTTCGAAGAACAGCAACTTGCCATTTTCCGATTTAATCGTTTCAAATAATCCATCCCCCAATAATAGCCCCCGATCATTCCACAAAATTATAGGAAACTCATCAAAAACAACATTATCATTTACAATAATTTTCATAACTCTAAATTTTATATATGCACTATTTAATTCAATTTACTCTTCATTTCGATTCTTTCTACTGAATCGCAAGCCCATTCGGGTAACGGAGATCAATGCGGTTGACTTGATTTGTGTGGGAGCTGATAACCTTGGGGTAAAGGTGAACCAGTTGTGCAAAACGTTGATCAATGTTTTCCCGCCCGAGGTATACTTTGACATGCGCATTTAACGTTAGAGACCAGGTATGCCGATTCGTGAGGGTTAAAGCAGTAATAAAGACATGGAGCGGTGTTAATTCCTGACTGAAATGTTGAAAGCGTTTTAAAATAAGGAAAGCACTATCATAAGGGCCTTGCAAGTGGGGAAAATTTTTAGGAAAGTTATCGGAAGGTGGTGTAAATACTTTACATTCCGCAGTTATCAATTCATTATTATTCCACCGTGCAATTGGTTGTTGTTCTTGAATTGCAACTTCCAGTTTATTAGGCCAAACTCGCCGTAAAGAGACGCTATCAACCCACGACAGCGACAGCAATGCTGATCGCAACTTTGCAGCATTTAGCGAAAAAAAACCACCACCCACATGCTCAGTAATGATATCTTTTAAAGTCGTTATTTTAATATGATTTCCATTTTCTGATATTTTTATTTTTTGGAAAGGCAGTGTTTTTGGATTGTATAATACAATGATTAATAATAAAAAAGAAATTAAAATCATAATTACTAATCCTGTAGAAAGTACTTTCCGTATGAAACTTAGCCATGCGTATTGCTGTTTTTTTTTATGCCGTCTCATAATCACATCCAATAACATGTACTTCTTTTATCAGTCGAACACCATGAACTCTATACACGCGATCTGCAACATGACAAATCAAACGTTCAATATCAGCCGCTTTTGCATCACCTTTATTTAAAATAAAATTAGCATGTTTTTTAGAAACTTCCGCATTCCCTATTCGAGTTTCTTTCAAACCTGCCAAATCGATTAATCGCGCTGCATGATCGCCTGGAGGATTCCGAAATACAGAACCACAACTATAAGTTCCGATAGGTTGTGAAATATTTCTTTTTTGAGCAAAATGTTAATGGCTTCTTTTTCCTTAACAGCATTCCCCTGATTAAAACAAAAATAACCTGCCACAAAAAATTGATTATTTAATCCCTCAATTTGACGGTATTGAATTTTAAATTCATCCGGAATTCTTTCATATAATTCACCACATTGATTGATAGTTTCAACACGCACGACATAGCGCCATGTTTCGCCCCCAAAAGCACCGGCATTCATCGCCAATGCACCTCCTACTGTCCCTGGAATTCCTGCAAAAAAAGCGCCCCCTCTAATCTATGACTCGTACAAAATCTCGCTAATTTAGCGCAGGTCACGCCCGCTTCTGCACGAATAATTATTTTTCCAGCCTCTTTATTGTACAACTTCATTTCTTTTAATCGATTAAGCGTCAAAATAACCGTACCCGCTATGCCACCATCTCGAATTAAAACATTACTTCCTAATCCTAACCACGTTAACGGCTCATATTGCGGTAATTGGTCAAGAAAATTTTTTAAATCAGCTAAATCAGCAGGTCGATAAAATCGCTCAGCGTCTCCTCCCACACGCCATGAGCTGTAACGTGCCAAATTATGATCATAAAATAAATCACCTCGTAAATGATTAAACTTTTTTGAGTCATGAGTTTGGACTAGAGTTGTCACTATAGATCCTATATCACCTGCACCTTGAAGAATAACAACGTCACCAGACTGCACGATGGTTTCCAATATTGCAGGTAAATCTTGTAAATAGGGTACAAATACAGGTTTCTGTGGAATATTTTGTTCGATTGCTTTTAACAAGCTTTTTCCATCCGCCTCTGGAATAGGTGATTCACCAGCACTATACACTTCCAATAATACTAAGAAATCAGTCTCCATCAACACGAAAACGAATTCCGCCATTAAATCACGAGTACGCGTATATCGATGTGGTTGAAAAACTAATACGATTCGTCTATTAGGCCAAGCTGCACGCGCAGCAATCAACGTTGCCCTAATTTCATTAGGGTGATGACCGTAGTCTTCGAGAATTAGAGCGTGTCCGTTTGAAGTAATCATATTTCCGCGAATAGCAAAACGACGATCTACTCCCGGAAATTCTGCTAATGATTGAAGCAATGCGTATTCATCCATCCCTACTAAATCAGCTACTGCTATTACTGCTAAAGCATTAAGGGCGTTGTGACGTCCTGGCATATTTAGTTTAACGGATAAATGGGTTACATGGCCTGAATCTCGAGTTTCAAAATAACCTCGTATTCCTTTCTGAAAATAATAAGCGGCATGATAATCAGCGGTGGGAGAAAAACCATAAGTCACTATGCGTTGAGATAGTGCGGGGATTAATCGCCGAATAATAGGATCATCAATACATAAAACAGCTATCCCACTTTCTATAATTTGATGCAAAAATTGCACGTATGTTTGTGTTAGATTATCAAAATCACCACTATAAGTACTCAAATGATCAGCATCAATATTAGTAACGATAGCAATATTCGGTTTCATAAATAAGAAAGAAGCATCGCTCTCATCCGCTTCCGCAATAAAATAACGACCTTCGCCTGCTCTTGCAGGAGTTTGACAATCATTCAGGACACCCCCTATTATAAAAGTAGGATCTAAATTCGCTGTGATAAAAGCATTAGCCAACATAGCACTAGTGGTCGTTTTTCCATGAGTGCCAGCAACAGCAATGGAATAATAACCCGACATTAAATTTGCAAGCATTTGACCTCGTTTTAAAAGAGGAATATTAGCGCGTTTAGCTGCCATTAATTCAGGATTGTTTGTTTCAATAGCGCTAGAATAAATCACGCAATCAGATTTGGTAACTGTTGTTCCTTCATGATTAAATGTAATTTCAGCACCAAAACGTTGCAGTCGCTCTGTATTTTTGCTGTCTGAAATATCAGAACCTGTTACTCGATAACCCTTTTTTAATAAAATTTCGGCAAGAGCACTAACTCCGATACCTCCAATCCCTAAGCAATGTATGTGTTTTATTTGTTTATTGTCGAGCAACATAGCATTTCTCACATTGAGCAATAACATAGCGTACTGCATTTGGTTGTGCCAAATTTCGAGCACATTCTGCCATTGCTACTAAACGGCCTCGATGGTGAGCAAACTGTTCAAAATAATGAACTAAATCTACCTCAGTTAATGATTCTTCAGGAATAATAATAGCAGCCCCTGCTTGTTCCAAGAAGCGACCATTATAAAATTGGTGATTATCTACGGCGTGAGGATAAGGAATAAAAATGCTGGCGACACCGATAGCAGCGATTTCACTTACCGTTAAAGCGCCTGATCGACAAACAATCAAATCAGCCCATGCATAAGCGCTCGCTATATCGTCAATAAAAGCATTGACCTGTGTTTTAATTAATATTTTTTGATAAGTATTTTTAACAGATTGATAATCGAGTTGACCAGTCTGATGCCAAATCATAATTTCGTTAGACCGAGGATATTGATTTAATGCACCAGTCATTTTTTGGTTAATTGATCGCGCTCCTTGGCTGCCACCTAATACTAAAATTCGTAACGGGCCTTGACGATCAGCAAAGCGGGTTTGTGGCAGCGGTATATTGAGTAATTCAACCCGAATCGGATTACCTGTCGTCGTTACCTTAGGATTTTTAGGAAAAGTATTAGGAAATGCCTGCATGATCGATTTTGCCATGACGGCTAGCGCGCGATTCGTCAGCCCAGCTACCGAATTTTGTTCATGGATCAGTAAAGGAATCCGTTTTAACCATGCTGCTAACCCACCAGGTCCCGAGACATAACCGCCCATACTAAATATCACACCAGGGTTTAATCGGCAAATGATCCGATAAGATTGAAACAACGCTCTGGCTAAACGAAAAGGCATCAGACACTTCCGTAATAACCCTTTTCCTCGAAAGGCTTTTATTTGAATACGATTCAAAGGAAATTCAGGCGCCACCACCTTTTCTTCAAGCTTCCCCGCTGTCCCTAGCCAATGCACTTCCACCCCCTGTTCTCGTAATGCCCGAGCAACAACTAGTGCCGGAAAGATATGCCCTCCGGTGCCTCCAGCCATGATGAGTATCCTTTTCATAGAAGTATGGTAACACGGATGCTATTGTCCACACTAAAAACAGTGAAAAATATAAAAAACTCATTAAAATTATGTATCTAGATATATTTTTAAATTTCCTACAATAAGATTGTTACAACCTTCTCTTGTTATGACAATAAAATTTCTCAATATTCTGTGGACATCATTTACTGAATGCGGAAATAGGCCTAAAATTTTAGAAATTTCTTTATAAGGAAATCCTTCGAGAAACTAATTGACTGTATATATTCTTAGACAATGAGAATAAATTCCTACATAGGATTCTCCCACGCAATATCGCTCAAATAAGCACTGTGTTGGTAACAAATCTTTAGTACTTTTTTCGGCTTCATTTTAAAGATATAGCATTCCTAGATATCCAAATATCAAACTTTCTTCTATTACTATAATTCTTTAATCGCAATTATATGCACTAGATTAGGAAAATTAAATTGCTGGAGTTTATGAGGATGATATTCTCATAATATAGTAAACCAACAATTCGCATAATCAATTCAAATTAGCAAGCGATTTGCTCATTAGAATGATTGCATAATGTTACTGTGCTAAATAATATAATATTATAGTAAGAACATCCTAACTATTTGTTTTCTCCGTTTGTAAGCTTTTTTATACACCACTCGTTATTTAGCTTTTTCAAAACAAGTAAATAAACAACCAATCGATCGGCGGATATCTGCTCTTTATAGCTTCGATACCTAGTAATTTTTCTAGGATTTCAGACTGTATGCGTTTTACGAATTTCTTTTCTTTATACTAAACACATTTAATTACTTACTATTTGGTTAGCCTATATTCAACTCCAAAGGCAAGACGATTTAGAATAATCTAAATCGGATGTAGGGTATATTTTCATATAAAAAATATAAATCAATTTAAAGAGTAATAATTTAGAATCTGTCCTACGTTTGGTATAATTGGCCAATAGAGGAATACCCCTAATTTTATAAAAAAGAAAGGACCAAGAGTTAAAATATTAGCTAAGAAAACAAAAATATCAAAATGTATCTTTAAAAAAAGATTTAGATTAAAAGATATAAAATCTAAGTATATGCTTATGTAAATCTCCTTAGCATTGAGAATATTCCTCTAAGCAGCTTAATCTAAGAATAAGCAAAAACACCCATAATTTGCCAAAAGACATTCTTTCTTTTTGATACCGAGGGAAATTGTCTGAGTCATATTAGTTTTATTTATAAAAAATACTTTTCATTTCTAATGATTTAATCACTTTATTATCTTGAAAAGATATAGAGCTTCAATTATGTAAATTACATCATTAATTTAATGATTATTGGTTTCTTTACTTTTTTTATTTCTAAAATCGCGGTGTTTACTCACTAAATTCAACAACGGTCTACTTTCTAATCAATTCATTCAAAATGTATTTAGCAGGTTTTATTAGCATGCGCGCCACTGTGATATTATCCAGTTGGGTATTATTTGCTAGTCGATCTATCTATAAATATTACCATAAGCAGAAAGCTCAGTACTTTCTAATTAGAAAAATCAATATGCTTAATATTTTTAACTTAAAAAATTCTTGTCTTTTTATGAATTTTTAAAAACTAATAATATAGAAAAATTTACAAATTAATAATTCGCTCAATAGGAAAAAACAAAAAAGATGATATCAAACTATTCCTATTACCTTTGATAAAAAAATATTTAAATACACATAACCCTTAATATAAAACAATCTTTCATAAACTATTTCCTATTTCTAGATATTAAAATTTTAGAAAGCAATTTTATATCTTTATCAAATGAAAAGAACATAATAATGATGCGAAAATATATGCAGAAATTGAATCTTTAACCATGAAAACTAGTTTCTAAAAGAAAAGGAAATAAAAAAATTATTACTGCATTAATAAAATATTAAAAGAATTTTCTATATTGAATTTAAATTTTCTATATTGAATTTATTTCAATTAATCAAAATAAATATAACAAGGAAAAAATTAACGAAATATAAAATAGTACATACATTAAAAGTTTACTTTTATAATGCTTTATGTTACTCATAAACTATCTAAATTAAGGCAATCATTTTGATTGATGATCCTGTGTTAAGTATATTACAAGAGCTAGATCACAATAGCTAGAGATCATCAATACTTCTTTTCAGGAATTAATATTAATAGTACAAGTTAGCTAATTTATAATATTAACCTTTAAAACGGGGTTCTATCACGAAAATAGCTCAATACAGCTTTCTTTCTAATGCTAAAAGAAGCGAGATTTATTTTGGAGTATATTGTACATTGTACTAATCTTACAAACAGAAAAGCGGTTTATCATGATACTACTATCGTGATAAATATCTCTTTATTTCAAATAAAAAAATAACACGAACTTCAAAGGTCTTTATGGTTTTTATTGAGGATAAAAAAAGATTAGGATGAGTCCATTTGTCATAGAATCAGCATATTCCCATCGGTCAAATATTCATTCATTTGCAACCTATTTGCTAAAATCCAGTCTCCTAGGAATAATGCTACTGTTTATTTATAATAATTAACAAGACTAAATTAATATTATCAGATGATAGAATATTCCGGGATTGATACGATAAATTTCATTTTTTAGATTAATCTCACACAAATGATTGTATTCATTTTCAAAAATCTGTTCTTGATAAATCACTCGTCAAAATTCCTACTAAAGAAATACTTTTCCCAGAGCAGCCTTCACGAAAAGTCTTAGCTAAATAAATAGTGAAATCAATCACATCTCCCAAATTATGTAGTTATATTGGGAACGAACTCAGATTATTGGGATGCACAACATATTTTCTCGCTCCCTGTTTAATAGTTTTAACTTTTTCTTCAAATTTAGATGATAATGTTTTTATCTCTTTGCACACAAAATTAAATAAATCTAGTTAAGTTTCGATAGAATAATAACTATCTAAGAGAAGTGAACTGTGGACAGGAGAAAGTTGTTTAGTAAATTATGTGTTTTAAAACAAAACAGCGAGCAAATAGCACTACTTACGTTCTTCTCCACATTTGCTGGTAATAGACCGTTTGATGGAATAATTATTTTCTCCTTTTTAAAAACACAATAATCAGATTCTCGCCCGATAGCTGCAATCTCTTCTATCCTGGTTGTTGATATTGAAAACTGATTAATCTGTTTAGATTTCTCTCATTAAATGAGATGGATCATTTTATTAACATTTGGGAAATTCTCCATAAAAAAGTTGCTCCCACTTGGATGATAATCTTACCGAATTAATATCAGGAAAAGGCATTTACGACACCTCCATTTTCCTACCTAAGTAATAAAAACAAAGGCACTGGCACCTGATATTCTGCTATTAACCCTTTCAGTTTTCGGATGTGGTATGTTGAAAACTGTGTTTAACTTTAAAAGGAATAGACTGATGACTCACTTTAGAAATAAGATCACGACGCTTTATCGTCTTTCTCTTGTCAACAAGAGAAAGACGATATTTTAGAGATAATGTCCTCCCAAAAAAATTTTTGATCACAGCGACTTTATCAAGAAAAAAAGTACTAAGGCCCAACCAACTATGCAACTCGAGCTCACGGCTTTCAACACAGAATGCAACCTGATCGGGTTATAAAAGTACTGTCCACCGTCGAATATCGTCTTGTTCAATCAATTTATCAACAGACTAAAATTGAGATAAGGTTTGATACCCTTTGTTTGAGTATATTAAGTTACAGTTGTACTGCAACTTTATGAATATCTACTAAGTCTTCTACCAATATTTTGTGACCAGTGACTCATTAATGTTATTATCTTCTTCAATCTCAAAAGCAATTCGCAGCACAATACCGAGAACCAAGCAGTTAATTAATATACTACTTCCGCCATAGCTGATGAAAGGGAGTGTTAACCCTTTAGTAGGTAACATACCGGTGCTAACACCTATATTGATTAGGGCTTGTAATCCTAACCAAAGGGCCACACCGTAAGCGATGTAGGCAGAAAATAAACAGCTACTATTTTCAGCACGGCGTCCGATAATGATGATGCGACCAATTAATAGCATGAACAAAGCAATTAATAAAAGCTCACCAAACAGGCCTAATTCTTCGGCTAATACAGCAAATAAAAAATCCGTATGAGCTTCGGGTAAATAAAATAATTTTTGAACACCGTTACCTAATCCAACACCAAAAAGACCACCGCGTCCAAAAGCGATCAATGATTGCGTTAATTGATAACCTGATCCGAATTGGTTATGCCACGGATTTAAAAATGTAGTGAAACGCCGTAGGCAATAAGGAGATAAGATAGCTAATAAAGCCAATGACATAGCAATCAAAATTAAGAGTATGCAAAATGGCCACAATCGTACGCCTGCTAAAAATAACAACGCCATATAAGTCATGATAATAACAACAGCAGCACCAAAATCGGGTTCCAATAATAATAGGCTTGACAAAATAACCATTAAAATCATAGGTTTTACGAACCCTTTTAATTCCTCGCGAACCTCATCTTGGTAACGTTGTATATAACTAGCAAGATATAAGATAGCTACGGATTTTATCGCTTCAGAAGCTTGTAATGAAATAAAACCTAGTGAAATCCACCGTCGACTGCCATTCACTACTTTGCCTATTCCAGGCACCAAGACCGCAATTAATAAAATAAAAGAAAACAGAAATAAGAGGCGACTGTATCTTTTCCACACTCTTACAGGGATGTGTGTTACAATCCAGGTGACCGTCAATCCTAAACTTAAATAGGACAATTGTCGAATAAAATAATGGAACGGATAGCCAAACTGGCGATCGGAAACAACCATTGAAGCAGAAGCCACCATTAACAAACCTAATGCCAATAATGACAATGCACAAATTACGATCCAACGGTCGTAGGAAAAAACAACTGATTTCTGCCGCATTAAAGCGCTTCCACTATGTTTATAAAAACATCACCTCTATGTTCATAATTCCTAAACATATCATAACTAGCACAGGCAGGAGACAACAAAACAACATCACCTGCTCGCGCTACTGTTGCAGCTTGATTGACTGCCTCATTCATTGAGTCAGCGTGTTTAATAATCGTATATCCTTTCAAAGCTCTTTCTAAAATAGACGCGTCCTCACCAATTAAAATAACTTCTTTTACATAACGTTTAACAGATTCTCTCAACAAAGAAAAATCGGCACCTTTACCTTGTCCGCCTGCGATTAAAATCAATCGTCCTTTTGCTGACTGTCCCAAACTAACAATAGATGCTCGCGTCGCTCCCACGTTGGTACCTTTTGAATCGTTAAAATAATCAACCCTATATCGTCTCCGAATTAATTGGCAGCGATGTCGAATACCTGGAAAGTCGCGTAATACTTGCAACATAGCTGCCATAGGAATATTTACTGCTGTTCCTATGGCCAACGCAGCCATTGCATTTTGCAGATGGTGATGCGCATTCAATTTCAATTCTCTAATAGGCACTAACCGCTCTCCGTGATAAGTAATATAAATTTGTTTTTTGCACTCAATTAAAGAAAAATCAGCTGGAGATTCTAAACCGAACGACAAAAGCTTCCCAGTAAGTAAAAGACGTGTCCAGATTTCAGGCTCGTCCGCATTTACAACGGGTGTTTGACAACGCGCATAAATACGTTGTTTTACACTCAAATAATCCTGTAAAGTGGCATAACGATCCATATGATCTTCACTAATATTTAATATTATTGCAGCCTTAGAATGTAAGGAAAAAGTAGTTTCTAGTTGGAAACTCGATAACTCAATCACATAGTAATCTGCTTTTGTTCTAATTTGCTGTAATACGGGCTCACCGATATTGCCACATACCATTGCGTTAAAGCCAGCTGCTTTCATCATCAGACCTATCAATGTTGCGACGGTGGTTTTCCCATTAGAACCTGTAATCGCAATAATAGGTTTTTTATTTCGCGAGCAAATAGTTCGATATCAGCAACTATAGATTTACCTTTAGCAACCTGTTTTGCGATCAACGGTTCTTGCAATGAAATGCCTGGACTTAAAATAATCTCTTCAGCCATTTCTAATAAATTTTCAGAAAATTTTCCGAGGAAGAGTTCAGTATTCGGACAAATTTGTGTAAACTCTTTTAATCGGGGGGTTCTATTCGGCTATCCATAACAGCGAAGGACTGATTTTTTTGTGCCAAGAACTGAGCACAGGATAGTCCCGTTTTGCCCAATCCAACAATGACGGTGAATGGTTTATTTTTCATAATTTTTGAACTACTTTAATCTTAAGGTTAAGGTGGTTAATCCGCAAAGGACCAAAATAAATGTAATAATCCAAAAACGAATGATAACTTTGGGCTCTGGACAACCTTTTAGTTCAAAATGGTGATGCAGAGGCGCCATTCGGAAAATGCGTTTCCCACTTGATAATTTGAAATAACTAACCTGAATAATAACTGATGCAGTCTCAATGATAAAAATACCTGCCATTAAAAAGTAGGTCAATTCTTGCCGAACCACCACAGCGATAACACCTAATGCCGCCCCTAAACCCAGCGACCCCACATCACCCATAAAAACCTGAGCTGGATATGCGTTATACCAAAGAAATCCAAGTCCGGCTCCCATCAAGGCACTACAAAAAACAGCGACTTCCCCTGCTCCAGAAATAAAAGGAATTGTTAAATATTCCGCAAAAAAATGATTTCCCATCATATAAGCAAAAACGCTTAACGCACCGCTAATCATCACCGTTGACATCAATGCTAAACCATCCAAGCCATCCGTTAAATTTACAGCATTGCTGCTACCTACAATTACAAAGTAAGCTAATACGATATAAAACAATCCTAAATTTGGCGAGACGTTTTTTACAAAAGGAATAACTAGAGAAGTTTCTGCAGGCGTTGTTGTTATAAAATATAGATAAATAGCAGCAAGGACACCTATAACCGATTGGAACAAATATTTTGAACACGCTGATAATCCTTTACTGTTTTGGTTGATGATTTTTCGATAATCATCAATCCATCCTATAATACTAAACGCCACCGTTACTAATAAAATAGTCCATACTAAACGACTAGTAAGATCACCCCATAACAACATGCTGATTACAATAGCCAGAATAATCAATACACCCCCATAGTTGGCGTACCAGATTTTTTCAAATGTGCCTGCGGTCCATCATTCCTAACCATTTGACCAATCTGTAATGCCTGGAGTTTTTTAACTAATCGAGGACTTAAGGAAAGAACGATAATTAATGCGGTTAAGGCGCTCACAATGAAATGAAAAGTTAAATAATTAAACATGCGAAAACCACGAAAGTGATGACTTAAAAAATTAGTTAGCCACAGCAACATTTTTATCCTTCTATCAGCGCCTTTACAATTCTACTCATATTCATGGAAAGAGATCCTTTTATTAAAACTACACAATTTTCATTCAACTGCTCCTTTAAAACGGACAAGAGTTGATTCTGGCTATTAAAATGATATGCATTTCTACCAAAGGTTTTCGCCGTAAATTGCGTAAAGTTACCATAGCAAAACAATTTTTGAATTCCTGATTGTAACGCACGCTCCCCGATTTCACGATGGAATTGATGACAACTTTTTCCCAACTCTAGCATATCACCAAAAACTAAAATGGAATTTCCTTTTCGTTTCGCTAAAACGTCAATCGCTGCCGATACGGATAAAGGATTTGCGTTATAGCTATCATCAATAATAATCGCGCCGCGATAACCCTTTTGCTCAGTCAATCGACCCTTAACAGCAGCAACTGTTTCTAAACCGGCTTTTATTGTTATGATTGGCAAGCCTTCAGCATAAGCTGCAGCGGCTGCTGCCAATGCATTCGCGACATTGTGCATACCAATTAGTGGTAACTGAATATTAATTTCTTCTTTTGGTGTTATTAATTGAAAAGCCGGTTGAGCGGCCGAATTCATTTTTATATTCTTTGCTGTAATATCAGCAGGATGGTTTATACCAAAAGTGACAATTCGACGCTCACCCACTAAACCATGCCAAAAATTGGCGAAGCAATCGTTGATATTAATAATAGCAATCCCATTTGCTGATAATCCTTGAAAGATTTCTCCTTTTGCTTTTGCTACACCGCTGATGCTGCTGAAACCTTCTAAATGAGCAGGAGCCGCATTGGTAATAATACCAATAGCAGGTTTAACCAATTGTGTTAAATTAGAAATTTCACCAGGACGACTTGCACCCAGCTCGATAACAGCATAGTTATGTTCCGCACATAAACGCAATAGGGTTAATGGTACGCCAATACTGTTGTTAAAATTTCTTTCGCTCGCTAAGACGTTGCCGCACTGACGAAAAATATTGGCCAATAATGCTCGCGTCGTCGTTTTACCACAACTACCGGTTACAGCAATAATGGGGAGTTGTATTTGCTTGCGTTGATAATTAGCTAACTGCGCCAAAGCAGTCAGAGTATTACCAACGAGGATCAGTGGTAATTCGATTTCTACAATACGCGTAACGAGTGCACCAACAGCACCTCGTTCGCGAGCCTCTTTAACAAAATTATTCCCATCAAATCGAGGGCCCTGCAAAGCAACAAAGAGAGCGCCTGGTTGAAGTGTGCGGGTATCGGTGCTAATTGATTCGAATTCCTCGTCTCTGTCATTAAAACTGGAGTTCACAGTTTTAGCTACTTGAGAGAGCTTCATGAATTAAACACCTTTCTTACTTCTTCTACATCATCAAAGGGCAGGACATCCGTGCCAATAATCTGCGTGGTTTCATGTCCCTTTCCAGCAATCAAAACAGTATCATTGGATGTTGCTTTTTGCACGGCGTATTTGATAGCTTTAGCACGATCGGTTTCGACAATAACGGGATTCTTATTTTTAAACCCTGCCTGAATATCCCGAATAATTGCAAGTGGGGATTCACTGCGCGGATTATCATTAGTCAAAACAATCTGATTGGTTAATTTTTCCGCGATAGCTGCCATTTGAGGACGCTTTCTGCGATCTCGATTACCTCCGCAACCAAAGACGCAAATTAATTGACCTTTACAATGCTCCCTTAAAGCCATTAGTACTTTTTTTAAGGCATCTGGTGTATGCGCATAATCAACAATAATTTGAGGGCAGTGGTGCTGGTGGTGTCGGATATTAACCACTTGCATTCGCCCACGCACAGTGTTTAGCTTCGACAACTCTGTCAGCGCTTCTTCAAAAGGCACCCCATATAAACACAATACACTTAAAACAGATAATAAATTACTGATATTGAATCGACCCAATAAAGAAATCGTAAATGTACCTTTTCCCCATGATGTTTGTACATCCACTGAAAACCCGTGCGCTAATTTTTTTATATGGGTGGCTCTAACATAAGAAACGCGATTATCTTTTATGCCATCGGCAGAGTATCCCACTAATGTTAATTTGGAATGATAATTGTCAATAATGCGTCTTCCCAGTGCGTCATCACAATTAACCACTCCATAATGTAAGCCTGGTTGTTCGAACAATAATTCTTTTGCGCGAGCATAATTTTCCATATTGCTATGATAATCGAGGTGCTCTTGGGACAATTGAGTAAAAACAGCGATAGTAAAATGGACACCTTGCACACGAAACTGATCCAATGCATGAGATGATACTTCCATCGCAACAGCCTTGACATCTTGTTCTTGCAGTTTAGCAAACGCCTGCTGCAATTGAATAGGATCCGGTGTTGTGCAATTCGTCCTATTTAAATTACCCACAAAGCCATATCCTAATGTTCCTATAACGCCGCACGAAATTTTTTGTGATTGCAGAGATTGCGCAATAAAATGTGTACAAGAGGTTTTTCCATTAGTACCAGTCACACCAATGACTTTAATCGTTTTAGATGGATCTCCATAAAAACGCGTAGCAATGTCTCCAATATGATTTTGTAAGTTAGGAAAGGCAATTAAAGGGATTCCATTCTGAACGGAAGGTTCATAATGGTCAGCTTCATAGAGTACTCCTACCACCTGCTTCTCAATTGCTTCTTTTATATAGTGACGCCCATCGACCCGTCGTCCTGGGTAAGCAATAAAAAGATCCCCAGGTCGAATTTTTCGACTATCTGTTTGAAGTCTATGAATAAACACATCGAACTCAAGCTCATTACAGAACCCTTTCAGTAACTGATTGAGAGAAAGACCGTTCATTTCTATGGATTATACCCAATAGCCTAGATTAAACGCTAGTAAAACCCTACTGGGTTTTAATGTTAATGCAAAAGGAAAAGATATTCTTCGGACCAATCAACCATGCCTGTCTTCCAAATCTAATTGCAAATAGCTTAGCCATTTTTCATCCAAACAGCCTAGCCTAGATGCCTTCAGATTCGAATCACAAAGATGAAGAGTGTGTCTTTCACCAGACATTACAAAAAGATCTGGTCTTTTTCTCCTAATCAATTTAGGACAATAGCTTTCTCCTAAGATCATGAACTTCATCAAAATTACTTTATTTAGGTACAATAATCATAATTGCTTTTATTTTAGAAAAAGTTAATCGATAAGTTTTCCTCCACAAATAACTTAATATAATAGACTACTCTCAGATAGTGAATATTGACTGAGACATCCAAATTTAGGAATTACTTAGGCGGAATATCCAATAATCGCAACGAACCACTCATAATTTTAGAAAACAAAGGTGCAGCGACAACACCACCGGAATGTTTTGCCTGTGGGTCACGAATGACAACAGCCACAACTAATTGAGGATTATTCACAGGGGCCATACCGACAAAGGAAGACATGTAATGATGTTTATCATAGCCATTGGGGCCTGCAATATAAGCGGTTCCGGTTTTACCAGCCACACGATAGCCACAAATTTGACTGCGAGTCCCAGTTCCTCCCCTTTGAGTTACGGTCTCTAACATTTTTACGATAGTAGTAGTGATTTTTTCAGGAAGTACGCGAATACCCGGCGGCGGTTGATACACTTTCACAAAACTCACAGGTCGCTTAATTCCACCGGATGCTAAAATAGCATATCCTTGCGCTAGTTGTAGCGTCGTAGCAGCAAGACCGTAACCGAAAGCTAAAGTAGCTACCACACTAGGCACCCAAGTATTATGAAAAACCAACGCGCCCATTGATTCTCCAGGAAATCCACTAGTCGTGCGTTCTCCGAATCCTAAGGCACGCAGTAAAGCGTAATAGTGATCTGGCTTTAGTGATAATAAAATTTTCGCCGCAGCAATGTTGCTGGAATATTGCAACAACTGGGTTAAGGTAATGATGCCATAATTTAAACCATCATCACTGATTCGATAACCCCCAATTTTCATCCACCCTGGATTCGTGTCAATTTTTGTATCTCGCGTATATTTTCCTGATTCTAATGCAAAAGCGATTGCAAATGGTTTAATCACTGAACCTGGCTCAAACATATCTGTCACCGCACGATTACGATACCGCCCATCATAATTTCTTGGCCGATTATTCGAATTGTAACTTGGCTGATTTACCATTGCTAAAATTTCACCAGTTTTTACATCGAGTACAATAATAGAACCAGATTTTGCATGATAATCGGAAACAGTTTCTTTTAAAGCACGATAGGCCAAATACTGAATTCGATGGTCGATACTTAATACTAAATTATGACCCTGAAGAGGTTTTTTTAACGAAGCCACATCAGCAATAATATGCCCAAGCCGATCTTTAACTACTTCATCTTCGCCGGGCCTTCCGGCTAACCATTGATTATAGGCTAACTCCAATCCTTCCTGACCTTGATCGTCAATATTCGTCAACCCAATCACGTGGGCCGTCACTTCGCCTTCGGGATAATAACGTCGATATTCCCGTTTTAAAAAACGCCTGGGATATGTAATGCCAGCACTTCTTTAGCAATACAAGGAGGGTTGCCTCGCTTTAAATAGACAAACTGCCGCCGGGGATTCCATTTTTGCTCAGCCTCCCTTCTTATGAAAGAGAGAGATAAGCCCAAAAAATGGGCAAGCCTGCTCAATTGTGCGGGTGTAGGTTGAAATAATTGTGGATTAATCCAGAGCGAATCAACAGGCGTACTAATTGCTAACGGCACGCCTAGCCGATCGGTAATCATACCGCGATAAGCCGGAATACTGACGTCACGAAGAATCCTCGCCTTACTTTGTCTCAGTAAAAAAGATCGATCTAGGATATTTAAATCGACTAATCGCCATAATATTCCAGCCACCGCAACACACAATAAAAACCATAAGGCATAAAACCGCCAAGCTCGTCGCACGCTTTTACCTGACAAAAGCTGGTGGGTTTGGGTTGTTCTTTTTTGCATTAACTAAAACAATCTCCTTTGCGTTTGGCATTTCCATCCCCAATTGCCGTTGTGCAATTTTCTGAATACGTGATTGTGTCGACCACGTACTTTGTTCCAACAATAATCTTTCCCATTTAATGAGTTTTTCTGCTTTTTCGTGCTGTAAAGTTTCATATTGGATAAATAAGCGGCGATTAAGATCTTTAAAATAAACTACCCCAAAAGAAGAACATAACGAGGCCACCATCAGTAAAACAATTAAGGTCTGCATTGGGTGGTGCAGAAGATACGGCTTCTTGTTCCTATAATTTGTTCAACAATCACCCTAGTTACTACTATGTTCATGTTAATTTCTCCACAATACGCAAACGAGCACTGCGTGCTCGCGGATTTTTTCTGATTTTGGCTTCACTCGGTCGAATCAAAGCACCTATTTTTTTTAGTCGGTGTTTAATTTCACTCCATAAAATCGGAATCTCACGCGGAAACAGGTCGCACGATTCCTTTTGGATAAATTGTTTAACAATGCGATCCTCCAGCGAGTGAAAACTAATGACACATAAACGCCCTCCTTTGACTAAAGCTTCTAAACCTTGTGGCAAACAATTTTGCAATTCTTCCAATTCATGATTAATAAAAATCCGAACCGCTTGAAAAGTACGCGTTGCAGGATGTTTTTTAATTTCACGACGAGGTATTGCTTTTTTAACAACCTCACTCAATTGAAAAGTGCTTAAAATGGGTTTTTCTTCGCGTTCTTTCACAATGGCTGACGCAATGCGTTTGGCATAGCGTTCTTCACCATAATTCCAAAGCACGCGGCGAATTTCACTTTCCTGAGCTTGGTTAATCCAGGTTGCTGCGTCCAAGATTTGTTTCGGATTCATTCGCATATCCAGCGGTCCATCTTTTTTAAAACTAAAGCCCCGCTTTGCATCGTCCAACTGTGGTGATGAGACCCCCAAATCCAGCAAAATTCCGTTCACTTTCCCGTGCCATCCACAGTCCTTGACCGCTTTTCCAATATTTCCAAAAGTATCGTGAACGATAGAAAATCGTGAATCACAGAACGGATCTTTATTTCCTATAACGATTGCTTCAGGATCTTTGTCCATCGCCATCAACCGGCCAGAAGCCCCTAGCCTCTGCAGTAAACCGAAACTATGCCCTCCTCTTCCAAATGTCCCATCTATATAGACGCCATCTGGTCGAATAGCAAGCCCTTGGATCACCTCATCAAACAAAACAGGTTTGTGCATTATGTAAGGAGAATATTCTTAATTTTAGCAGCAGAACGCCTCTTTCAAAAACTCGTTTACTAACTATCTCACGCGACAGCTACCATTGCAATTAATCCTACAATTTAAATTTTTTCTATCCTTAAACTAGTAAAACTAATCTAGCTTAATTCCGCATATTCATGCGAAAGTAGTGGAACTAAAATTCACTTATTGCGGCGAGACCTATCCCTTAAATTTTAGGATCCACGGACTAACGGGATGATAGATAATTCAGTAAATTTTCTAATTTTCTCTTAATTTCTTCCTATCTAGGGTCTAGAAATTAAAGACAATACCCTAACGTCTTAAAATGATTACTAAGACATCATCTACTGCAATGACATTTAAGCTAATATGAAACCAAAATACACCCCCGCCTTTATTGTATCACTTTTTAAAAGTTGGTCTAACACCATAGAAGCGTTAGCGTTTTTGAAAAACGAAACATACCTCCTCTCAGAAAGTCTTATTTAAGAAGAAGGCAGTTATGGGAAAAAGCCTACATTAATCTCGAAAATTATCAAATTAAAGAAAGAGGCTGACCTCTTTTACTTGCGAAGCAATCCGATGACGAGAATCGAGATCATCTCTTTTTTCTGTAACATATACTTTCTCGCTTTGAATCACTATTTAAAAAACTTTCTCAATATATCAATTAATTGCTTCGGTTAAAATAGTCTCTACCCGTAATTGGCCCACTGTATTCGTATTACTAACTTTGTACTCATCCAGTTTAGATAAAATATCAAACGATAGTATAACTTGAGTCCTAATCAATAATTTCAGGAAGTTCAACAGTAAGTCTTGAAATCCTAATCTATACTGATTCTGGTATACTGAAAGGCTCTCTATGAGTTGGTAGCAGAAGTAAATTAAAGAAATGATTTTTAAACCCATCATAACAGAAAATGAAATTTGAAGTTGTGCTCTCCGTAAAAATGAAAAGATCCATACCTATGCTTAATACGCATAGCAATGAAAAAACTGTGATTAAAAAATCACAACACGAAATCACCTCTTTCCTAGTCTTAAAGAGACTGACAAGATTAACGCATAAAAGCCAAAATCATAAAAAAGAAGAGGAAGGGAATCTATTTACTTCTTCTTTTTTATGACCAATCCAAAATGACTTTGCCTGCTTTACCTGATAACATTACATGAAATGCTTCTTGAAAATTTTTTATAGGAAATTCATGCGTAATGACGGGGGAGATATCCAGTCCGCTTTGTAACAGATTGGTCATCTTGTACCACGTTTCAAACATGCGCCGACCATAGATGCCCTTAATCACCAGGCTTTTAAGGACGACTGTGTTCCAATCGATGGCGAAAGATTCAGGGAAATCCCCAAGGAAGCAATTTTCCCGCCGTTATTCATAACAGTTAACATACTACAAAAAGCTTCTGCGTTTCCAGACATTTCTAATCCGACATCAAAACCTTCCGTTATTCCCAATATCTTCATTATCTTCGTCAATGGTGTTTTTATGGGATTCACTGTAACATTCATCCCCATTTTTTTTGCCAAAGACAAGCGATATTCATTAACATCGGTAATCACTATATGACGTGCACCAATACGACGCACAATGGCACCAGCCATCAAGCCTACAGGACCTGCACCTGTAATTAACACATCTTCACCCACCAAATCAAATGCTAATGCAGAATGAGCAGCATTGCCGAAAGGATCCAAGACGGCTGCTGTATTATCACTAATTTTTTTGGAATTTTGTAGGCATTTTGCTCAGGAATGACTAAATATTCGGCAAATGCACCCGCGTAGTTGACACCCACGCACAACGTATTCCGACATAAATGACGTTTTCCAGAACGACAATTTCGACAATAACCACAAGTGATATGTCCTTCTCCAGAAACCCGATCACCGATAGAAAAACCTTTAACATCTTCGCCCATTTCCGCTATTTCGCCTACAAATTCGTGGCCTATGTGCATAGGAACTAAGATAGTTTTCTGCGCCCATTTATCCCATTTGTAAATGTGTAGGTCAGTCCCGCAAATCGCAGTTTTTTTGATTTTAATTAATACTTCATCACGCTCAGGCTTTGGAGTGTCTATTTCTGATAACCAAATACCTGTTTCTGCTTTTAATTTTGAAAGTACTTTCATATTTTACTCCATATCCTGGTATCGAATCCGGATTAATCATCATGCTTAAAATTTGAATGCCGCCTTCTACCATGATAGGGATGACAAAAAATCAAATCACTCCTAAATTTTTTCCAACACGGCCAAATATGTTAATAGCTCGATCTAACTGCTCCTTACTATGAATCGCTGACATCTGCGTACGAATACGAGCTTTACCTATCGGTACGATGGGATAAGAAAATCCAATTACATAAATACCTTCTTGTAATAATTGATCTGCCATTTTTATAGCTAATTGAGCATCCCCCAATATGACAGGAATAATCGGATGATTACCCGGTACTAAAGCAAAACCTAATTTTTCCATGCCGGCGCGAAAATAACGACTATTTTCCTGCAATTGTCGACGTAATTTCGGACCTTGATTTTCTAACAATTCAAGCACTTTTAACGAGGTAGCAACAATAACTGGAGCTAAAGAATTAGAAAATAAATATGGCCGCGAACGATTGCGTAACCATTCAATAATTTCCTTATGGCCTGAGGCATAACCCCTGACGCACCGCCTAATGCTTTTCCTAATGTTCCAGTAAGAATATCGATATGATCTGAGACGCCACAATATTCCGGTGTACCTAGTCCATTTTCGCCTATAAATCCTACTGCGTGCGAATCATCCACCATAACTAATGCATGATATTTATCCGCTAAATCACAAATAGACCTTAAATTAGCGATAGTACCATCCATTGAAAAAACCCCATCGGTCGCGATCAATTTATAACGGGCACCTTTCTCATCAGCTTCCTTAAGTTTCGCTCGCAAATCCTGCATGTCGTTATTTTTATAACGATATCGCTGCGCTTTACACAATCGAATACCATCAACAATACTAGCGTGATTCAGTTCATCACTGATAACTGCATCCTCACAGCCTAATAATGCTTCGAATAAACCGCCATTCGCATCAAAACAGGAAGAGTAGAGGATAGTAGCTTCGGTTTTTAAAAACAGACTGATATTTTTTTCCAATTCTTTATGAATATTCTGTGTCCCACAAATAAAACGTACCGACGCTACCCCGAAACCATATTCCTTAAGCGCCTTTTGTCCTGCTTTAATTAATTCAAGATGATCTGCTAAACCTAAATAATTATTAGCACAAAAATTAAGAACGGACTTATGATCTACTGAAATTTCAACATTCTGTGGTGAAGTAATGATCCGTTCTGCCTTGTAAAGACCTGTTTCTTTAAAATTTTCAATGTTGCTACGCAATTGATTTAATATTTCATTCATTGCTAAATACCTCTTAGCAGCTATTCACTCAAGTAGCTTTTAAAACTATGAAGTTCTTGAATTATACATCTCTCAGCTGACAAAGAAAATACGCACCCCTATAATTAGAACAGAATCAGTCTTATTGCCTTTACCATTTACCTTAATCTTAGCCACATTTCTAGCTGTTTTTTCGTAATGCCAAAGCTAAGACTCGATAAGAGTTAATTTCCTCAAAATTCTCTTTAACTATGTTTATAAATTATTTTTGATATTTTATAAAAAATCTTTCATCATTTTCTTTTTTAATAATTTCACTCTAATTCTTCAGAAATAACGTCTATTAAATCACGCCGCTGCTGTCCAAAACAAATTCTGACTTCATTAAAACTAATTAAATTAATTGTATTAAAAATTACATGATTACACCGACTATCGGTTTGGATATAAAAATAACAAAGATCAACTATCCAACCTATTCATTTAATTCTTAAACACAATGATAAAGAAACATAATCTCCTTGATCAATGCCATTAAATAAAAAGAAACTAAATTCCTTTGATCAAAGAAATGGTAGTGCTCAATCAAGAAAGTATTTTGTTAATGTAGAAAAAGACTAAAAATAAGCGATATTATGTATTAATAAAAAACTTTATTCCAACGGAACTATAGGTTCTACAAGTCCTTCTTAACGAAAAATTAATTTATTTTTTAATTTTTCTCTCTTTTATTTAAGAATATTAGGAAGAAGCAAAAGTGAAAATACCATGATTTTGAATCTTTTCCCGTATAATGGTTAGGAATCAACCCATGTAAAATAAATATACAAAGTATATATTTTATCGTAATCAATTCTTAATTTTCCGAATATTACTCGAAATATGTTGTATTACTTCTTTGTGGTTAAAAATCATTATCTTTTCTTTATCTAGTCTTTTTACACTACTATCCTTTCAATGATTAATTTTTTCGTTTTTAACAAAGAATAAGTATTATCTTCTAATCAAAAAGAATGATACATAAGTTCTTAAAATTAGTTACAAATTTTAGGTGTATAATATGTCTACTGCGTCTTACTCTCTTCCAAATTTTCATCCATATGTAAATCTTTTCTCTTTTCTGTTATATAAAGAGTATGTGAGCCGATAGTCATCAAATCAATCTTTTATAAGTAACCTGTTTCTGACTAACAATTGGGTAATAATTTTTTTCACTTTTTTATTTGAAAACAGGGAAAAATTTATTTTTCCCTGTTTAATGGCTGTTAGAGAAACTATTTGCTAGCGAGCACTTTATTTTAAAAATATTTTCTTTTATTGAATCGCTTAATGAGAGAGCGCTGACCGTTCTCAGCAAAATCATCTCCTAATTGTTGCATTATCTTAGGAAAGCCGAGAGATTTTTGCTGTTAAAATGTTTCCAACATTATGTGCTCCCATTAGGAAGTGGCTCTTTATAAGAGAAATACGGTTAAAAATAGGAAGTCTGATAATAAAGCTGATAATCACGAACAGTCACTTACTTATAAGTATCTCATCATGAAGCCACTCTTTGATAGATTTTTTTAAAAGGCGAGAAGGCGAAACATTTTAACTGAAATTAAACACTATATACAGAAACTCGTTAAATCGGTCGTATTTTTTCTTTTATTGATCTGAAGAATCAGTGAGAAACGCAGATACCCTACAAATAGTTTTAAAAGCATAGGTGAGATACTGGCGGGCCACTACTTCCCTGACTCTAAAAGGCACTCTTGCGTTATTTTTCTCTTTTACTGTTATTTTTTATAGCATCGTTTTGAATTTGATAATAATACAACGGGCACTAGTGAGGTCAGTGGTCGCCCCCACCTCTCATCAATTCATTGAAAAGAAAACCCCATTTATGTAGCCATGTATTAATTACAATTTTTTATCAATTCCACTTTTCGATATTATGACACATTTAAATTGGCCAGCTGATAAGCCGGGTTCTGTCGTGAACAGTCATCTATCTAGGATGTGTGTCACCACACACCTCAAGCAGCCTACCCAAATCCACGTGTGAGCTGCACGTTAAAGGATTCCTATTTGGCCTTGCTCCGAGTGGGGTTTACCATCGCCGTTGTTGTTACCACCTAACGCGGTGCGCTCTTACCGCACCATTTCAACCTTACTATCGAGAAATTCGACAGCGGTATACTTTCTGTTGCACTTTCCGTAGGCTTTCGCCCCCAGGTGTTACCTGGCACTCTGCCCCATGGAGCCCGGACTTTCCTCCCAGCTACGCTGAGCGACTGTTTAGCTGGCCTAGTCAACACTATACCAGATTAAACCATCTTTCACAGCAGTATATCCTTGTCTATAGCCTTTCTAATGAATAACCTAATGATTCTAGGCTTTTGGAATACCTTCGTCACTGAAAATTTTCTTTACTGCTTTGTAAAATAATGTCGTATTTTGTAATGTATAAAATCACTAAAACTAAAAGGCTGATGATCATTACGCCAAATCAAATCGCTTGTAACTATAACGAATGCTAAATCACCTAAATCCTCCGCTACTAAAAACACCTATATTGCCGAATATTCAACCAAAGTCATGGTCTCAAAGATACTTCAGATACGGGATTTCAAGTAACTACACTTTTAAAATATTTGAAAATATTTGCCACGGGGTTCATCTCTTAACTTGCCTTCATCACCCCTCCACCCACTAGTTCTTCCTATAACGTCTTTTAGTAAGACGTATGAAAAGAAAGGAAACACACAAACCAACGGGGGCTACAAGAAGCAGCTATGGCTTTGATCGATGTTTCCGAAATGGTATATCAGCGGAATAATCACTATCACTAAAATACAAAAGGAAATTATTTTTTTACTATTTATAGTAGTACATAGATCACGTACAAATAGTAAACCAATGATAATAGCAATCCCACAAAGAATGATGAATATTTCAGTGATCTTGACCAATGAATTAATTGTATATGGTGCTAATGTTCGTTGAAATAACTAAAGATCTCAACTTATAATTCTCCTTCGTAAATACATAATTCCTGGATTAAGTACTTCGGTTTCGTTTCGCACAGACCAACGTCATACTGACGCAATTATCCTATGAAAATTCCAAATTCGCGCAAGATCTTGCAGGATTAATTAGGATATTAATTTGCAAATCAAAGTGTCAAATAAATTCGTCAATGCTCACATCGTTTATAAAATCAACATAACAAAAGGCATAGCTATATTTTATGGGTTCCTCTCATAATATGTGCTGAGGTTTATTGCAACCGCCGAATTACATCGACAATCATCAATCCTTATCGGAGTTGTCAAAGATTTACACAGCGTCACGACGTACTTTCCTTTTCACTCTAACGAATAATCACTAAATATCTAGACGGCATCCGCTCACAAATTAATATCCGACAAGACAACAACTGTACCCTTTCATCCAAATATATTTTTTCTTTACTTAATTCAATCATGCTAATGACCCCAATCGTGTGATTGCTTATCAGATAAGAATAGGGTATAAAGAGGAGTTCTGTGCCCCCTTTATATATTCGATTTGGCTATATTTTATTCACTTTTATGAACGTGGGAATCAAAGGTCAATCGGTTGCTACTAACTATGGGTATTCATGTCTTTTTTCCCCATTATTCGGCTTTCTCTTCTTTGTACTCTATGGTCAATTCTTTTGGTTACTGTCTTTCCTATGATCTTCACATTTCCAACGCTTTCCTTTATCATTTTTAATAGTTGAGAAATTGCGAAATTGTAGGAAATTTCATGAACAGTCAAATTTTTGAAAAAAATATCGAGAAAATTCATCAAGATATTTCTACCACCTGGGACAAAAGCATCATTCCTGAACTCGTTAATTACATTAAGATCCCGAATAAATCGATTTTTTATGATTCGGACTGGAAAGCTCATGGCTATATGGACGAAGCTATACAACTGGTCGTTGGTTGGTGCCGAAAACAACCCATCAAAAACTTGCAATCAGAAGTGGTTCAATTACACGAGCGAACACCTCTTTTATTTATCGAAATTCCTGGACAGATTGATGAAACTATTTTGCTATACGGACACATCGATAAGCAGCCTGAAATGCAAGGCTGGGAGGAAGACTTAGGCCCGTGGAAACCAGTTTTAAGAGAAGATAAATTGTATGGCCGCGGTGCCGCAGACGATGGTTATGCTGTATTTGCCGCATTAACAGCTATCGAGACATTACAGCGCTATCAAATCCCTCACGCTCGCTGCGTTGTTATCATCGAAGCCTCTGAGGAAAGCGGTAGTATTGATTTGCCTTCCTATTTAAGTCATCTGAAAGATCGTATTGGAAAACCGAATTTAGTCATCTGTTTAGATAGCGGCTGTGGTAACTACGAACAACTGTGGTGCACTACTTCCTTACGCGGCAATATCAGCGGTACATTAAAGATTGAAGTCTTGAAAAACGGTATCCATTCAGGATTAGGAAGCGGCATTGTACCCTCTCCTTTTCTAATTTTACGTCAGTTACTTGATCGCATCGAGGATAGCCGGACTGGAGCTATCATTGTGGACGAATTGAAAGTAGCGATTCCGAAGCAACATCAAGAACAATCTAAAAGAATTGCTGAAAATATAGGTCAATTAATTTCTTCACACCTTCCTTTTTTGCCTAATGTCAAACCGATTACTTCTAATTCTCTTGAATTATTGTTTAACACTTTTTGGCGCCCACAATTGAGCGTAACTGGCCTTGATGGGCTACCCCCTGTTGCCAACGCGGGTAACGTGACCATTCCTTCTTTGAGCGTCGTGTTGTCCTTGCGTACGCCTCCAACGCTAGATACAGAAAGAGCAGCACGGGTATTGAAAGCCATATTTGAAAAAGACCCTCCTTTTAACGCACAGGTCTCTTTTTGCTTTGAATCTGCAGCAGCCGGCTGGGTAGCGCCGAGTTTAAGTGAATGGCTTGCGCGAGCCAATGAAAAAGCTTCCCAGCAATTCTTTAAAAATCCAGCAGCTTATCTCGGTGAAGGCGGCACAATCCCCTTTATGGGCATGCTTGGCCAAATGTTTCCAAAAGCCCAATTTATGATTACAGGTGTTTTAGGACCGCTCTCAAATGCGCATGGCCCAAATGAATTTTTGCATATCTCGATGGGGAAAAAAGTAACCGGCTGTGTAGCTTCTATAGTGGCTGCTCATTGTACGCATTATAGTTCAAATATAGATAGCAAGTAAGATTCTCAGGAAAAATTTTAAAACTGCATCCTAAAAAATACTAACCGCATAAAAAGAGCGAGATTCTCAGAACTGGCGCTTAAAATAAGGTACATCGATTTGTTTGCCAACAGCGGGTAATAAACGTATAAGTGATGAAGGTAGTGTATGGAATGCAAACTAAAAATCAGTGCTAGGTTAACATTGAAATAAGATAATCAACATTTTTCATCAAAAATAAAATCTTTTGTTAAAAAGATAGCATTTCACCAGTATTTCTTACATATTTAGATAGGGCAGGTAATTGGCTAAATGCGACACAGCAAGTACCACTACCAAAGTGATTACTCAGATGGATAGAAAATCTTGCCATCCCTTAAATGTTACATGATAGACACGATTATTACACGATTAGCTTATTGATATTAATAGTTGAACCCTTTGTTTGCTGATTTTTGATTCTCCTGATATAGTTTGGTTCCTAATATGACAAATAGCAAACTCATGTCTACTTATGATGTCTTGGTTATTGGCAGTGGTGCTGCAGGTCTCAGCCTCACCTTAAGCCTAGCGGATGAGGCGCGAGTTGCTGTCATCAGTAAAGATGATCTTATCGACGGCTCTTCTCCACATGCCCAGGGAGGAATTGCCGCTGTGATGAATACCGATGAAGATAGTATAGATCTCCATATACAAGACACTTTAAATGCAGGAAGTGGCTTGTGTGATGTTGAAGTGGTAAAAGCTACAGTAACCCAAGCCAAATTAGCTATTGAGTGGCTGATACGACAAGGTGTTCGATTTTCTACCGATGGTGATCATTATCATCTCACTCAGGAAGGAGGACACAGTCGACGGCGAATCTTACACGTTGCTGATAAAACAGGGGCGGCTATTATAGCAACGTTAGTTGAACAAGTAAAAACCCATCGTAATATTGATTGTTTCACTAAACATACTGCAGTTGATTTACGTCTTAAACATAATCGTTGTGTTGGGGTGTTGGTATATAGCAACCAACAACAACGAATGCTAGTATTTAATGCGACATGTACGGTGCTTGCAACAGGAGGGTCTAGTTTTGTCTATTTGCATACTAGTAACCCATCTTGTACGAGCGGTGATGGTATTGCAATGGCTTGGCGCGCTGGATGCCGTGTGGTCAATCTGGAATTTAATCAATTTCATCCTACCTGTCTTTATCATCCTAGTGCTAATTATCATTTAATCACTGAAGTCGTTCGTGGTGAAGGGGTTATTTATTACTGCCCAACGGCGAGCGCTTTATGCTGCGTTATGATAAACGCGCTGAAATGGCGCCAAGAGATATTGTTGCTCGCGCCATGCATACTGAATTAAGAAAGCATCAGCTCGATTGTGTTTACTTGGACATTAGCCACCGCCCTGCCGATTTTATCAAAAAAACTTTCCCTACTATTTATTCGACATGTCTGAAATTCAATTTAGATATGACAAAAGAACCATTACCTGTTGTACCAGCCGCACATTATACTTGTGGCGGTGTAATGACGGATTTAAATGGTCAAACGGATATTCTAGGTTTATATGCTATAGGTGAAGTAGCATACACGGGATTACATGGCGCTAATCGAATGGCAAGTAATTCGTTGTTAGAATGCCTAGTTTTTGCTGCCAATTGTGCACATGCTATTAAAAAGCATCGTCGCGAAAGAAACAATCCATCAAAAAGAATATATTACGTTGACTCCTGGATTCCTACTTTCTCTGGGATGGAAGAGGAAATTTCTACTGAGACCTTAACCCAGCGCGTACGTAAAATTATGTGGGATAATGTAGGAATTATTAGAAATAATACAAGTTTAAATAATGCAAAAAAAGAATTACAACCAATGTTTCAACAAATTGAAACCATTTTCTGCAATCAACAACCACTTAGCAGGTCGCTCATTGAACTTCGCAATATAATCACGGTAGCTATGCTGATAATAGAAAGCGCTCTCTATCGAAAAGAAAGTCGTGGTTTACATTATAATACAGATTATCCACAAAGTAGTAGCAGCCAGGTAACAAACACTATCTTGACCCCCTCCTCCTCCCACACCTACCTCAATTAATGTCAATCATGTTCGCTGTAACTATCTAAAAGAGACTTAGGCCCCCTGGCAATTAAAACGATTAATAATGTCAATGCCTGCGCTTGATATACTTGATATATCAGAAATACTAGATATACTTGATATATCAGAAATACTAAACAAAATAAATAGCGTGTCATCATCGTTTTATTCCTTAATTTTACCATACAAATTTTTTCCATCTGCATTTTGAGATTCTAATGTTCTGCATATTTAATAGAAAATAACTGATTGTATTCTAAAAGGAAAATCCTACATAAATAAAAAATACGGTAAAAAACGAGAAAATCGGAGTTGGAATAACAGTCACTCTATTTTATCCGGCACTAAATCAGGACGTAATACCCAATTTAGGATCCAACGGTTTTGAAATCGTTCTAAGCAAACCACTGTTGCAGGTGGAAAAAGTAAAATATCAGGATAATTGCTGCCTAATATCAACGAGCTGACCAATTGCGACATAAAAGGCATGTGACCGACTAACAGAGTGTCATCATGCCACTCTTGAATTCGACCAATAAGCGGTGCTGTTGGGTAGTCTGATCCTAATAATTCGCATATTTCTACTAGTTGATCTTTCGCCACAGCCTCAGCTAGAACAACGGCGCTTTGTTGGGCGCGCAATTTACCGCTGTGCATTACATGAACAATACGTATATCTCGGTGAGCTAGGTACATAGCTATTCTATTAATTTCCTCAATCCCTTTCTGAGTGAGTGGCCGTTCACCATTTGTATTAGGTGACTGTTCTGCATGACCATGACGAACACAATAAAGTTTCATTTAAACTCCATAATTAGAGATGGAAGTCCGATTCTATACCTCTCCTATTGGAATATAAATCTTAAATATAATGATTGATTAGCTATTGACAGGAGCACTTGATAGTCCGTAGAATGCCCCGAGTTCCTGCCGGGGCTATAGCTCAGCTGGGAGAGCGCTTGTATGGCATACAAGAGGTCAGCGGTTCAACTCCGCTTAGCTCCATTTGAGTCCTCGCTGAAGCTACAAAGTTATTAAGGTAGGAGCTACAAAAATAAGAATCGTAAAAATAGACCTGTAAAAAAGCGCTGCGAATACAGAAGTCCTGTGTTGTAATAAAGGATAAAGGCATCATAGGGTCCCCATCGTCTAGAGGTCTAGGACATCGCCCTTTCACGGCGGTAACAGGGGTTCGAATCCCCTTGGGGACGCCATTTTTCAATTGCAATAGAAAGAAAAGAGGAATAGCTTGTGCTGATTTCATCTAACGTGGGATTTAGTAGGAAAAGTGACGGCACTATTTAATTTCGATAAATATAAGATAAGGTTTTGTCAACAATGATAGAGGATCCACTTGTTTTGACAGTGTTAGAGAATAGAGGAACTGCGCCTTTTCTGGAAATTCCTCTGTACTTTTATACACTTTCGTACGATTGACACAATCTATTCCATAATTTCTTTTCAGAGATTTTTATGTAACTTCTTTGACTGCACTTGAAGAAATTAATGAGAGGCAATTGACTATTTTAAATTAGAGTTTAGTGCTTCTGCTTTTTTCTTTAGCTCTTTCATTAATTCTATTGATTTTTCAAAAATAGATTAATAAGTCTCTGAATCATTAATCTGTTAAATAGAACAATAAAGCTGATAACGCTCAGATAAAATAAAAAAGCTTACTTCCTAAAAAGCTTTTCCTATTTTTCAGGTAATCGTTGTTGAATCCGAAGATATTTAAATGAAAATGTCGCGTCTTATCTATTTTTTAATTAGCTTAACCGAACTTATTAGATAGCGGAATGTCCTGATTCGTATTTACTTTATATAAAATCATCTAAAAAGTTTTGTTATGTTTAAATATTTCGGAAACAATAGATAGAAATAAAATTTCTTTCAAATTATCATTTTTATTTAAATAATATGATGATTTCAAAGATAATAATTCCAGATTATTAAGTCTTTAGTATACTCAGCAAATAATTTAGCGTTAAAAGCTACTTTTTTATCTGTCATTTTCGAGCAATCACTTGTTTTATTGTTATTGTAATAATTAATTGGATATTACCCAAAATCTAATTCTCTATCCTTAACTAACATTTTTGTACCGTATAAAATACATTTTTCTCTAGTTAAATAAAATAGATTGTTAATCATTAAAAGTCATTACAAGATTCATATCAACGTAAAAAATAAATTAATTTTTTTTAGTATAAGAATTTAATTTAAAAATTTTATAGAAATTATTATTAATCCAACTAATTGAATGGACAATAGATGAGAAGGAGGGAGCCAGAAAAATAATTAAATAAAAATTCGCATCGAAAGATCAATAGCTTGAATGTGCTTCGTCAATGCTCCAACTGAGATAAAATTAACACCAGTTTCCGCAATTTCGCGAATATTTTCTAAATTTATATTACCCGAAATTTCTAGTTCTGCCCGGCCTTGATTAATAACAACGGCTTTTTTTATTTCATTAATATCGAAATTATCTAGCAAAATAATACCGGCGTTTGCGTTTAGCGCTTCATTAAATTCATTGATATTTTCTACCTCTACTTCTAGTGGTTTATCCGGATGATGATTTCGCGCTTTTTGAATAGCCTTTGTAATTGAGCCGCAACTAATAATATGGTTTTCCTTAATAAGGTAAGCATCATATAATCCCATGCGGTGATTACTACCCCCTCCGCAAAGAACAGCGTATTTCTGAGCATAGCGTAAGCCGGGAAGAGTTTTCCTGGTATCCAGTAACTGGGTAGTCGTGCCTTTTAATTTTTCAACATATCGTTTTACTTCCGTCGCGGTGCCAGATAAAGTTTGTAACCAGTTGAGTATCGCTCGTTCACCTGTCACGAGAGCTCGGGCTTTTCCAACTAATTCTGCCAACGTCTGACCTGAACTAATTGCTTCTCCGTCTTTTACCTTCCAATAGATTTTCAGATCAGGATCAACGTACTTATATACAGCTTCTACCCAAGGGATACCGCAGATAATAGCATCCTCACGCGAAATAATGGATGCTTTTGCCAAATAATTTTCTGGAATTAATTCAGCCGTAATATCGCCACTACCAACATCTTCGGCGAGACTCCATCGAGCGGTGTTTTGAATGAGTGTCAACTCCATCAATGAGAACGTTTTTTTACTTTAAGTTGCTTTTTTTCTGCCAGCTCTTATTACACAACGACCATAAAGTCGTGATGGGACCAGAGATGACATATATAAAACAAAGAAATAACAGGGTATCCGGGGGATCAAAAGAAACAAGCGCCAGGATTAAAATAACTGACAAAATAACCACAAATGGAATTCGATTGTATAAATTGAAATCCTTAAAACTACGGTACCGAATCGTGCTAACTTTTAATAATCCGAGAAACACCGCCGCTATTAGTAAAGGGAAAGCGATTGCCTCACCAGCGATATGGTAAGCATTGCATAGTAAAACTATACTCGCTACTAAGGCTGCCGCTGATGGGGTAGGTAGTCCCTGAAAATAGAGCCTGTCGACTTTTTTAACTTGCACATTGAAGCGCGCCAACCGCAAAGCAGTGCAAGCGGTATAAATGAAAGCAGTCAACCAACCAAGTTTTCCTACCACGTTGAGTGACCAGGTGTACATTACGAGGGCGGGCGTGATCCCAAAACTCACCATATCCGATAAGCTATCGAGTTGCACCCCAAATTCGCTCTGAGCATGAAGTAGGCGAGCAATTCGACCATCCAGACCATCCATAATTAATGCCACAAAAATGGCGATAGCCGACATCTCATAATGGCCTTTAATAGCAGCCACAATCGCATAAAAACCAGAAAACATTGCGCTAATAGTAAAAAGATTAGGGAGTAGATAAATGCCGCACACCCTAAGCTGCTTTATATCCGTCATTAACTACCCTGGCAGAATTAGTTAAAGTGCTATAATATTTGTGAATTCAAACTATACCATAGATTTCATCAGTTAGAGAGAGCAGCACACAGGTATCTCATGAAAAACGATCAACCGAAAATAATTATTGAAGGAGTGACAGAGTCTGGAGAAACTTTCCGCCCCAGTGACTGGGCCGAGCGCATGAGTGGTACGTTATCCACTTTCCACAAGCATCGAATTCATTATTCACCAATGCTTCAACCTTCTGTAAAGGATGGCCACAAATGCGTTGTCATTGACCCATATCTTAAACAATCTAATCCAGAACTTTATAAATCTATAATAAAATTTGCTAGGGCTAATAACTTACGGATCTGTAATGAAGATCTTGATTAATTCAAGGAAAAATGACTCTATGGAAGGTGGCTCACCCGTAACGACCTACCAAGAAAAGGTATTCACAGACGGGCAGAAACATTTTAACTCGTTACTCACTGATATTGCTAACGCTAAATATTCGATTGATTTAGAAACTTATATGTTTCATAACGATCCTTTAGGTAGACGTGTAGCCATTCAGCTCTCAGAGGCTGCTAAACGCGGCGTTAAAGTTCGAGTGATGGTAGACGGCGCTGGCAGCCCATCGTGGAGTGCCAACTTTGCGTATTTCTTGGAAAAAGCCGGCGCAAAAACCAAAGTATTTCATCCTTTCCCGTGGCAACTGTGGAATTGGAGTCGCTCTGTCATTAAATTACCGTTTCTATTAAAATGGATTTATTTGATTTTAAAAATTAATTTTCGCAATCACCGCAAAGTTTGCATTATCGACGGAAAAATTGCCTATATTGGCAGTCTCAATATTTGTAAGCATCATCTATCAAAAGCCGAAAGCGGTGACGCATGGAGAGACACTTCTGTACGGATATCTGGTATTTATTTAACTGAATTAAACAAAGCCTTTGAGGCGGCCTGGTATCATCGCACAATTCAAGAGCGCCTACGTGAAATTTTCAGACAGGTACGAAAAGACCCCTGATTCGCTTAAATTACACACGTCATCGACGCCGTATTCTTTATAAAAATTTACTACGAAAAATAGTGCGCTGCAAATCTCGCATTTGGATTACCAACGCTTACTTTGTTCCAGATAATTTTTTACTAAAACGTCTAAAAGATGCTGCTCGCGCCGGCGTAGATGTTCGTATCTTACTGCCGCGTAAATCTGATGTCGTGATAATGCCATGGGCATCATCTACCTTCTATGATAGCCTGCTAAAAGCAAGAGTAAGGATTTTCGAATACTTGCCAAGTATGCTCCATGCGAAATCATTAATACTCGATGACTGGATGCTAATCGGCTCTAGTAATTTAAATCATCGTAGTCTTATTCATGATTTAGAAGCCGACATTAATATTGCTTCTGACGAATCAAAAAAGTATTAGAACGACAATTTCTAGAAGATCTTAAAAATTCTCGGGAAATTTCTTTAGATAGTTGGCAAACTTTACGCCCATGCAGACAACGGATTATGGGCCGCCTGTTGCTTTATATGAAATATTGGATCTAAACAACAACCATCACCCAATTTGGAGAACTCGATCTAAGAACAGCGTAATAATCCACGAGAATAAGAAAATAAAAAATGCCACTATTCTTTAACAAACTCAAGTTGTTTGTCTTTTTTATCAACCTTAATCGTTATACCTGGTAAGAATTTGCCTTCTAAGATTGCCTGTGACAATGGATTTTCGAGATATTGTCGTAATATTCGCTTTAACGGCCGTACCCCATAGGTAGGGTCGTAACCCAATTTTGATAAATAATCAAGCGCATTATCAGTGATAGTGAGTTGATAATCTTTTTCTTTCAAGCGAGCCTTAATAAGATCAATTTGAATAGCCGCAATATTACGAATTTGCTTTTCTTTTAAAGCATGGAAAACTACCGCTTCATCAATACGATTAATAAATTCTGGACGAAAATGTTGCGCAACCACTTCCATTACAGCATTTTTCATTGTATCGTAATTTTCTGTCGCAACTTCCTGAATTAATGTCGATCCCAGATTCGAAGTCATCACAACAACCGTATTACGAAAGTCAACTGTTCTTCCTTGTCCATCAGTTAATCGACCATCATCCAACACCTGTAATAAAATATTAAAAACATCATTATGAGCTTTTTCAATCTCATCCAGTAAAATGACAGCATAAGGTCGACGTCGCACTGCTTCAGTTAAATATCCGCCCTCTTCATAACCTATATAGCCAGGTGGCGCGCCGATTAATCGTGAAACGGAATGTTTTTCCATAAACTCAGACATATCAATGCGTACCATCGCTTCTTCCGTATCAAACAAAAAAGCAGCTAATACTTTAGATAATTCAGTTTTTCCGACTCCTGTCGGACCTAAAAATAAAAACGAACCAATGGGTCGATTAGGGTCAGATAACCCAGCCCGTGAACGACGGATAGCATGTGATACAGCACTTATCCCTTCCTCCTGTCCGACAACACGTTTGTGCAACTCTTTTTCCATATGCAACAACTTATCGCGTTCGCTCTCCAACATTTTGGATACAGGAATATGTGTCCATTTAGAGACGACTTCCGCAACTTCTTCTTCAGTTACCTTATTACGCAATAATTTATGTTCACGAAGCCCATCTTCCTTATTAACAGCCATCATTAATCTCTTTTCTAAATCTGGAATGATGCCATACTGTAATTCCGACATGCGCCCCAAATCACCTGCACGACCTGCTGCCTCTAATTCAATACGCACCTGCTCCAACTCTTCTTTAATTTGCTGAGTGCCAGAGAGTAAAGCTTTTTCACTTTTCCATACTTCTTCAAGATCAAAATATTCTTTTTCAAGACTTTTAATCTCTTTTTCTAGAGCCGTTAAACGTTTTTTTGATGCAGTATCCGTTTCCTTTTTTAACGCTTCGCCCTCAATTTTTAATTGAATTAATCGTCTCTCTAACCGATCTAATTCAACCGGCTTTGAATCCATTTCCATCCGGATTTGACTTGCTGCTTCATCAATTAAATCGATCGCTTTATCTGGCAAATGACGATCCGTAATATAGCGATGTGACAACGTCGCTGCCGCAATAATAGCAGGGTCTGTAATTTCGACGCCGTGATGAACTTCATAGCGTTCTTTCAGCCCACGTAAAATAGCAATCGTATCTTCGCCGGAAGGTTCATCCACCAATACTTTTTGGAAACGTCGTTCTAAGGCAGCATCTTTTTCGATATATTTCCGATACTCATCTAATGTCGTTGCTCCCATACAATGAAGTTCGCCGCGAGCTAAGGCCGGTTTTAACATATTTCCAGCATCAATAGCGCCTTCCGCTTTTCCAGCACCTACCATAGTGTGCAATTCATCGATAAATAAAATAATTCGGCCTTCCTGTTTAGATAAACCCTTTAATACCGCTTTTAAACGTTCTTCAAATTCGCCTCGAAATTTAGCACCTGCAATTAAGGCACCCATATCTAATGACAATAACCGCTTATTTTTTAGCCCTTCTGGTACTTCTCCATTAACAATACGTTGAGCGAGTCCTTCAACGATAGCAGTTTTACCAACACCGGGTTCTCCGATAAGTACTGGATTATTTTTTGTTCGTCGTTGCAAGACTTGAATCGCGCGACGAATTTCTTCATCGCGCCCAATCACTGGATCGAGTT
This sequence comes from Coxiella-like endosymbiont, assembly GCF_024730665.1. Lineage (GTDB taxonomy): Bacteria > Pseudomonadota > Gammaproteobacteria > Coxiellales > Coxiellaceae > Coxiella. Next base: position 573,121 of record NZ_CP084737.1, read on the forward strand.
TCCCCAATTCTGCTTTCGTAGTAAGATCAATCGTATATTTTTCCAATGCTTTTCGCTGAGATTCAGCGCCTTGATCAATCACCCTTTCCCCACCACGCAAATTTTTAATATTTTTCTCGATTAGTTTAGGATCCGTATTTGCTTTTATTAAAATCTCTCTCAACTGACCTTTCACTTCTAGGGCTGCTGGAATAAATAATTCGGAAGAAATATATTGATCTTTGTTTTTTTGAGCTAATTTATCCATTAACGTTAACATTTGCCCTAATTCACGGGACAGATGAACTTCGCTAATGGTACCTTGGAGTTGAGGATAACTATCTATAGCTTTATCGATATCCTCAATAAGGGTTAGCAAATTAACACCAGATTGCCGCAATAATGATGCTACGGTTCCCTGTTCTTGTTCTAATAGAACTCTCATAAGGTGAGGTGGTTCTATATACTGATGATCGCGCCCAATCGCTAAAGATTGTGCGTCAGCCAACGCTGTTTGGAACATAGTAGTAAATTTATCCATCCGCATAACCCCTTCCCCCCTTATATCGTTTATATGCTCTGGGCATAAATTACCGCTTTTCCATTACTTAGATCTGGGCAATATGCGATAATTTCAAGTGTGTAATTTTTCAAAAGATCGCTTAAATAATCTCAGAGTTATGAGAGCTTACCCATATCAAATTTCCATGGCTGACGCGTGAAATTGCTCTGTTTACACCGCCGGCTATAAAAACCTGTACTTGAGAGTTGGGTTAGGTACAGGTCAGATTCATCACAAAAGCATATTATTAAGAAAAAATTTCGTATCATCGTCCTATTAATGTGAGAACATCGGAAGCACTTATTAAAAATTGAAGAAGCAATGTTCGTCAATCAGAATTTATCCAAGGTGATATTAACCATTTATCAAGATTGCTAAGCAGTGTATAAACTAACACTATCGCTTCAGGTTTATCCCTATTCATACTCTCAGAAGAGATTAAAAGGACTTATTAAACAAATAAAGCTTTGGTCAAGCAAACTTTGTTTGTTAAAGCGTATCGATGTTTCGATAGAGAAAAATGATCAATCAAAATAAGAGCTATTATAAAAAAGTATGAAAAAGAAAAGTATGCTCTCCTGTGCTTGACGGATAATCTTATCAGCGGAGCTTTACAAGCTTGGAAAATCTACAAAAAGAAAAAAGAAATTTTAGTGGGGAGTCACTCTATCGACAAAAGAAAGCGATACACATGCTATTGAAAAGAAACTACGTATTTGGATAACAAGCAGTTAAGGTACTTTATCATAGTTGATTTAGTACAGCTCACCATACATCAGTCTTCGCTTGAAAATGTTTTATTAATGTCAGAACCATCTGGAGATAAAATCTATAAATCTATACTATGTTTTTAGGAGAATGACGGGCCTTAGACTTATGACGGGCCTTAGACTTTATCCTTCATCGATTATAGGTAATGTAATGATGTTGCGGAAAAACCCACTATGTGATTTAAATACCACAGATAAACCAGAAAATGGGCCCACCAGGACTTGAACCTGGGACCTGCCGATTATGAGTCGATTGCTCTAACCAACTGAGCTATGGGCCCTCGCAGCTTTTTTAAAAGAGCGTTATTTTTAGCACGTCAATGTTGTTGTAAGAAAGCTCAAAGCAAATAATTAAGGTTACTTTCTATTAAATTTTGGTTTCCATTGCCATCTGTCCAGCCTAAGCGACGATAATCGACACCTACTATAAACTGACTACTAAGTGGGAAATTGACTCCTGCCATTCCTTGATAAGCAAATTCATTGCTTTCCGGACCATTGAAAAGAACAGCTACATTAGTTTTCCAAGTATGCACCCAACCGATACCTACGCCAACAAATGGAGCGAGTGGGAGATTAAGATTAAAATTATAATAAGCATTCGCCATTAATGTTGTCATACGTAATTGGGCGCTATGATTTCTTTTTAGACCGTTGCTGTAATAACTCAATGCCCCTTCAACGCGCACATTTCCCATATAATAACCTGCTTGCGCACCTATAACAGGTCCAGAGTTTAATTTTCCATTGTTCATCATCCTACTGAAAAATGCGACACCTCCGTGTAAACCTCCATAAGGAGCAGCGAGTAGCGCGGATGAATCTTGTGCATTAGCATTCATAAGTAGCGGAATTATCATTAAGCCTCTTAAACCAAGGATAATTAATCTTTTCATTAGTACTCCTCCATTCAAAAACTTGCCTATTACACCAGATTTTTTATGGAGATAAAATGGTAACCATTAAAAAGCTTTTGTATTTTACAATATACCGGAAAGTTAACAATGGCCAGTCGATCTTCAAATACCTCACTAAGCACTAAGTTGTCGGGTAGCTATTTGAGTGATGCCAATTACTTAATGATTGCTGATAGCTTGTAGTGTTGAAAACCGGCACACGTCAATGATAATTTTTTAATTTTGATTAGTTATTTATATAATAACAAGTAATTAAGAGCAAATAGAAAAACCTTTTTTCAATACCTCGCGTAATAATATGAATTTCTTGCTAATGGAATTGATTTTAGTGATCTTCAAAAATCAAACAAAAAAAATTTAACAACCTAAGTCCAGCAAAACGCGCTGAAGCATTAAAAACTGCGTTAATGTAGTTCTGATTATCAAAATTTAACAAGCGATCACATAAGTAGGTACTACATTAGTGATGCTCAGCATTACACATCTTAGTCTCTGAGCAACACCTGGTTAAAGGCTTAGGCGCTAGCGGACATGCCGTATGATACCAATCATACTAATCTATTCAAATGTAAATGGTGTGAACCTTTTTTCTCTACCTAACTAAAAAATTATGTCGCCAACGAGTGCATTTACAATTTTGATGCGAATAAATAATGATTTTTGCAGAAGCAGAAGTTAACATCCAGCTACAGAAAAATTATCTCGATAACGAATGCCTTCTCGCACACTTTCATCTTCATTAATGACATTAATAATAGGCTAGAGCTTCTAGATGATATAAAAATATTGCAAATAATTTAAATAAAATTAAGCAAATTAGGAAATCATTTTTTCGGATACGGATATTTAATCATTAAAAAACCCAGCAATGGTAGAAAAATTAGAGTCAGTATGTTCCTAGTGTCCTCAATATTGAGAATAAGTCGGCGCTGACATAACATCTGTTCTAGTAACCCAGTGCTATCTTACTGTGACTAATCTGGAATAATATCTTAGGATATTTGAGAACTAAAATGGGTTAGTGGGTTTGATAAGACAAATCTCAATATAAGCCGCTTGAATAAAAGAATCTACAATATTGAAGAGACTGACTCTTTTAATATTCAAGTACGTCATTTAACAAGCATATCCTCAAATGCATAGCCCGTTCAAGAGGGCACAAGATGTTATTTATTCCGTCAGATGGGTTCTTCCGAATCTGTAGAACTCTAGTTAAAGTCAATTGCTGAATATTACTTTGAATAAATGCAGTTAAAAAGGGTTAATCCACTTTATTTTTATTTACAATTTGAAAATCAGCAAGATTCATCCAGACTGACGAGCGATAGAAAATTTTGGTACCTTCTTCATCAATTTCTCTATGGTTTTTAGATTTTAAAATTCAAAAAGGTTTTTGATATACACGACATCACTAGGTTTTGCTAGAATAAATTTCTTAGATTTAAACAAACAGTTATTTTGTATAATTTTGTATGCACGAAATCTCTTTGATCCAACCCGACGATTGGCATTGTCATTTACGCGATCAATCTTATTTGAAACGCACGGTACCTGACATTGCTTCTCAATTCGGTCGAGCTATTATCATGCCTAATTTATCGCCACCTATCACTACTGTCGCTCAAGCAAAAGCATATTACAATCGAATTAAAGCGCATGTTCCTCCCACCACAACCTTTCAACCGTTAATGACTCTCTATCTCACTGATACCTTATCTTATAAGGAAATTAAAGCAGCAAAAGAATCGACAATTATTGTAGCGTGTAAGCTTTATCCTGCAGATACTACAACGTATTCTCAGTCAGGCGTCAAAAATTTACAGAATATTTATCCCTTATTTGAAGCAATGCAAACTGCCAACTTACCACTTTTAATTCATGGAGAAGTGATTGACTCTGATGTAGATATTTTCGACCGTGAAGCTGTGTTTATTGAACGTGAACTTTTATCTTTAGTAAGAACATTTCCTGAACTTCGTATCGTTTTCGAACACATTTCAACAAAAATAGCAGTAGATTTTGTTTCTGAAACGCCTAAGACACTCGCTGCCACGATAACACCTCATCACTTATTATTCACGCGCAATGATCTTTTAATCCACGGTTTTCATCCTCATTATTATTGTCTCCCCATTTTAAAAACGAATGAAGATCAGGCGGCTTTAATTCGGGCAGCCACAAGCGGAAATTCTAAATTCTTTTTAGGTACCGACAGCGCTCCCCATTCCAAAGCTAAAAAAGAATCTCCTTGTGGGAGTGCTGGTATTTATAGTGCGAAATCTGCTATCGAAATTTATGCTGAAATTTTTGAACGTGAAAATGCGCTCCACAGATTAGAGGATTTTTCCAGCCGTTTTGGCGCTCAATTTTATGACTTACCCCTTAATACAATGAAAATTTCGTTGATAAAACAACCATGGAAGATACCTGCATCTCTTTCCTTTGATCAAGACATTCTGGTACCGCTTATGGCAGGTGAAATATTGCAATGGCAAATAAAACGTTATGAATGAAGACAATAACCATAAAATTCCATCTATTAACAAGCGATTCAGTGGTTATTTACCAATTGTGGTTGACCTCGAAACTGGAGGGCTTGAGCCTCTGAAAAATCCTATTTTAGAAATCGCGGCTGTTTTAGTTGAATTCGATAAAGACGGTCAACTACGCCCAGGTGAATTATTTGCTTGTCATGTACTGCCATTTGAAGGCGCTTATTTAGATCCTGCGTCATTGGAAATCACGCGAATTGACCCTTATCATCCCTTCCGTTTTGCGATTAAAGAAAAAAAGCACTCAATAATCTGTTTGCCTTTGTTGAAAAGGCAGTAGAAAAAAGTGGTTGCCGGCGTGCTGTACTTGCAGGCCATAATGCGCATTTTGATTTAACATTTATTCAAACTACTATGAAACGGTGCAAAATTAAGAAATCACCTTTTCATACTTTTACCTGTTTTGATACAGCGACACTAGCAGCTATGATCTTTGGGAAAACTGTACTCGCACAAGCTTTACAGAAAGCAAAAATTCCTTTTGACAAAAGAGAAGCCCATTCAGCTATTTACGATGCCAAACAGACTGCTGCATTGTTTTGTTACATTCATAATCGGATTAACCGACTTAACTAGAGCCTGATAAAACTAAAGTGCCGATAAACAGACCGGAAAAAATCTCCTCTCCAGATTATTCACGTCAACGACGAGGAGTGAGCGGACGCCAGAAGAGCGCTTCTCGGATTTGCTCAGTTTCTTTATACTCCTTGAAAGCGAGCACTGCCATCTTTATCCAAATCTTCATGGTGCATGATATGTTTTAGCGTGGCGTTTTTCAAATTCAATAGAGTTTAGATATAAAAATAAATAAAAAGAAGTGGGGTACCCCACCGTCTTTAAGCTAAAAAGCTTTTTTATAAGTTATTTGCATTTTCCGCGAGATATTTGGCAACACCAGAAGGAGAGGCCTGCATACCAACATCCCCCTTTTTCCAGTTAGCGGGACAAACTTCACCGCCGTGCCGCTCAGTAAATTGCAACGCATCAAACAAACGCAAAATTTCAGGAATGCTACGACCAAGAGGTAAATCGTTCACGATTTGAGATCGGACGACGCCTTCTTTGTCGATCAAAAAAGCGCCGCGCAAAGCTACCCCCCGTCCACATATTCGATGTTGTAGCTTCGGCAAATATTATGCGTCACATCTGCTACTAAAGTATAGCGAACAGGACCGATACCTCCTTTTTCAACAGGGGTATTACGCCATGCATTGTGTGTGAACTGAGAATCAATTGAAACACCAATCACTTCAACATTGCGTTTCTGAAACTCATCAATAGCGTGATCCAAAGCAATCAATTCTGAAGGGCATACAAAGGTAAAATCAAGCGGATAAAAGAAAATCAATCCATACCTATTCTTAATTACTTGCACTAAATTGAAGTTCTCCACTATACAGCCATCAGCCAAAACCGCTGGAACCGTAAAATCAGGGGCTTTACGACCTACTAAAACTGCCATAAACCATAACTCCATATTTTAAAATTAAGACTGCTAATCTATTCCTATATTATCTATTTGTCAATTAACTAGAAATTCTAGCTACAATAAGGTATCATACAGAGGTCAAGACGTTAGATAAAATTCAGTAATACTCGGCATTAAGCGAGAAACAACAACGTCTCTGATTAATTGAGTGCAGCTGGTAAAAATCAACAAGGAGACTTTGATGCCATTTATACTACCCGATTTACCTTATGCTAAAGATGCCTTAGTTCCATATATTTCTAAGGAAACCCTTGAATACCATCATGATAAACACCATTGGGCCTATGTGGATAAGCTCAATAAATTGATCAATGGAACTCATTATGAAAAGAAATCTCTAGAAGAGATTATCCGAGAATCTGAAGTTAGTGGGGGTATCTTTAATAACGCCGCCCAAAGCTGGAATCATACATTTTATTGGCAATGTATGAGTCCAAATAGCAGCGAACCTTCTGGAAAACTAGCTTCAGCTATTAAAGAATATTTTAGTTCTATAGAAAAATTTAAGGAACTGTTTACTAATACGGCCAATAAACATTTCGCTTCTGGTTGGACTTGGCTGGTTAAGAATAAAGCTGGGAAATTGGAAATATTAAGCGCTGCTGATGCAGGGAATCCGATGACGGATGATAAGAAACCCCTGTTAACATGCGATGTTTGGGAACACGCCTATTACATTGATACTCGTAATGATCGTTCTAAGTACGTCGATAATTTTTGGCAAGTAATTAACTGGGATTTTGTTGAAGAAAATTTTGAATCCTAAATAAACAATGAATTCTTAATCTTAATTAGATATTTCTATAAATTAGTCCGTCATTCTTACAGTGATTAAGCATCTCTGATTTGATCAGGTTTGTAGGGTGTGTGGGGTGGGAATCCAGAGGAGCGAGGCTTGGTTACATTTTCCCACTAGATTTCTGCTCGCGCGAGAATAATACGCTCTTACATTTTTTATTCTTCTTTTATTCTTCATCAATATTTTTCATCAATAGCGCGTAAATGATATGCTCTTTTGAAGAAATAAAAGAGCATAAGATCCGAAGGGGTAATTAATATGGTTATCAAGATTATCATTAATGGTGTCAAGGGAAAAATGGGCCGCGTTCTTGAACGAAGCATAGCTGCTCAGCTAGATTTTAAGTTAGTTGCAGGAATCGGGCGTGAGGATGACCTAGCTAAAAGCATTCAATCTACTAATTCCGATATAGTGGTTGATTTCACAACACCAAAATCCGTATTTAAAAATACAGAAATGATTATTCAATGCGGCGCGAGACCAGTAATAGGTACAACGGGATTAACTTTAAAGCAAATTGCAACTTTAGATAAACAATGTCGTGCTAAAAAATTGGGGGAATTATTGCACCTAACTTTTCTTTAGGCGCCATATTAATGATGAAATACGCAAAAGACGCTGCTCGCTATTTTCCAGATACAGCAATCATCGAAATGCATCATCCACAAAAAATAGATGCTCCATCAGGTACAGCTATCAAAACCGCTCAAATGATGGCAGAATCGCGCTTACAAAAAAGCAATGATAAAACACATGAAGATCAGCATCATGCGCGTGATGAAATGGAACATAACATTGCTGTTCACTCGATCCGTCTTCCGGGTTTATTTTCTCATCAATCAGTTATTTTCGGCGGTAACGGCGAAGTACTAACCATCCGTTATGACAGCATAGATCGTAACTGTGCTATACCAGGGATTTTCCTAGCTTGCCGAAAAGTCATGGAACTAAATCAGCTGATATATGGCCTTGAAAATGTTTTATGGACCTAAATTCTAATAGCTATTACAAAAGCGTGCGAAATTTATCTGCACCAGCAGTATTCTTCTCTTCGGATAAAAATCCGAATTCTCTAAAATCTCAAGTGTAGCTTTTACGTCTTTTTAAATCTAGATGCCCTCCTTAATAAATGTCATTTTATCTCCTTTCAAATCGAGGGTGCGGCATCCACCGAAGATCTAAATCGCGGACAGCTTTGACTTCGTCGAGTCGATTAATGAGTTGGTGATGGGGAGCACTTTGTAAAAGATCGGGGCGAGTTTTAATTTCTGTCAAAATTCCTTGCATAGCTTCAATAAAATGATCTAATGTTTGCTTGCTTTCAGTTTCTGTAGGTTCAATTAACAAACATTCAGGAATTAATATAGGAAAATAAATCGTTGGCGCATGAAAACCATAGTCCAACAAACGTTTTGCAACATCAAGCGCGGTTATACCATAAACGCGCTTGAGTGGTTTCAAGGTGATGATAAACTCATGAGAAGCACGTCGATGAGGGAAAGCGAGTGTAAACCCCAATTGTTCTAACCGTTTCATCAAGTAGTTGGCATTTAAGGTCGAAAACTCAGCTACCCGTGCTAAACCTTCTTTACCTAATAAGCGTAAATAAATATAGGCACGTAATAATACACCGACGTTGCCCATAAATGCAGATAATTTGCCGATGGTTTGTTGGCATTCTTTTTCTGTTAACCAGAAATAACATTCGTCATTCTTTCCAACCATAGGTATTGGTAAAAATGAAGCGAGCTTTTGATTAGCTGCTACAGGACCAGCACCGGGGCCCCCACCGCCATGAGGTGTGGCAAATGTTTTATGTAAATTTAAATGCATGACATCAAAGCCCATATCACCGGGACGGTATTTTCCTAAAATTGCATTTAAATTTGCGCCGTCGTAATAAAGTAAACCACCAACGTCGTGAATAATTTTTGCAACCTCTAAAATTTTCCTCTCGAATACGCCCAACGTAGAAGGATTAGTAAGCATAATACCGGCTGTTTTACGACTAACCATTTTCCTTAATTTGTCGAGACAAATATCGCCTTCTTTTGTTGTTGCAACTTCTTTGACGGTAAAACCGCACATCGCTGCTGAAGCGGGATTGGTGCCGTGAGCGGCCTCGGTCACAAGCATTTCTATTCGATCATGATCATTGCGACTTTCATGGTACGCTTTTATCATGGCAACTCCGGCGAACTCTCCTTGTGCACCCGCCATCGAGGCTAGTGAAATTTTTTCCATACCCGTGATGTCAGCTAGCATTATTTGTAATTCATAAAGGCATTGCAAAAATGATTGACTGTATCGTGCAGGGGATAAAGGATGACGGTTTAAATAACCCGACAGCGAAGCTAAGCGATTAGCAGCACGTGGATTATATTTCATCGTGCAGGAACCCAATGGATAAAAATGCGTATCAATTGAAAAATTTTTGGCAGACAACTGTGTAAAATGTCGAACGACTTCTAACTCGGATAATTCAGGAAGATAAGGTGAAACGCGACGCAATAAATTAGCAGGGATATCGTTTGCATCGATTTGGTCATAAATCGCATGGGCTATTGTTCGTCTTTTTTTTGTGATTTTTCAAAAATTAACATTCTATGTATCTTTTATTGTCATACCTACTTTTGTAGAGATGACAATGTCCTTAAATGCTTGTTCATAACCTATTAAATCCTGTTCGGTTTTCGTTTCTGTCACACAAACTAAAAGACAATCACTTAATTCGGGATAATCATTTTTTAATGCATATCCTGCCTGAATACCTTGTCTTGTCATCTCTGTAATGATTATTTCTACTGGCTTTTCCAAACGAACTCCAAATTCATGAAAAATTGGGCTCGAAAAAACGGGTGACACTCCTTTTAACGCGGATAAACGACTCAATAGGTAACGAGCTTTAGTATGAGAAGCCAAAGCTACTTCCTGTAAACCCTTTGCACCTAATAAGCTTAAATAAATTATCGACGCCGTCACAGCTAATCCCTGATTAGTACAAATATTTGAAGTTGCTTTCGAACGACGGATGTGCTGTTCCCGTGCCTGCAAAGTCAATGTAAATCCTTCCTGACCTTTAGTATCGACCGTCCGTCCCACAATTCTTCCCGGTAATTGGCGAACATATTCCTTTTTGCAACACATGAAACCAAAATAAGGGCCGCCCGAAGCTAAGGGCACGCCTAAGGATTGTCCCTCTCCACACGAAATATCTGCTCCTTTCTGTCCCCATTGTCCTGGCGGTTTTATTAAAGCCATTGCAATTGGATTTACGCTCGCAATCACTAAAATATTACGGGCATATGCCCAGTCGGTAAGTACATCCACCGCCTCTAGGCAACCAAAGAAATTAGGTTGAGAAATAATAAGTGCTGCCACCCCTTCTGTTTCTATTTCTTCTAAAGCTTGTGGATCTACAACACCTTGCAATACATCAAAAGGTACTTCATCAACTACAATTTTTTGTTGCCTGATAATAGAGTTTAAAACTTGTCGATACGCAGGATTAACACTGGTTGGCACTAAAATACGTCTTTCTTTCCCCTGTTTAAGACGCACTGCCATTAATGCCGCTTCTGCTAACGCACTAGCACCGTCATATAAGGAAGCGTTTGAAACATCCATCCCCATTAATTCACACATCACTGTTTGGTATTCGTAAATTAATTGTAAAGTGCCTTGACTAGCTTCAGCTTGATATGGCGTATATGCGGTATAAAATTCTCCGCGAGTTGTAATTTCCCAAACGGCAGCAGGGATATAATGTTCATAAGCACCAGCACCAATAAAAGATAACCATTTTTTTGGTTCTCGTTCTTCCATCAACCGAGTAATTCCAGCTTCATTTAATCTCGTCGGAACTTCATTAATGGTAGCTGTGGGTAATGCTTTCGGAATTTCATCAAACAACTGTCCAATATCATCCACACCGATAGTGGCTAACATTTTATAAATATCATCAGGAGTATGAGGAATATAAGTCATCATTCTTCTCGAATTTTAGCTTCATAATCATTAGCACTCAGTAAATTATCTAATTCCGATTCGTCTTCGATTTTTATGCGATACAGCCAACCATCCCCATAAGGATCACGATTAATCAAGTCGGGTTCGCTTTGCAATGCTTCTTCGTTCACTTCGATAATTTCACCAGTTAAAGGTGAATAGACATCTACTGCTGTTTTTACTGATTCCACTACCCCCACTTCATCCCCGCTGTCAACATGCGTGTCCATTTTGGGCAATTCAACAAAAACCAAATCACCTAACTGTTCTTGCGCATGATCGGTAATACCTATTGTAAAAATATCCTCATTTTCTTTTCTTATCCATTCATGACTTTCGGTATAACGCAGTTCGTCAGGAAAATATGCCATTTATTTCTCCTTTATAGTAAGACATTACTCAAACTCGTATTGCTTCTTCTCGTAGCTTATCAGATTTGTGAAGTATTCTATCCACTTACGTCCTCAATAAGTACAGAGAGATGATAAGGCTGCACAAGATATTAAATTAAATTTTTTTACCCCGTCGAATAAAAGGAGGCTTAATTATTTTAACAGGAATATATTTACCTCGCCGCTCAATGTAAGCGGCACTTCCAATCTCAACAGGCAGTCTAGCTAATGCAATGGCGTAACCCAACGTCGGCGAAAACCCTCCGCTGGTGATCTCACCATTTTTATTATTTTCTAACCAAACTTTTTGATGATTGCGTAAAACACCTGGCTCCTCCATTATTAACCCTACCAATTGTTCTTTGACGCCTTCGTATAATTGTTTTTTTAATGCAGAGCGACCGATAAAATGACGAGCAGGATCATTCAACGATATTGTCCACGCCAAATTTGAGACTAAAGGAGAAGTAGTTTCGTCCATATCGGTTCCATATAAATTTAAACCAGCCTCTAAACGCAATGTATCCCGTGCCCCCAACCCACAAGGCTTTGCACCACGATTAATAAGTTTCTTCCAAAGAGCCGGCAATTCCTTGTCTGGCACGACAATTTCGAATCCATTTTCTCCCGTGTAACCTGTACGAGCAATTAATAGATCCTTTGACAAAACAAATTGAAAGGGCTTAAGTGAAATTAATTCGGCAGCTATTGATTGATTAAAGACAGGTTTAATTATAGAAAAAACAGCTGGACCTTGAACAGCCAGAATACACATTTGAGGACATTCATTAACGATTACCTTTAAAGATCGGCTTTGTCTTTTTATCCAAGCAAGATTTTTTTGACGCGTTCCAGCATTGACAATCAATCGATAATGATGAGAAGCTATATAATAAATAATTAAATCATCAATAATGCCACCGATTTCATTTAACATACATGTATATAAAGCGCAGCCGGGATCTTTCAATTTTGCAATATCGTTCGCTAACAAATAACGCAAAAATATAAAAGCATCTTTACCTGTAACGTCAATTACTCCCATATGAGAAACATCAAAAATCCCAACGTGTTGACGTACTTGATGGTGTTCTTTAATCTGAGACGTATAACGCAAAGGCATTTCCCAGCCTGAAAAATTGACAAAGTAAGCCTTCATTTTGACGTGTTCTTGATAGAGAGGGGTATGTCGGAGCATATTGTGAAATTATAGGTGATGAATTTTTTTATGCCAAGCGAAATCAAAACAACATCGAAATCACTACCTCTACTTAAAGAGGCAGCAAGCTGGCATCGAGAACTGAACGCTAAACGGCAAAATAATTTCTTCAGATTATTGACTCGGAGCCTCTAAACCTCTCTATATCTTCTTTTATCTTGTGCTTTCTAGGAGAACTCCTGTCAAAAAAGCTTGAGGATTGTGACTTAATGAAATGCCTTTCCCCTTCCGCTTCCTTCTTTAACAGTTTTTTCTTCGGAGATCTTTTGCATTGTTTCCCGTCCCATGTATTCAAAAAAATCACTCGTGCTGCTTCTCCTCACCTACAATCAACTCTAATTAATTATATCTTTGATAAAAGAGAGAGTATTTGCTCTTTGTACCGACAATAATTTCACTTTTTTTTGTAACGGAGTGGCCTTTAGTTGATTTTGTTCCGCTTTTCTTTCTGAATATTCGCTGAGAGCATTGTTCTCAGCGAATATTTTAGGAAAATAATCAATAAAGAGTAACAGTTTTTAAGAGAATTATTCCTCTCGATGCTTATAAAAAACCCCGCTTCAAGCGGGGTTTTCGTTGGAAGGCTTAGCACTAAAAAAAATTACATCATACCTCCCATACCTCCCATACCTCCCATGTCACCGCTAGGCATTGACTCCTCTTTCTTCTTTGGAGCTTCAGTTACCATACACTCAGTGGTAATCATGAGGCTAGCAATGGAAGCTGCATTTTGCAACGCGGTACGAGTGACTTTGGTTGGGTCAAGGATACCCATTTGAATCATATCAGCATATTCGCCAGTTGCTGCATTATAACCATAATTAACATCTTTATGGTTCAATACGCGATCAACCACCACAGCGGCTTGTTCACCCGCATTCTGCACGATTTGTGATAGCGGAGAAGCTATTGCACGACGAGCAATATCAACACCAACCTGTTGATCTTCATTGTCCACGCTTAATTTCTCAAGCACTTTCATCACCCGGATTAATGCTACACCACCACCAGGTACTACACCTTCTTCGACAGCTGCGCGCGTAGCATGTAAGGCATCTTCTACACGTGCTTTTTTCTCTTTCATTTCTATTTCAGTTGCTGCGCCGACCTTAATCACTGCTACCCCGCCAGCCAGTTTAGCTAAACGTTCTTGCAACTTTTCTTTGTCATAGTCAGAGGTAGTCACTTCAATTTCTTTACGGATTTGCCCAATACGATCCTTGATATCACCTGAATCACCGGCACCATCGATAATGATGGTGGTATCTTTGGTAACAACGACCCGTTTGGCAGAACCTAAGTCTTCTAAGGTAGCTGACTCTAATGACAAACCAACTTCTTCTGAAATTACCTTACTACCCGTTAAAATAGCAATATCTTGCAACATCGCTTTACGACGGTCCCCAAACCCAGGCGCTTTCACCGCAGCTATCTTGACAACGCCACGAATGTTATTAACCACTAACGTAGCTAGTGCTTCCCCCTCAATATCCTCAGCAATAACCAGCAAAGGCTTGCTTGATTTCGCAATACCTTCCAGTAATGGAATTAATTCACGAATATTAGAAACTTTCTTATCAACTAACAAAACAAAAGGATTTTCGAGTTCAGCGCTCATGTTTTGCTGGTTATTTACGAAGTACGGTGACAGATAACCGCGATCAAATTGCATACCTTCAACTACTTCCAGCAGATTCTCAAGTCCCGAACCATCTTCCACCGTAATGACCCCTTCTTTACCTACCTTCGTCATTGCTTCAGCGATAATGTTACCGATGGATTCATCCGAGTTAGCTGAAATAGTGCCTACTTGCGCAATAGACTTGTCATCCCGGCAAGGTTTAGAAAGCTTTTTTAGCTCAGCAACTGCCGCAGTGACTGCTTTATCAATACCGCGTTTCAAATCCATCGGATTCATGCCAGCAATAACTGCCTTGATACCCTCACGCAAAATCGCCTGTGCTAAACAAGTTGCGGTTGTAGTACCATCACCAGCATCATCCGATGTACGTGACGCCACTTCTTTCACCATTTGCGCGCCCATGTTTTCAAATTTATCTTCTAGTTCTATTTCTTTGGCTACACTCACACCGTCCTTAGTGATCATAGGAGCCCCAAATGATTTGTCTAAAATAACATTACGCCCTTTAGGACCCAAAGTTACTTTGACTGCGTTGGCTAAAACGTCCACACCACGGCTCATTGCATGTAATGCGTCGTGAGAAAATTTCAAAACTTTTGAAGCCATTTTTTTTACCTCTCTTACCTGTTGTAATCAGTTATTCTTGAATCACACCCATAATGTCATCTTCTCGCATGACGACATATTCATTGTCATCCACCTTCACTTCGGTACCAGCATACTTACCAAACAGCACCTGTTCACCAATTTTGACTTCCAAAGGACGGACCTCGCCATTATCCAACAGCTTACCTGTCCCAACGGCAATTACCTTACCTCGAGAAGGCTTCTCTTTCGCAGTGCTCGGGATGACAATGCCACCTTTTGAAGTGTCTTCTTCATCAAGACGATCGACAACAATCCGATCGTGCAATGGACGTATTTTCATGGTTTAACCCTCTCCATTATAAAATTAAGTTAGAAGCTCATCTATAAAAAAGGAGCAACAATCACTAAAAATAAATATAGGGGCAGATAGCAAAAAATCAAGGGAAGAAAGCAATAAAATACAAACTTCTTTTATGGATAGCTTGTAATCCCGATACAGTCTAATGTCGGCGCGAAGTTTTGGATATATGTTAGGTATATCTTGTGATCAAATCTTGGAGTTAAATTTATTTCGTCGAGGTCCGTATTAAAAAGTCACTATTGAAAACTTTGTTTCCATAAGCAGACATCAAAATCTCTTTTTTGCCGTGTATTATTGCTTATCATCCTCATTTTTAAATACAATGGGGTTGTGCGTCTTCCGAATTCTAGGTTACCATTACTAGCTTCATCAGCAACTTTATTTTCTTGAGTGAAGAATCAGCAAGTACCCAACAACGTTTATTAAAACTTTATCGATTGCATCATACGCTAGATCCCATAAGCATCGCTGTTATTTTAGATATTGATTCATGCATTTTGAATGCCAGAATTGTTCCCCATTGTTAATGATCCAGGTAGAAATTCTCATAGTACTGAACTGCTTTTACTGTCTATAATTTGCGTTATACCGAAATTAGAGAAAGAACAAATTTTTTCTTCGAAAAACCAAGTACTCAGTCAACATATATATCGAACACCAAAGAATTTCGCGCGATCCACGCTTGGGTGCAAAATCTCTTTAGGTGAGTTAGGTAGGCGCTGTACCGCACCAATATATTGGGATAAATGATGACTGCATTAAAAAATCCGAACTAGAATTTATTGGCAGTCGAATTAAAAGCGAACAATTACTATAAGACTCTAGGTTTCTGACCAAAAAAGAACATCTAGACTTAGATTGTGAGACCTTAAGTTCGGTCATGGCTGTGTCTCACTCAGCTGTGCTAAAGGCAGAGTAGCTTGGAAGAGTCGATTTTAAGATCCGTAGGTGAGAACAGTAAACTGCTTTATTCTTTGCATGCGCGGCGATATGCGCAATCCGTATAGAAAAGATCATGGTGAGTTTATTTTGTATTTTCGCAAGATGTAATTGGTATTGCACATCTGGGAACTTATAACACAGAGATAAATTTTTGCGAATTATCAAAAATTCTATGGATTTCGTAAAAAGGCAAAGGATAACGGTCGCAATAAGTTAGTATTGCCTGATAGCGTGTAATAAATGTGATCCATAAATAATATTGAGAACGACAGTTTTCCTAATTACAAAGTTGTATGTTTTTTGAAAATATTTTTTGAAGCAACGACAGAACCGATAGTCAATACTATACTGTGCCTCACAGTAGAACCCTTAATGACAGGTAAACAACCACCAATACCAAATAGCAACAGCTAAGCACACCGCTTCTAAAACACTTCTTGCACAGAGCAGGCCCACCAATAAAGCCGAAAGTAATGCAACGATGAAATGGGGTGTGATTGCTGTATCCAGAATAAAATATATAAAAGAATTAGCGATAACCTAAGCATATTTACAGGTTGTTTTTGATATCGGTAGGAGATTCACCGACTACAACTTGTAGAGCGGTGCCACCATGATGCTACTCGAATGGATTTTAATTCCATGTAGGGGGTCTATTAGGTACAAGGCATTATCTTAAGGAGCACTAGAGAGTCTCGACTACTTTAGGCAGTGTTTTTCTTTTCTTGATGCCCCTATTTACCCCTATATTGAAAGCAACCAGGAATATTCACAGATCAAAACTCATACCTCAATATGTGTGCGACCCTCTGCTTAGAATATTGTTCAGTATATGTAATTTCCTGGCGATATTATCTTCGTATTAGGAACATTATTTAAGTTTACTCCATTTTGAAGAATTAAAGCCTCATCATTGAAAACATCAATTAATTGAGCTGCTCTCCAATATATTCCGAAAAATAAACTGCAAAATACCACCATGTTTATAATAGGAAAGCTCTTTTTTTGTGTCAATACGGCAGTGCAGAGGAATTTTTTCGATAGAGTCATTTTTTCGCTTGATAATCATAATGACATCGCTCCTAGGATGTAAATCATTTGCTAAGCCGTCGATATCGATGACTTCATTACCTTCTAACTTCAAGGTTTTGCGATCTACGTTGTTTTTGAATTCAAGAGGTAAAATACCCATACCTACTAAATTAAAACGATGAATACGCTCAAAACTTTCTGCAATGACTGCTTTAATGCCCAATAAGTAGGGGCTTTTTGCTGCCCAATCGCGTGAAGAGCCAGTTCCATATTCTTTACCTGCGATTACGACCAGAGGCACATTTTCATCTCGATATTTCATCGCTGCATCGTAGATAGATAATTGTTCGCCTTCCGGAAAATGTCTTGTAAAGCCACCTTCGACACCTGACACAATTTCATTGCGAATTCGGATATTAGCAAACGTTCCTCGCACCAAAATTTCGTGATTACCGCGACGGGAGCCATAAGAATTAAAGTCTTTAATGTCGATACCTTGCTCAATTAAATACTGACCAGCGGGACTGTTAGGCTTGATAGCACCGGCGGGAGAAATATGATCTGTAGTAACACTATCTCCTAAAAGCGCCAAAATGCGTGCATTAGTAATATCTTTTAAAGGTTCCGGATTAATCCCTATATTTTCAAAGAATGGGGGCTTTTTACATAAGTGGAATCCGGCTGCCATTCAAATGTATTCCCCGACGATATTTTAATATTTTGCCACCCCAAATCACCTTTAAAGACGTCAGCATATTCTTTACGAAACATTTTATCGGTCACTTGTGTGACCATTTCAGCAATTTCTTCATTCGAGGGCCAAATGTCACGGAGATAAATAGGTTCTCCACGATCATTTTCTCCTATGGGTTCTTTTGAAAGATTGATGCGAGCAGTTCCTGCGAGCGCAAAAGCGACAACAAGGGGTGGAGAAGCTAACCAGTTAGCTTTTATGAGAGGATGAATCCGACCTTCAAAATTTCGATTGCCTGATAAAACTGAAGAAACGATAAGATCATTTTTGGTGATGGTTTTAGCGATCGAATCAGGTAGGGGACCGGAATTACCAATACAGGTGGTACAACCATAACCCACTAAATAAAATCCCACTTTTTCAAGGTAGTCAATTAAACCAGTTTTATACAGATAATTTGTAACGACTTTTGAGCCAGGGGCGAGCGATGATTTTACCCATGGTTTTTTTTTCAAACCTTTTTCGACAGCTTTTTTCGCCAATAACCCTGCAGCTAGCATGAGACTTGGATTAGAAGTATTGGTGCAACTAGTAATGGCAGCGATCACCACATCACCATGACGAAGAGCAAAATCCTTTTGGCTTCGGAAAGCTTGATCTAGTTCTTTTTCGCGCCCAGCAGTAACGATGAAATTCTCAACAGCTTCTCTAAGATTCGGCAAGGTTACTCGATCTTGTGGGCGTTTAGGTCCAGCTAAACTGGACTCGACAGTCGATAAATCAAGTAAAAGCATGTCACTAAATATCGCCTCTAGCGTATTTTCGTCATGCCAAGTGCCTTGTGCTTTTGAATACGCTTTGACAAGTGCGATAGTTTCAATGCTACGACCAGTCAGTTCCAAATATTTGATGGTTTCAGCGTCGATAGGGAATAAACCACAAGTAGCGCCATATTCCGGAGCCATATTACCAATAGTTGCGCGATCCGCCAGCGGTAGTTCGGCAAGACCTGGCCCATAAAATTCTACAAATTTTCCAACAACACCCTTAAGGCGTAGCATTTGGGTGACTGTTAAGACGAGGTCGGTGGCGGTGATTCCTTCCCGTAATTTTCCTTCCAGACGAAAGCCAATAACTTCAGGAATCAGCATAGAAATAGGTTGACCTAAAATAGAGGCTTCTGCCTCAATACCACCCACACCCCAACCGAGAACGCCGAGACCGTTAATCATAGTAGTATGACTATCAGTGCCTATCAAAGTATCCGGATAGGCAAATAATTTGTTATCTACTTTGCTAGACCAGACACCGCGGCTTAGGTATTCCAGATTCACTTGGTGGCAGATACCGGTACTGGGGGGACTAGCTGAAAATGATCAAATGATCGCTGTCCCCATTTTAAAAAGCATACCGCTCTTGATTGCGGCTCATTTCTAAATGAACATTTTTTCGGAAAGCCTTTTTGCTTCCGAATTCGTCTACTTGAATAGAATGATCAATAATAAGATCTACGGCACAATGCGGGTTAATTTTTGAAGGATCTCCTTTCATCCGCGCTATTGCATCTCGCATCGCAGCTAAATCCACAATCACAGGAACGGCTGTAAAATCTTGCATTAGCACGCGTGTAGGTCGATAAGCAAATTCACGATCTGAATTTCTATTATTCAGCCAATGCACAAAAGCTTCGATGTCTTCATTTGTGACGGTTTTCCCATCTTCGTAACGCAATTGATTCTCGAGGAGAATTTTAAGGGAATAAGGGAGGCGATGAATATTAGAGAGCCCAGCTTCTTCTGCTGCCTTTAGACTATGGTAATAATAAGTTTTATCGTTAACTG
This sequence comes from Coxiella-like endosymbiont, assembly GCF_024730665.1. Taxonomy (GTDB): domain Bacteria; phylum Pseudomonadota; class Gammaproteobacteria; order Coxiellales; family Coxiellaceae; genus Coxiella. The sequence continues at coordinate 592,908 of NZ_CP084737.1, forward strand.
TTAATTCACGCAATGTTTTAAATGAATCAAGCATAACAACCTCTCAACAGATAACATTGGACCTTGAGATATATTTGGATAAATTCGCTTCCTACCGCATATAGACTTTTAGAGCATCTTGATAAAGCATGCCAATGATTGTCTCGTTCTTTTAATCAGCTTTAACGAATGAATCAATAACCTCTCAGATTTAGGGACTTTGCGATTTACCAATTTTTTCTGAAATAAATTCAAATCCTGAAGCTCTTATTCCGTTAAGTAAACCCGACATCATCACCATATTTAATACATAGAACGCATTACATCGCAATGGTGACTGTCAGGCCATTTCCATCCTATTGAACATTAAAATCTGACCTTGATCGCTAAACGGTACTAAATTATAAAAAGAAAACGGGTTATTTAATAGGGGGAACACCTGAGTCTTCGATACGCTTAATACAATAACACAATTGAAAGCGCTCTAAACTACCTGTATCAGTCAGCTCTAGCTAAATGCACACTATCTATGCACACTATCTATAAATTTTAACCGACATCACCATCATCCAAAGAATTCAAGAAAACTTTAAAAGGATCTTTATTTTGGTAATACGTAATCAATATAGCCCCAGAGATAGTTTAACTACTAACTTAATATAATGGAACAAAAAGAGTCTCTATTTATTTATTTTTTGAACAAGTCAATATCCATAAAGTTCTCGATCTTGCGATTAACTTCTTCAAACGGGGCGGCAATTTTCCAAATTATAGACAAACCCTTTTTTTCAGGCACAATAGGCCGCTTAGTTAGTTACTCACTGACGAGGAAACGCCATGGATATTCGAAAAATAAGAAAGCTTATCGAGTTGATTAATGAAACTGGCGTGAGAGAAATCGAAGTAAAATCAGGCGAGGAATCTGTCCGTATTAGTCGATTTTTAACGCAAACAACACCCCAACTCCGTCTATCTTCTATCACAGAACAAACCTCTCACATTCAAACATCTGCAATGATCAAAGAACCTCCACAAATCATAAAGAAAGCAATAATAGGACACGAATTAAGATCCCCAATGGTAGGCACGGTTTATTTGTCTCCGACCCCTGGAGCAAAGCCATTTGTTGAGGTAGGAGAACGCATATCGGTAGGTGATACATTATGTCTCATTGAAGCGATGAAAATGTTTAACAAAATCGAAGCCGATAAAAGTGGTGTGATCAGCGCGCGCCTCGTTGAAAATAAACAACCAGTGGAATTTGATCAGTTACTCTTTATTATTGATCTGAATGAGTAATGTTCATGTTTGAAAAAGTATTAATCGCTAATCGTGGTGAAATTGCTTTACGTATTCACCGCGCTTGCAAAGAAATGGGAATTAAAACGGTTGCTGTCTATTCAAGTGCTGACAGCGATTTGATGCACGTTCGTCTAGCTGATGAAGCTGTTTGTATCGGCCCTTCTAACAGTGCCAACAGTTATCTCAGCATCCCCGCCGTCATATCAGCAGCGGAGATAACCCATGCCGATGCAATCCACCCTGGTTATGGCTTTTTGTCGGAAGACCCTAATTTTGCTGAGCAAATTGAAAAAAGTGAATTTAAATTTATTGGCCCATCCCCAGAAGTAATTCATTTAATGGGTAATAAAGTTTCAGCGATTAAAACCATGCAAAAAGCAGGGCTACTTTGTATTCCAGGCTCTAATGGGGCCTTAATCCGAAATGATGAAGCTAATTTGGCCATTGCTCGAGAAATCGGTTATCCCGTCATTATTAAATCAGCAGGAGGTGGTGGTGGTCGCGGCATGCGCGTGGTATATAAGGAATCGGATCTTTTAAATTTCATTGCCATGACGCGCACGGAAGCCGCAGTGGTTTTTGGCACTGATGAAGTTTATATGGAAAAATTTCTAAAAAACCCTCAACATATTGAAATTCAGGTGTTAGGTGATGGACAAAATCATGCTATTCATTTAGGTGAACGCGATTGCTCCATGCAACGTCGTCATCAAAAAGTCATCGAAGAAGCTCCCGCTCCTGGCATTACTGCTGAACAACGTGCAGCGATTGGAGATCGTTGCGTGCAAGCCTGTATTGCTATGAATTATAAAGGGGCAGGTACGTTTGAATTTCTCTACGAAAATGGAGAATTTTATTTCATCGAAATGAATACCCGTGTTCAAGTAGAACACCCCATTACTGAAATGGTTACGGGTATAGATATTGTAAAAGAACAAATCCGCGTCACAGCAGGTTTACCATTGGGTTACAAACAAGAAGATATCGAAATTAAAGGCCATGCAATTGAATGCCGTATTAATGCTGAAGATCCTAAAAATTTTATACCCTGCCCAGGTACTGTAACAGCTTACCACGCGCCAGCAGGAATTCGGTGTCCGAATTGATTCCCATCTTTATACAGGCTATCGAGTACCTCCATACTATGACTCTTTAATCGGTAAATTAATTACTTATAATGAAAACCGTGAACAGGCTATCGCACGTATGAGGAACGCTTTGACGGAACTAGTTGTTGAGGGCATTAGAACCAACATCCCGTTGCATCAAATGATGATGGAAGATGAAGCTTTTCAAAAAAATGCACAGAATATTCATTATCTGGAAAAGAAATTAAGCCTTAAATAAAGGATCAGATCAATCAACTAATAATCCGAATAAATTTTTTGGATTGATGCCCTCCTCCTCGGGCACCATGTCCAACATGTGTCCTACGTGGAAATCTTCTGCCAAGCTATAAACTAATCGCAAAGTGACATAATCTTCCAAAGCAAATCCTATCAAATCGAAAACAAAAATTTCCTCATCGGAGGTACGTCCTAATTTTTTCCCTCCGTTAATTCCCAAAGTTCTGCATAAACATGATTATGATTGTAATTTTGTATTGCTCCCTCATCTTTTGACTGTTTAAGAAATTCAACCACAATTTTACTACGTTCCAATATTTTCGGATCGAGCGCAGTTCTATCAGTGCAATTTTCTCCAATAGTATTAATTATCATGCCCGGCTTTATCCACTCATTTCTTAATATTTGTGTGAATTTTCTGGAAGCCATTACGGTGATAATAATATCTACATCTTCAATCATGCTCTCCACATCTTTTGCTCTTTCCAAATTAACTCTTCCTGAATTACATTCATACGACGATAAGTTTTTTTCAAATTTATCCATTGCTTTGGAATCGAGATCGAAATAATAGACAGTTTTTATGTCAAATAATGTCTTATGTGCGATAATTTGAAATTCTGATTGCGCGCCTGTTCCAACAATTGCTAATGACCTAGGTTTCGGTTTTGCAATGTACTTTGAAGCTAAAACTGAAGTGGCTGCGGTCCGTATAGCAGTTAATAATGTCATTTCACTAATTAATACAGGATAGCCTGTAGCAGCATCGGCTAGCATACCGATACCCACAACTGTTTGCTTATTATCCTTTGAATTTGAAGGATGACCATTGACATATTTAAATGAATAATAATCTTTATTCCAGAATGGCATTAACTCAATGACGCCGCCTTCGACGCTTGAAACAACACGGGGCATTTTTTCAAATTCTTCCCAACACGAAAAAGTCGCTTCAAGCCTCTCGACGAGTTGAGTAAAAAATTTTTCTAACGTGACTTTGCGGATTAAACTTTTAATATCGTCAACGGTAACAATTCTAACCATATTCTTACTTTCATTTTAGGGAAATCTTATTGTATCAACCTTCAATTGTTGACGCTATCCTAAATTGTTACCTATCCCTGCGATTTATAATCATATGACTATGGTTATATAACCATTAGAACGCAAAAATGACTAATTTTACGAAATCCCTACTGGAAAATGCGAAGCGCCAGACGTATGGTCAGTTATCCACTGAAATAAAAACATCAAAATTAATCAAACTTTTTTAAGCATATTTTTATTTTAATACAATAGGTTGAATATTTAAGCGTATTATCCATTGAATAACAGCGAACTTCCTCTTCAATCAATAATTCCGGAGGAGAAATTGAATAAATCAACTAACTTAAAAAACGAGCATAACAAAGCGCTTACCAATTGTTTATGGTTTAGTTGTTTTAGAAGCCCGATAATGAGAACTATAACATAAAACATATAAGCACCTACCATGACTAATTTCACCCAAAACTCGCGTGCCAGATTGTAAAGGTGTTAGTTGTGGAGTTTTTGAAGGTAAGTACATCATTTCAAATGATAATTCCTTCATCGCGTGACAGCATGCTTATAACAAATGGGTGCGACCAACGCCAGATGCACCCCATAGTAAGAAACGACCCGTCGTTACCTTTCAATAACTCATTTAAAGATTGAAAAAGCTTTATTTTCACCAATAAAAATTAGTAAAGGTCCTCTCTTCTCGTAAATTGATACGCAACGGTAATTGGTCAAGCAACAATAACAGGTGTCTTTTCCTATCGCTGAGTTTCCCTACATCGATAAAATAAATTTGCCCAATTGGATCCTACTGGTAGGAGGTGCTGTTTCAAGTGTTAAAACTACATGCACATAATCTTCTAGATTTTTGTGCATCCCTCATCTATAAACAAAATTTTTCATACAGTTGCTGTTCAAAAAACTAAATTGGCTGTCCATCAATCAGCTGCCAGATCGACCCCGTTCATAAGCACTTCTGCAACATCATTTCCAGTCGTTTCCCACTCACAAGTCGCTCCTTACAAAAAAACTGCCATTCGCGTAACTTACCATTTCCCATTTTCATCAACTACTCCTGCTAAAATACAATCGATACCATATCGTTGTATAACAGCATCAACTGCTGGAAAGATAGTAATTACTATCGATTGTGTCGCATTGGTCTGATCCTCAAAAGATCTATAACAGGAAAAACAATAGGGGAGTCACGCGAAAATGCCATCCCTATTTATCGCTTGCATAGCTGACACTGCCTATCACTCGCTAGAATTTCGAAACCTATCTCTAGTACTGAACTCACAAACCATCGTCAATGGTCAGCTAGCCACCCAATAGCCTGGTTAGCGTCTTTCAAAGCGGCAGGCCCGCCTGTAACTACCTGAAACACTAACTGAAGCTCTTCCAACGGCATCTTTTTAATGGTAACTATTTTTTAACATAATTACTAAGCTTATAGATAAGCTTTTTGAATCGTGGGCAATGTTATATGACTGCGTTTCCACTCGCTCGTATCAGCGCCTTGCCGAATGCCTGAGACAATACCTTTCTAAAAATCAATTGGTGATTAATCTGGACATTTATCTGTATTTATATCTCGTATTTCAACAGTCACCATTATCAGCCAAGGATAAGCCATATAAGAAGATCACTATTTTTCGGATTATCGTCATTGGTAATACATTCTCATAGTCAAACTTCGGCTGCGTTCGTCTACTTTTTAAAAATATACACACTTCTGCTTTTTATTTGTCTTCTATATTTTATTCTCCTCCCCTATAATATCATCGTTATGATAGGCTCTGTTAAAAAACCGATCTCTTATCGCGATGCTGGTGTCGATATTGACAAGGCGAATACCTTAGTGAATACAATAAAACATATCGCTAAACGAACTAATCGTACAGGCTCTTTAGGCAGAATTGGCGGTTTTGGAGGCTTGTTTGAGTTGCCTAGCGGATACCGCCAGCCAGTGCTTGTCTCAGGAACAGATGGTGTCGGAACAAAATTAAAACTCGCCATCGAGCTTAATCGCCATAATACCATTGGTATCGATCTCGTCGCCATGTGCGTGAATGACGTCATAGCCACAGGTGCAGAGCCTCTTTTTTTCTCGATTATTATGCGACAGGCTATCTAAACAACGAACAGGCTAGCAAAATTCTCACTGGGATCGGGAAAGGCTGTGTAATAGCGAAAATTTCGCTGATTGGTGGAGAAACTGCTGAGATGCCTGGGCTTTACGAACAGGGCGATTACGACCTAGCCGGATTTTGTGTTGGTATTGTTGAAAAAGAAAAGATAATTGACGGGAGTCAGATCAAAGTAGGTGATGTTTTGATCGCGCTGGCTTCTTCTGGCCCGCATTCCAGCGGCTATTCATTGATTCGAAAAATCATTGCTCACACAAAAGTTCCACTCACTCAGTCCTTCGAAAATGCCACATTAGGCGATATACTGCTGACGCCGACCCGAATTTATGTCAACGCTCTTAATCGGCTTCTAGCTGAAGTCAATATTCATGCCATAGCTCACATCACCGGCGGTGGATTGGTAAGGAACATACATCGAGTCCTTCCTCCACACACCCAAGCTGCCATCCAGACCCAAAGCTGGGAATGGCCCCTCATTTTCCGATGGTTGCAAAAACAAAGCCGGGTGTCTACCGAAGAAATGTGGCGCACGTTTAACATAGGTGTAGGATTAGTTTTGTGTGTTAATAAAAATGAAAGCGATAAAACGCTAGAATTATTGAGTGCCTTTGGCGAAAAGGCTTGGGCTATCGGAGAAATTCAATTCTCTTCTCATCAACATCCTCATGTTGTAATGCTTTCATGAAAACTAATCTTCCCATTCTTGTTCTCATCTCTGGAAATGGCAGCAACCTGAAGGCGATTATCAAAGCTATCAGAACAGGCTTAGCAGCAGAGATCCGCGCCGTCATTAGCAACCGCAAAGACGCTTATGGTATAGAATGGGCTAAAAAGTAGGAATTCCTACCAACACTATCCCACACGGTGATTATCCCTCACGTACAGAGTTTGAAACTACCCTTCAAAAAATGATCGATCATTATCATCCTGGGCTAGTCGTTCTTGATGGCTTCATGCGTAAACTGGGTGAAGATCTCGTTGCCCATTATCAAGGGCGAATGATTAATATCCATCCCTCTTTGCTTCCCAAATATACTGGTCTTAACACACACGAACGCGTGTTAGCAACAGGCGATCTGGAACATGGCGTAAGCATCCATTACGTCACCAAAGACCTTGACAGAGGGCCACTCATTTGCCAAGCCAGTCTTTTCGTCACAAAAAAAGACACCCCAAAAACCCTTAGCCAACGTATCCATATTCTCGAACATATCCTCTATCCCCAAGTTCTGTCTTGGTTCGCCGCAGGTCGCCTCACTTTGTGTAATCAACAGGTATGGCTAGATAACGAACTGCTCCCAAAGACAGGAAAAAGAGTTCCTATCTCTATTGATCAATTCCTGATTTAAGCAGCTCAGCCGGCGGACCGCCCATCGCGCGGGTTAACTCGATGGGATAGGAAGAAGATGACAGAAATAAAACAAGGATTGGGAGTTAGAAACTCTAAAAAACTGTTGTATAATGATCACTTTTACAATCAACAAACATTAAACATGATAGGGCGACAGTATGGTAAAGTCAGAACTCATCAATCGAATCACAGCACAACAAAAAACCTTATCATCAAAAGATGTCGAATTAAGCATTAACCGTATATTAGAGTGTATGAGCATTACACTAGGTCAAGGTGAGCGCATCGAAATTCGGGGTTTCGGGAGCTTTTCTCTCCATTATCGCCCCCCGCGCAAAGCGCACAACCCAAAGACCGGTGAACGTGTTTATACTGAAGCAAAATACACACCACACTTCAAACCTGGTAAGGATTTGCGTGAACGAGTTAACAACAATCGTACTTTATATCCAATCCGTGAAATTAATAACGTAGACGCTGACGCGATTGCTGAATGCTCAACCCTGATGAATAAAGTTTTTTTCTGGGAAGCAAAGTAATTTTTGTCGCTAAAGCGACTACTTTTTTTAACGGCAATTCTTCAAGCAACACTGTCAACAGTCGCTGATTTTCCTCGTTTATTTCTGTGATTTTTTCAGTAGTGCCTTCCACAATAATCACGAATTCTCCTTTTTGTTGGTCAGGATTCTGAATAATCCATTCTTTCAATTCCGACAATAGGGCAGTGTAAATAGTTTCAAATGTTTTTGTTAATTCCCGCGCAATAGTTGCTCGCCGATGTGGACCAAATTGTTCATTTAATAAATCAATGAGATTCACAATACGATGAACTGATTCGTAAAAAATCATCGTGCGCGATTCATTTTTTAATTCCGCTATTTTTTTCCGCCGCACTTTTCCTTTAGAAGGAATAAATCCTTCGAAAACAAATCGATCCGTTGGCAATCCTGATGACACAAGCGCAGCAATGGCTGCACAAGCCCCAGGAACAGGTATGACCCGAATACCTGCTTCACGGACTCTCGCAATGAGCCGACAACCAGGATCACTGATCAGCGGTGTCCCCGCATCTGAAATAAGCGCAATGTTAAGCCCCTGTTTTAATTTTTTACATAAAATGGTCGCTCGAGCTGCTTCATTATGCTTATGCAAAGAAAGCAATGGCGTCTTTATCCCATAATAATCCATTAACTTTTTACTGTGACGTGTATCTTCTGCTACAATGAAATCCACTGTCTGAAGAATCTCAATCGCACGTAAAGTTATGTCATCGCGATTGCCGATAGGTGTTGCAAGAATGTATAAATAACAATCTTCCATATTATCCTTGATGCCCCAACTAAGCTAGGTTAAACCCGACCATGTAGCAAAATATTAAAACTGCCAGCGCGATATATTCTTAATCGCCCGGCAAGTATAATAGGATGTACAAAATCCACAAGTACACTCAATAATCAAGTTTTCGATGCCTTTGAAAATCTAGCAACTAGAGGCCAATCAAAAATTGCTTTTCTTCTGCTTCTAGAAGGCCGCTTACAACCAAGCCAATGCAATAAAAAACGGATTTTACTGTCTAATTATTAATTATCAAGTAAACAATCAGGCCCTATTTCTACCATAATGGTATTAAATACTAACGGAAAAGATATCCACACCATTTACCAGCAATCTATTGAGCACCAGCTTTATTGTTGGTCTACTTGCTAAAAATCATTTAGTTACACTAATAAACTCAATCGCATTGTTTATGCATTTATGATCGCCCCTACCGCTGCCCCGACTCTCCTGGAGAGAAACTATAGTAATCGCTATGGGGGGTGGTAGCTATCAAAACAACACCAATTTAAATAGTACGATCAGATATCTCTTAAATATCGATAAGGCTGAGCAACATACGCGAAAAATTAGGGAATTGCTTCATGAAAAGCTTGCGCTCTCCCGAATCGACGTGGGATTTTGACAAAATTTTTCTTATTGCTTAACGTTATTCAAGCTAAAATCGCGCCTTTACTTCGATTTTCATGACGGGATATATTCTCTTATGCTACTTCTTCAATTGATTCACCTGAGACAGAAGAAAATAATGACATCGATGGAGTAATTTTCTGACGATACTCTCTGGTTTTATCACTCAGAACGTTTTTATCAGAAAACTTTCAGCAAACTCGATCGTGTTCAAAATTTATGGCTAATCTCTTATTAGATAGAATTCTAGATAGATTTCACGACTGTATGTGCTGGGATCGATGCATTTAATCTCATTCTCCAGCTAGACAAATTATTCACTTCCTACTATAACTTCTTCCAAGGCGCCATAGGCACCTTACATTATTACCTGATCAATCAATATATCCATCGTCAATTAATTGGGGCGAATAATTAACGGTTAACTGAAATTACTCTAATTCACGGTATGATAAAATGCCAACTTATCCCACAGTTGGCATTTTATCATTTAAGACAGAGAATTGCTTTTAAGGCAAAAAAGCGTGCACTATTTTCTATTTACAACGATAGGAAGGACTGTCCTTACCATAAAAAATTTTCGCTCCAAATGTAGAGAAATAGATTTAATATGTTTTTCATCGACTCACTATTTTATTAAAGTTTACTATTGGCCACCTTGCTCATTCTATGCATCGACTCATAACAATATCTACTGTGTACACCACCCGACCAACAAAAACCCTTTTATTGCCTTAAAAAACGTCATCTCATCGATAAATTCCTTGTCGGTTTTATTTTGTTAATATTATTTGAGATCACTAAAAGCTCGTCTACTACCTGGATTAAAAATGTGATTGCAGTAGAATATTAACTTTTCCCGTAGGGGAGGTGCTTCATGGATTTATTCCAACACATTAAAAATAACTTTAATGAAAGTATTCAAACTAAAATTGCTGTGTCTGATGCTCTCGTTAATCACATTGCTCAAGCAGGAGAATTGATAGTTCAGTGTTTGCTTAAGCGTCATAAAATACTCAGTTGTGGTAATGGGGGGTCGGCTGCAGACGCTCAGCATTTTTCGTCGGAAATGCTTAATCGTTTCGAGTCGGAACGACCCAGCTTACCAGCCATTTCACTCACTACTGATTCATCTACCGTTACTTCCATCGCCAACGATTACAGTTTCACCGAAATTTTTTCAAAACAAATTAAAGCATTGGGATCTGGTGGTGATATATTATTAGCTATTAGCACGAGTGGTCGTTCAAAAAATATTCTCCAGGCAATAGGAGCTGCTCATCAACGAAAAATGGATATAATCGCATTAACAGGCCACGATGGTGGAGAAATTGCGACGTTGTTAAGCGGTAACGATATTGAAATTCGTGTTCCTGCCGAATCAACCCCGCGCATTCAAGAAACCCACTTGCTTATTATTCACTGTCTCTGCGATATTATTGATCGACAGTTATTTGAATCTGAGGAATAATCGTGAAGAAATTATTGTTCTTAATTTTACTTATTTTTCCTTTAGTAGGTTGCGTGCCTGCCATACTTGTAATAGGTGCTGCCGGTGCAGCGTTAGGAGGGGCAGTGGTTTATGATCAGCGTAGTTATCAAACGATGAATCAGGATCACAATGCTCGCTCTATGGCTCAATACCGACTGTCTAGTAATTCTCTTCTGAAGGGTAAATCTCATATTTCTATTTCTGTATTTAACAATATTGCCTTGCTCTTAGGACAGGTAGGAACACCAGAAATGCGTAACTGTGCTTATCAGATCGTTTCAAAAATTCCAAATATTCGACGAATTTATAACGAGATTAGCATTGGTACTCCAGCTTCAGCTATACGACAGGCAAATGATTTTTGGATCACTACCAAAGTTCGTACTCTCATGTTAGGCAAGTACGGCTTGCGTTCTTCCAATCTTAAAGTGATAACACAAAATAATGCTGTTTATTTAATGGGAATTGTCACTCCTAAACAGGCGTCTATGGCAGCCGATGTAGCTCGACAAATTTCTGGTGTGACAAAAGTTATTAAAGTGTTTGAATACAAATAAAAATTATCTTTCATTGGAATTCGTTTAGAAAATTATTCATAACCCAAAAATTGAATAAATAAATTGACTCAAATGCAACGCTAATGGTAAAAGAATACGACCCAATAAACCAAAAACCAATAGTCCTAACAAAATCCAAATTCCATATGGTTCTATTTTAGAATAATTATAAGCGGCTTGTCGCGGTAAAATTGCTGAAATCACTCGACTGCCATCTAGCGGAGGAATTGGAATTAAATTAAGTATTATCAAGACTATATTGATCAATACCCCAAAGAGTCCTGCATTGTAGAAAAAAGTGACAATATCCTGACTAATGGGATTACCCACATTTGCACCAAAAAGAAGACTTAATTTCGCCACTGTAGCCCATAACAGTACCATAAAAAAATTAGCCAACGGTCCGACTAGAGCGACTAATGCCATGTCGCGACGAGGATTTCTTAAATTTTGCCACGTGACGGGGACAGGTTTTGCCCAGCCAAAGGCAAATGTAAACTTACTAAGAACCAACATTAAGATCGGTAAAATCAAAGTACCAAAAGGATCAATATGCTTAATAGGATTCAGTGTGACGCGTTCCATCGTCAGAGTTGTTTTATCCCCCAATTTATTTGCTACCCAACCGTGAGCGGCTTCATGCAAGGTAATAGCGAATAAAAGCGGTAAAATAATAACTGAAATGAAATGAGCGATGTTTGAGAAATTCATAAGAATTAGTATACAACAATTCCCTTCAGCGGCCTATTTCACGATTTTCAAAGTCGGCCTACCTTTCCTAACTAGTGTACCGCCAGTCGTCGGCGATGGCGGACTTCCCCATCGCCACCTCCATCCATTTCTTCATCATTGAAAACCATTCCTCTCCCATTTTCAAAAGCGTAAATTGCTTTGACAGCGAGCACGGGAATAAAAATATGATGAGCTATTCCAGAGAAACGGGCATCAAATTCAATGGCATCATTTCCCATACGTAAACGCCCTGCCGCTTGCGGTTCAATATTCAACACGATTTTGCCATCTTCAATAAAGCGCTCTGGCACTTCAACATCAGGTACCATGGCGTCTACCATGACGTAAGGAGTGAATTGATTGTCAATAAGCCATTCATAGATTGCCCTTAATAAATAAGGGCGACTAGGAATCATATATTTCTCTGAGTTCACGTTCCGCTTCGCTTAAACTTGCCTGGAAAGATTCTCGTTCAAAGAGACGTTTTTTATAATTGAAAATCGCTTTTGCAGAAGTGCGCGACAAATTCACACCCAAATGCGGCAATCGCCATAATAAAGGTGTCATCACGCAATCGACTAAAGTGAAGTCATCGCTCATGAAATAGGGTTTTTCTGCAAAGATAGGATCCATCGCAATCAGATCTTTCTTTAGCGCATCGCGCTTTATTTCTACTTGCTTTGGAGTTCCGTTTTCAATAGCTTTCATTTGATAGTACAAATCTCTTTCAATGCGATACATTAACAGACGACATGCAGCACGAGCAACCGGATAGACTTGTAAAAGTGGCGGATGAGGGAAGCGCTCATCTAAATATTCCATGATGACATGTGGATTAAATAAAACTAACTCACGATCCACTAGAGTCGGTAAAGTATCGTAAGGATTGAGCTCCACTAGTTCTCTACTAGGATGATTGACATCGACATTCAGTATATCCACATGGACACCCTTTTCCGCCAATACGATGCGAACTTGGTGACTGTAAACATCCAACGGACCTGAATATAAAGTCATAATGGAGCGCTTTAACATATATTCCTATTTTTTCGATATAAACGGAAAAGAAAATTTCTATATTTTATCGTTTGGAATACTGAGTGCCCTTTCGTGCCTTGTGAAGGCCTACCTTCTTACGCTCAACCATTCGTGGATCACGAGTAACAAATCCTGCTTTTCGTAACACGCTACGCCAAGAAGCCCCTTCTCGGTCTTCTTTTTTATCGTAATCCATTAAGGCACGAGTAATCCCATGACGAACAGCGCCTGCCTGTCCGCTATCCCCGCCGCCTTCAACAGTCGCATACACGTCAAATCTGGAATTAACACCTAGCTTAAACAATGGTTGACACACAATCATGCGAGCTGTTTCCCGACCAAAATACTTATCCAACGGTCTTCCGTTAATGATAATTTTCCCAGTACCTGATCTTAAAAAACCCGAGCAGAGGCAGTCTTACGGCGGCCTGTGACCAAATTTTGCTTTTTTGCCGCTTGTTGTTGTACCATATTGTCTTAAAACTCGCTCACAATTTAATCAATCTTGGCTGCTGTGCTTTATGTGGGTGTTCATTTCCTGAATAGATCTTTAGCTTGCGATATATTTGACGACCCAAGGGCCCTTTAGGCAGCATACCCTTAACTGCTAATTCTAATAAACGCTCTGGTTTTTTATCCTGTAAATTAGCGAAATTAGTAGTCTTTAAGCCACCTGGATAACCGGAATGGTGGTAATATTGCTTACTTTCGGCTTTATTACCGGTGACAACCAGTTTGTCAACATTGATAACAACCACAAAATCTCCACTATCTACATGAGGAGTATACTCTACTTTATGCTTTCCCCGCAAAATCGTTGCGATTGGACTGGCAAGTCGCCCTAATGTTTTACCTTCAGCATTAACCAATAACCATCGAGAGTTTACTGTGTTCACATTAGCCATGTAAGTTGCCATAGACCAAAACTCCCAAACTGTATGAAATACAACATGAAGGACAGAGTCCAATGTACAGTATATCCGTATAAAATGCAAGGTACCACGCATCCTTAACGATATAATTTTTTGGAATATGCTATTTCCTAAAGTGGTTACTGTTATAGTATTTGACAAAGAAAATAAGAGGGGATGTTTAGTGACAAAACAGGTAGAAAACAGACGCGACGCCTTACAAAAAGTCATAATTAACCACTCTGTAGCTGCGGGAAGAGCAGGAAAGAAGTCACGAGATCTTTAAAAGCTGTCAGTTATAAATAACCGCATATAGACTTTTAGAGCATCTTGATAAAGCATGCCAATGATTGTCTCGTTCTTTTAATCAGCTTTAACGAATGAATCAATAACCTCTCAGATTTAGGGACTTTGCGATTTACCAATTTTTTCTGAAATAAATTCAAATCCTGAAGCTCTTATTCCGTTAAGTAAACCCGACATCATCACCATATTTAATACATAGAACGCATTACATCGCAATGGTGACTGTCAGGCCATTTCCATCCTATTGAACATTAAAATCTGACCTTGATCGCTAAACGGTACTAAATTATAAAAAGAAAACGGGTTATTTAATAGGGGGAACACCTGAGTCTTCGATACGCTTAATACAATAACACAATTGAAAGCGCTCTAAACTACCTGTATCAGTCAGCTCTAGCTAAATGCACTGCCGCCCCCACAAATAATGTGGGGGTCGGTGCACTCACTATACCAAGCTTATCTAACCCATTAATATAAAACAAAATCACTCCACGGCATTAGTCCTTTCACTAAAAAAATAATAACTTTCAAAATTAATCCACCCCTGCTGCAACAGAGGTTCTTAATGTATTAGCTATTAGCCACAAAATTGAAAACATATCAAGACTCTATTTTGTATACATTACCACTCTTGTAGGATAAGTAATTTATTCCACCCACTGATACACTTCAGCAAACTGTGGTTGACAAGATTGGCATTTTGTACCGCAACTCTTCTTGGGTTTAACCACCATATAGCGTATTTTCCCTTTACGAATCCAATGTGCTAATAAACAGCGCATAGTGTCAGGATGTTTGCAAAAGTAGAACGACAATTCTTGCAAATTAGCCGACTTTTGTTCTCTTAAAAATTTTTTGATTGATAACAACATTCAAACCTCAAAAAACCTTTATTCTTCAAAAGAAAGATAATTAGGGGTGATTCTTTTTTCTACAAGGTGCTGGCACTTTATTTCTCCATTAGTGCGCGAGAAGCATAAGGTCGTAACCAATACGACCGCTATAGCTAACACCATCAATAACAGCGCATTCGAACATAATATTACCCATAGATGATGGGCTACTGTAAGCAATTGATAACAAATAACAGCCAATACATAGGCCAAACCGGTATTCCACAATACTGAAAACAACGCCCATTGTTTGCCTACTTCACGTCGCATCGCAGCCATTGTCGATACACAGGGAAAATATAATAAAATAAATAATAAATAGGCAAATACCGCAGCGACATGGCCACCGAATTGTTGATACATAACCCCACAAGCTGTTTTATTCATTTCATGTGAAGTTCTATTTGCCGTAATAGGATTTTTAAACGCATCACCTAATCTGCTCAAATTTTCAGGTATCGACTTAACAGCATCAGTCAATCCACACAAAAAATTAAATTGCGAAGTGGCGGATTGTTGGGTTAAACAATCGTGTTCGCTGTATAAGCTATTCAATGTTCCGACCACCACTTCTTTTGCTAAAATACCGGTCATTAATCCAACAGTGGCAGGCCAATTTTCCTGTTTTATTCCTATCGGTGAAAGTAACGGAGTTACTATCTGACCCGCGGCAGATAATAGCGATTGTTGATCAGGGTCTTGCACTAATTTCCCTCTCATTGTAACTGAATTTAAAATACCAATGATGACACAAATGGGAATAATGTAACGGCCTGCCCGAAATAAAAAGTTTTTTAATCGCTGCCACATATACCGCCATAAAGAACCAACACGCGGTATATGATAAGGTGGTAATTCCATAATTAATGGCGCAGGTTTTCCAAGGAAAACAGTTTTTCTTAAAACCAACCCAGATAACACAGCGACCAAAATACCTATTAAATAAAGACAGAAAATAATAATCGCTCCATCCCTCGGAAAAAAGCGCTAGCAAAGACAGCGAAAATAGCCAATCGCGCCCCGCACGACATGAACGGCATCATTACGACTGTTAACACCCGATCACGCCAATTCTCTAAGGTGCGCGCAACCATTACAGCCGGCACATTGCACCCAAAACCTACAATCATCGGCACGAGTGATTTCCCAGGTAAACCTAACGCACGCATAAATCGATCCATCACAAAAGCCGCACGTGCCATATAACCACTATCTTCCAAAAATGCGAGGAACAAAAACATGCCTCCAACGACTGGCGTAAAAGTAATCGTGGTGTTAATTCCTTTTCCAATACCATTAGCTAAAATCACCGTCAACCAAACGGGACAATGCCAATACATCAATAGATGTGATAAACCATCGGTAAAAATGGTGTTGCTACTGATATCAAAAAACCCTGAAATGCGCCACCAATATTAATTGCAAATAAGAACATTAAATACATAATACCAAGAAATATCGGGATTCCTAAAAAACGATTTAATACAATATGATCAATCCATTGGGTCAAAGATTGACATGGTGTTTTAGTCAATCGCGTCACCTGATTTACGGTTTGATTCACAAATATATATCGCGCATTGGCGATTAAAATATCAGACTCCTCGTTTAATTTCGTTTCGATTGACTGAATTTCAGATTCAACTACTTTTAGAACCGATTGACCAACTGCTTGCTTTGCAAAATAATCACCCTCTAATAAACGTAGTGCTAACCATGCAGCACGAGGAGCACTACCTGTCATTATTATTTTAGAAAGCAAATGAGTAGCTTTTTTAATTTCTGCAGGCAAAGGCAAATCAAATTGAGGCAACATATCTTTTTTTATTATTACAATCATATCTTTCAGCAAATCAACACCTTTGTTTTGCCGAGCGATCAAACTCACTGTCGGACAATTTAACAATTTACTTAACTGGTTTAAATTAATTTCTAAACCATTTTGTTTTACAATATCCATCATATTAACAGCTATGATGGTAGGAATATCCATTTCCAGCAATTGCAAGGTAAGATAAAGATTCCGTTCGAGATTACTGCCATCGATTATATTGACGACAACATCCGCTTCTCCAGACAACAAATATTGACAAGCGACTTTCTCATCAATAGCACTTTCCTCAGAAATGATACTGGTAGAATACACACCGGGTAGATCAACAACTTTAACTTTAGTCCCCCTATGCTGAAAATAGCCATATTTTTTATCTACCGTCACGCCTGGCCAATTTCCCACCTGCTGATGACTTCTAGTTAGTGCATTGAAAACAGCCGTTTTACCACAATTAGGATTCCCTGCTAAAACAATAGTCATACTCTGACTCATTTATTCACCCGTGCTATTTCCAATTGCATCACTTCATGTTGCCGCAAACTGAGATAAAAATCGCGTACCAGAATTTGGATTGGGTCTCCTAATGGGGCTCGCCGAATGACTTCAAACGGCGTATTAGGCGTTAACCCCATCGCCAGCAATTTCTGACGATATCCCTTATCACTACTGCCACGAAATCCTAAAATTCGGCCAAATTCCCCAGGACTCAGATCAGACAGAGTTAACACAATAAATACCTCTCTTATTGAAAAATGCAATCAAATTCGAGTATCATTATCCTACGAACGAGTGAGCAGTGTCAATATAATTGAGAATCATTCTCGTTTATCGATTACCCCTCGTTACGCTCAACACCATACTACGCTAACTCTAGAATCAAAATTTCTCTCAATTTAATTAAGACGCCATCAAAAAAATGGTTAGCCTCTTCAACAGGAACGCATTTCATCGCAACAGGAGAATCGTCCACGAAAGTTTTAACGTCAACAAAGGGAACCAACTCATCTCGCCTACCGACAATAAGCCACCAAGGACAGATGATATCAGTCAATGCAGCATAGTTAGAATGATTAAGAGCTGGAGCAATAGTGATAAGTCTTGCAATAGTGCGATTTGCATTAGTTGCCTTAGCGGCAATATAAGCGCCGAAAGAAAACCCTGCTAGCCAAATTTCATCGCTAGGATAGTTATATTGAACCCACTTTATGATGGTTTTCAAATCATCAGTTTCCCCGATAGCATT
Source organism: Coxiella-like endosymbiont (assembly GCF_024730665.1). GTDB lineage: Bacteria > Pseudomonadota > Gammaproteobacteria > Coxiellales > Coxiellaceae > Coxiella. Next base: position 611,045 of record NZ_CP084737.1, read on the forward strand.
GTCATATTTTCCCTCGCTTTTCCCAACTCCTCGAAAATTAAAGCGCACCGTTTTTAAGCCTAGTTGATAAAACGCTTTAGCGATTGTGGTTACAACTTTATTGTGCATCGTACCGCCATGTAAAGGGTGCGGATGACAAATAATGCCTGTCATTGATTTTTCCATATTTTCTGGGTTACTGGTCATAACCTCTAATTTTCCAACTGGACCAGATATTAAGAAAGTTACATCATTTTTGTGGAATAGTTCCATTATTTAGGGATTCTCCAAACTAAGAATCCCGGAATTATAGTCATACGCAAAAATTTCTGCATAACGACCCCAATCAATTACAGTAGTTAATACTTCATCTGCTGCCTGCTCACTCAAATAATTTTTTAAACTATCCAGAAAATGTTCTTCGGAAATTTCATGATTCGGATTTTCATTTAACTCCAGACGAATTTGACTTGCTAAAGGAACATAATCAATTAAATGCCGTGCAAATATTTTTTTACGTTCTAGGATATTAGCCTCAGCCAACTGACGTCCCATGAGCGTCAATTCAATATCACCACCTGAGACATGTGCAAAGTGCAATATTTCTAGGGCTTCTATGATGGGGAATAATTCATCGACTTCGTAATGCAGTTCTTCTGTCAATTCAGGAAGATCTACTGCTTTCTGATCATAAGAGGCCAACGTCTCTATGAAACCTATCATTTCTGAAATAGGCACTTGCGGTAATCGGCATCCTACATCGATCATCTTAAATTTGATAGCTTCAGGCATAGCCTCCGCCGCCGGTTTTGTCATCAGCCCATAAATATTATCAACGAGATGACGAAATTCAAGATCTTGATCGTTTCGCGAATGCGGTAAATCTACTTTTATTTCTGCTAGAATAGTTCCTGGATTAATTGAAAACACCAAAATACGATCAGCCAAAAATGCAGCTTCTTCAATGTTATGAGTGACGATGATGACATTTTTAATATTGGTTTTACCTGAACGCCAGATATCAATCAAGTCACCCCGTAAATTTTCCGCAGTTAATACATCTAATGCAGAAAATGGCTCATCCATTAATAATACTTCCGGATCGACTACTAATGCGCGCGCTAATCCAACCCGTTGTGACATTCCACCTGATAATTCTTTAGGATAAGCCGATTCAAAACCATCAAGCCCAACGATGTCAATAGCTTCAAGCGCTCTTGCCCGTCGCTCTTCACGTAAAACACCTCTTGCCTCTAAGCCTAATTCAACATTTTCTAACACGGTTAACCACGGCATCAAGGCAAAATGCTGAAATACCATACTTAAACCAGGCACAGGAGCAATGATAGGTTCATTGTGATACAGCACCACACCTGATGAAGGTTTAATTAAACCAGCAATGATACGTAACAACGTAGATTTTCCAGAACCCGATTTCCCTAAAATAGTAATAATTTCATCTTTGTTAATATTAAAATTAATGTGATCCAATACAAGCAGATCTTTCAGACCTTGTTTTTTAAACGATTTACAAATATTTCTAACTTCGATAATGGGAATATTTTTTTCATGATCGCCGCCTCTGAATCTCTATTTTAATTGGAATCGCTGTTCTGCTAGACAATACAAGGATCGCCACACACTACGATTAAATACCAATACATATAAAGACATCACCATAATAGCTAACGCTAAGCGTGGAAAATCCCCTTGTCGTGAAATAGTAGCAATATACGAACCCAATCCCGTAGCTTGCAAATGAGTACTGCCCCAACTCACAGCTTCAGCAATAATGCTCGTGTTCCAAGCACCACCAGATGCCGTAATAGCACCCGTAATGTAATAAGGAAATATTCCAGGCAACATAAATCGCTTCCACCACAACCATCCTTTTACGTTTAATGTGCCAATAACATGATGTAAATTTTTAGGTAACGCCATAGTGCCAGCAATTACGTTAAACAAAATGTACCATTGCGCGCCTAAAACCATTAACGGTGATGTACAAATATTGACGTTCAATGCGAACCGCATAATAAGCATCACTACAATGGGAAATAATAAATTAGCTGGAAATGCCGCTAAAAACTGGGCAAGCGGTTGAATAAATCTGGAAACCTTAGGTCGCAAGCCTATCCACACACCGATGGGTACCCAGATAATAGAGCTAACAATAAGCAAAATGGTGACACGTAATCCTGTCACAAAGCCTAAATAAAAAACATGTAATACCTCAGACCAACGTACCTCAGCTAAAATAAAACACATTAGCAGATACAAAACAGTGACCACAGTTAAAATCAGAATGACATTCCAACTAATCATTAAAAATCGACGTAGCAAGTAACTATATTTAAACGATTTTCCCGGCGGGCGGTAACGGAAGAATTGGCAATTGACGATAGCATTTCCCCAAAAAGAAAAATAATTTCCGATAAAACGTAAAAAACGTGTACGCTGAAAGAGATTCAATACCCACGATTGGATTTCACTTTCTCCTACACTTGCCTCAGCGCTGAATTTTTCAGCCCAAGCAACAAGGGGACGAAATAACAATTGATCATACAGGGCGATTACGATGATCATCGTGATGATCGCATACATCACTGCTATTTTATTAGCGTGCTCAACAGCCATCCCTATGTAAGAACCAATACCCGGCAGCAGGATATTATGACCAGCAACAGTAATCACTTCGGAAGCTACTAAAAAATCCAACTTTCCGACATGGACATCATGGTATTCCACAGAAGACCCGGCATAGAAAATGGTACTTCTACACGCCAAAAACGCTGCCATGCGGATAGCTGCAACATAGTCGCAGCTTCTTTTAAATCATGAGGCATCGTCCGCAAACTTTGATAAAAGCTCAAGGCCATGTTCCATGCCTGTGCTGTAAAAATCGCAAATAGCGCTGCGCATTCAGGACCTAACAAACTACCGCGAAATAATGCAATAAAAGCGGCTACTGTAATGGTAAGAAATCCAAGCACTGGTACCGATTGCAAAATATCAAGAATAGGAATTATGATACGTTCCGCCTGTCGGCTTTTAGCCGCCCACGTACCAAAAATAAAGGTAAATAACAACGAAAAAAACATCGCAATCAGCATGCGCAGGACAGTGCGTAAGGCATAGTACGGCAGCTTAATAGGATGTAATGAAATAGGAATAATCTGCCCGACATCAAATCGTTCCATCATTGCATCAGCACCATAGCCTAATAAAACAATAACAACTAGCACTAATAAAAGGGCAAGCCCATCCCAACAATTAGGAATCGGCCACGAGGTGGCTTCATTTTTCGTGTAAGTTTTTCTTGAAAGTGAAAACATGTCCCATTCCATTTATAATTATATGGAGCAAAAGATCAGCGGTGCTATTCAAAACGCACAATATCAAGCAGATTAGGCCAAGGGACTACTTTGGGGGTCTAGGCAAGTGCAGCGCAAACAGGGCCTTCACCTCCTATAAAGAAAGCTGAGTCTAAGGATTCATAACGAACTCTATCCAAGTCTTTTCCAAAAGACAATCTTTTTATTGCCGATACCATTCATTTAAAACTGTTTTCACTACATCTAATCCGGTACGATCGTAGGAAGAAAATAATTGAAGAGTTATATGGTCATCATAGGGCGTGAGCGCAGCCTCAAGTTCGTTGATGGTTTTCTTCGCTGCACTTTGGCTGAGTTTATCGGATTTAGTCAACAGAATATGAAGAGGAACACCGTAATCAACTGCCCATTTGACGACATCTGCATCCCTTTCTTTTAAGGGGTGACGAACATCCATTACCACGACCAGTCCTTTCAAAGAACGACGCTTCTTTAAATAGCTATCTACTAGCTCTTCCCAGCGCTCTTGAACCATCCTCGGAGCCTTGGCATACCCATATCCAGGTAAATCCACAAGACGTTGTCTTTCATTAAGCGCGAGGAAATTAATCATTTGAGTACGTCCAGGCGTTTTACTGGTACGAGCTAGCCCTTTTATACCCGTAATCACATTTAATGCGCTTGACTTACCTGCATTCGACCGCCCAATGAAAGCTATTTCGGCTCCCTCATCCGGTGGAAGCTGCTCGAACTCAGCCGCACTGGTCAGATATTTAGCCTCTTGATAGGCTGGTGACTCAAATTCAGTCATAGTAATGGACATTTTATGGCACAAGGAAAGAAGTGTAGTACATTATACACTAAATACCTAATGGTTTGAATATAGCCGAACACAGGTCTGTTAAACTGGTGATCCATGATTTCATACTGGAGTATTTTTTCCATTCTATGTTAGTTGGCGTATTCTCGCAAGAGATCACGAGGCCCGTACATAAGCGGTTCCCCGCCGCACAACCACTTTCTTGTTCCTTGTCTCCTACCAAGTGTCAGAATTGCATTCTCTTTAGCTAATATGATTAAAACCCCAATAACACACACCAACGGCTACCCTTCCCTTAAATTTACAAAGGACTATACGTTACTTTCACATTAGCATCATGCAATCGTACAGCTTAAACCAAAATACCATTTCGTAGAATCATATCGTGAGTTAACACTAGTCATTAATCGATTAGCTTCCCCATTTTTGCATTAACGTCCAAAAGACGGGATTAATTGGCTGGATAAATATTATTGACGGGAACCTCGTGGTACAATTACCTGAGCTCCTATTTCTTCTCCATAAAATAGCAGGGTAACTCAAAATCTGGTAGAATCGATAAAAATATTTGATACATTTCGTTTTCATAGACGCGAGGGTTGATGATGCAGTTTTTCCAGTCAGTTGAAAAATGATTTGGACAAGCGCACGAAGGTCAAGGCCAGTGTTTTATAACTTCTACATTTAAAGATCTGCATTTAGAGAATTTTTGTCCTTTTGAATAAGCTGATCGTGTAAGACAGGGATGGTAGTGGCGATAACTACTCCGCGTACGTTTTCGTAGAAACAACATCTAAAATAGCTACCGTATTCAAAAGGAAGCTTCCTTTCAGAAAGCGACACCTCCTCTCCTATACACCACCAACCCCACCGGTTAAATATTTTGGATCCGTGGATCCAGCTCGCCGACCTTATAACGGCACGCCATCTTTTCCAGAGAGATAATTTTAATTTTTTCTGCTTGTCCAGCAGTGCCAAAGTCTTCATAGCGCGCCCTGCAAATCGCTTTCATTGCTTGGAGCGCTTCGCCTAAATATTTTCGCGGATCAAATTGGGAAGGATTTTTAGTAAGGTAACGACGAATTGCGCCAGTAAATCCTAATCGTAAATCGGTGTCGATGTTAACTTTGCGTACCCCGTGTCGAATGCCCTCCTGGATTTCTTCTACTGGTACACCATACGTTTCTGGCATTTTACCACCATGCTCATTAATAATTTGCAGCCATTCTTGTGGAACCGAAGAAGAACCGTGCATAACTAAATGGGTATCAGGAAGACGCTTATGAATCGCTTTGATTCGATCAATAACCAGCACTTCACCCGTTGGGGGTTGAGAGAATTTATATGCCCCGTGGCTAGTACCAATAGCAATAGCCAATGCATCTACACGGGTTTTACTCACAAAATCCACAGCCTGCTTAGGATCCGTGAGTATTTGCTCACTCGATAACTCACCTTCAGCGCCAGAGCCATCTTCTTCTCCGGATTTTAAAGTCTCTAGAGATCCAAGACAACCTAATTCACCTTCAACAGAAACACCACAGGTATGAGCAATTTTTGTCATAAAAGCAGTAATCTGCACATTATATCTGTAATCTGACGGCGTTTTTTGGTCTTCTAATAAAGAGCCATCCATCATGACGGAAGTAAAGCCGAGTTGGATGGAACGCTGACACACTGCAGGAGAGGCTCCATGATCCTGGTGCATGCAAATGGGGATGTGAGGCCATTCTTCCGTGGCTGCGATGATTAAAGCACGAATAAATTGTGGGCCGGCATACTGTCGTGCACCTGCAGAAGCTTGGACAATGACAGGGCTTTTTGTCTCATCCGCCGCTTCCATAATTGCGCGCATTTGCTCTAAATTATTAACATTAAACGCCGGAACCCCATAATCATGCTCTGCTGCATGATCGAGTAATTGACGTAATGTGATAAGAGCCATATTTTCTCCTTTTTAGTTAGTATCATAAATTCTATTGCTATCTCTCGCAACACTCTGCCACCTTTAAAAAGCACAACCGTATATCATTTTCCTATATATCGGATAACTTTAGCCTCCACAATAACTTACCTACAATCAAATGTGGCTTGCTTACAGTAGATTAAAATAGCCCTTACACAACCTTTCCAACTACCACGATCTTCATAGCATTCGAGCCACCACCTATGCCCATGTAATCACCTTTTGTTAGAATTACCAAATCACCTTCTTGCAATAAAGCTTGTTTTTCCATTACTTCAATAGCTTTCACGTTGACTTCTTCCCGCGTATATTGAGTCGGGTCAAATTTCATGGGATAAACGCCGCGATAAAGCGTGATTCGACCAAGCGATTTATCAAATCGGCTTAGTGCATAGATAGGAATTGCTGTGCGAATACGCGACATCCAGAGCGTCGTAATTCCTGATTCTGTTAACGCCACAATCGCCTTGATATCTAAATGATTCGCCGTATACATGGTCACCATCGCAATGGCTTCATCGATCCGCTTGAAGCGGCATTCAACACGATGACCGGAAACGTGCGAACTTGGTTGCGATTCCGCAACCATGCATGTTCGCGCCATCGCTGCTACCACTAAGGTGGGATAATCACCCACTGCAGTTTCTGCTGACAGCATCACAGCATCCGTGTTATCCAGCACCGCGTTGGCAACGTCAGACACTTCAGCGCGAGTTGGTACTGTGGCATGAATCATCGATTCCATCATTTGTGTTGCAATAATGACCGGTTTATCTAATGAACGTGCGCGATGAATAATATCTTTTTGTACAAGAGGCACTTCCGCGTCTCCGATTTCAACGGCTAGATCGCCACGTGCTACCATCACTCCATCGCTTGCTTCGATAATTGCATCAATATTTTTAATCGCATCCGCCCGTTCTATTTTTGCAATAATGCCAGCCGCTCCTTTGTGTCTTTGAATTAAATGTTTGGCTTTTAAAATATCCTCTGCATCACGCGGAAAGGAAATTGCAATATAATCTACGTCAAGGCTTAATGCGAATTTTAAATCGTCGATATCTTTTTCTGTCATCGATGCGGCGGAAAGACCTCCACTTAATCGATTAATCCCTTTATGGTTAGAAAGTTCACCTCCTACAGAAACATGACAAATGATTTTATCGCCTTCAACTTTTTGGACAATTAATTTAAGTCGACCATCATCCAGTAATAAAACATCTCCAGCCTTTACATCTTTCGGCAAATTTTTATAATCAATGCCAACGCTCTTTTCCGTCCCTTCATCAGGAAGTAATCCCGCATCTAAAATAAATTGCTCTCCTTTTTTTAAATTAATTTTTCTTATCTTAAAGCTTGAAACGCGAATTTTAGGACCTTGCAAATCTGCTAAAATTCCGATAATACGCTCTTGTCTTTTAGCCGCTTCACGTACCATTTCAATGCGCTTTTTATGTTTTTCATGAGTATCATGAGAAAAATTTAACCGAACGATATCAACGCCTTCGTGAATAATTTCTTCAAGTAAGAAAGATTTATCTGTTGCAGGACCTAACGTCGCAATAATTTTAGTGCGACGCAACATATAATTATTATTTTTACTCATAAATATTTTGCTCGTTCTGCTAAAATTTGAATCGCTGGCAACATTTTTCCTTCTAAAAATTTCAAAAAAGCGCCTCCTGCTGTGCTAATATGGGATAATTGATTCGTGAGATTGAATTTATCCAATGCTGCTAAAGTGTCTCCACCACCGGCAATAGAATAAGCTTTGCTTTGGGCGATCGCTTTGGCTAATGCATGAGTGCCGCGACTAAAACCTGCGATTTCAAAAACACCCACCGGTCCATTCCACACAATAGTACCTGCTTGTGACATTAATTTAGCGTATCCCCCTCTGGTTTTTGGACCTACATCAAAAATAGATTCATTCTCTGCAACAGCCTCAATAGACGTTGCTCGTGGTTTAGCATCTTTTAATAATGCTTTTGCAACAATCACATCAACAGGCAAAGGAACAGAAACATTTTTTTCTTTTGCTTTTTTCCAAAACTGTTTCGCAATCTCCAGCGAATTATCTTCGCAAAGAGATCTACCAATCGGATAACCTTGAGCTTTTAAAAAGTATTCGCTACACCGCCTCCAACAATGAGCTGATCGACCTTATCTAACAAATTTTCTAATAATTGAATTTTAGTCGAAACTTTGGATCCACCAACAATGGCAACCAGCGGTTTTTTAGGATTTTTAAACGCTCGCGATAATGCTTTAACTTCCGAAACCAGCAAAGGACCGGCGCACGCGATAGGGGCATATTGCGCCACCCCCACAGTTGAAGCTTGTTCACGATGTGCTGTGGCGAAAGCATCCATAACAAAAACATCACATAATCTTGCGATTCGTTTAGCAAGCCCAGAATCGTTTTCGTTTTCCCCTCGATTAAATCGAACGTTTTCACAAAGCACCACAGCGCCTGGTTCAATGTTTACCCCGTCTAACCAATGTTTAACCTGTATTACAGGGCGGTTTAATTTTTTACTTAATAAATCAGCCACTGGTGCTAATGAAAATGCCGCATCATATTTTCCTTCTTCTGGCCTCCCCAAATGCGATAACACCATTACACGCGCTTTCGCCTCAAGCGCTTGTTCAATAGTAGGCAACGCCAAAATGATCCTTTTATCATTCGTAATTTTTCCTGTTTCCATTGGTACATTTAAATCCTCACGAATCAACACGCGTCGATAAATAAGATCGATATCGGACATCATCAGAAATTTAATCATTCCCCGCACTCAGTATTTTCATTCATCTGGCACTCCTCTTAATTCCTATCCCTTGTCGCCCAGATACAATACGGAGAAGCCACCACCAGGGTAGCAGAAAGTAAATCCGCGATAAACGATAGTTGTAAAATGCAAGAAGCTATTTACACTAAAGTGACGATGTTAAACATTCAAAAATGCTTGAGCTGTATCGAGCATCCGATTAGAAAACCCCCATTCGTTATCGTACCATGAGACAACTTTAATTAGCTTGTTAATGATTCGTGTTTGCCCGGCGTCAAAGACAGAAGAATGTGCATTGTGATTAAAGTCAATCGAAACTAATGGCTCATCGCTGTAACCGAGAATACCTTTCATTCTATCTTCAGCTGCTTTTTGCATAATAGCGTTGACCTCAGAAACACTGACCGATTTTCTTGCATCGAAAGTAAAATCGATAACAGACACGTTGATTGTTGGTACACGAATGGCATAGCCGCCAAGCTTCCCGTCTAATTCCGGCAACACTAAACCCACTGCCGCAGCTGCACCTGTTTTAGTGGGAATCATGGACTGTGTCGCGGCACGAGCGCGATACAAATCTTTATGATAACTATCCGTAAGGTTTTGATCATTAGTGTACGAATGCACAGTCACCATTAAACCACGTTCAATACAAATTTCATCATTTAAAATTTTAACGAGCGGCGCTAAGCAATTCGTCGTACATGAAGCATTTGAAATAATTTTATCTTCTCTAGTAATAATTTTTTCATTAACCCCAAATACAATGGTTTTGACATCGTTACCTGCTGGAGCTGAAATCAAAACCTTTTTAGCACCTGCCTTTAAATGTGCTTCTGCTTTTTCTTTGCTGGCAAACAAACCCGTGCATTCAAGAACCAGATCTATGTTAAGATTTCGCCATGGTAATTCTGCTGGATTTCTAATAGCATATACTTCAATTTTGTCGCTATTAATCACTAAACGATTGCTATCGACACGAACTGAACCAGGAAATCGACCATGCACACTATCATATTTAGTTAGATATGGATTAATATTAACATTACCCAAGTCATTGATCGCAATAATTTTTAGATCTTTATGCTTTCTAGATTCATACAATGCTCGCAAAATATTTCGCCCAATACGACCATAACCATTAATCGCGATATTGAAAGTCATGCTGTTCTCCTCATTAACTGATTACTAATTTTTTTGACAACGTGTTCTGGAGTAAAACCATATTTCCTATAAACGACTTCCCACGGGGCTGAGGAGCCGAATCGATTAATCCCAACGATATCCCCCTGAAAACCGACAAATTGATACCAATAATCCGGTTGAGCAGCTTCAATGGCAATACGTCTGGTAATGCGTGAAGGCAAGACAGATTCGCGATAATTAGCATCTTGTTTTTTAAATAATTCACAACAAGGCATGGATACAACTCGTACGGAAATATTTTGCTTCTTCATAATTTTTGCAGCTTCTATGGCAATTATGATTTCTGAACCTGTCGCTATTAAAATGATGATTGGATCTGTTTTAGGCTCCCATAAAATGTAACCCCTTTTTTAATCAGCGAGACTTGTTTTTCATCCCGTTCCTGGTGATTTACTTTTTGGCGTGTTAACAAAAGACAACTTGGGCCTTGGTGTTCCAGTATCTGTTTCCAGGCTATCGCGGTTTCTATTCCATCGCAAGGACGCCAAACATACAACCCAGGAATCATTCTCAGTGAAGGCAATTGTTCAATCGGTTGATGCGTTGGGCCGTCTTCACCAAGCCCAATTGAATCATGAGAGTAGATGAAAACAGCCTGCGCTTTTTCCATCGCTGCCAATCTCAGTGCACTACGTGCATAATCGGAAAAGGTTAAAAACGTACCAGCAAAAGGGATGAAACCGCCATGCAGCGCTATTCCGTTGAGAACCGCCGTCATTGCAAATTCGCGTACACCATATTCGATGTAATTGCCACCGCGATTTTCCTTACTGAGAAGAACCGAGCCAGACCATTTAGTACAATTAGATTCTGACAAGTCAGCTGAACCACCAATTAATTCTGGCAATAGATGAACGAAAGTATTTAAACATTTTAAAGATGATTTACGAGTAGCGTTACTTTCTCTAGATTTTTGTATGATTGAAATTAATTTTTTCCATTGCGCTTCCCAAGTTTTGGGTAATTTCTTTTTTGTCGTCGCAAAAATTCATGAGCCAGCTCTGGGTGTTGTCTTCTATATTTCGCAAAAAGCTTTTCCCATTCAGCCTCATATGCTTTACCTTTTTCTTTTGCATCCCAGGCAGCATAAATATCAGTGGGAACTTCAAAAGGCGGATAAGGCCAATTTAAAATTCGTCGCACACCAGCGAGCTCCTCTTGTCCCAATGGTGCACCATGGGTAATAGCTTGACCGGCTAAAATGGGAGCACCATACCCAATAATGGTCTTACAACAAATTAAAGTGGGCCTATCTATTACATTTTTTGCTTCTTCAATGGCTTTAGAAATAGCGTCTGGATCATGCCCATCAACCCCTGGAACGGTGTGCCAACCATATGCCTCAAAACGTTGAGGCGTGTTATCTGTAAACCAGCCACTCACTTCGCCATCAATAGAAATACCATTGTCATCGTACAACACTGTAAGTTTACCTAGCCCCAGCGTCCCCGCAAGGGAGCAAGCTTCGTGCGAGATACCTTCCATCAAGTCACCATCTCCAGCAAAGACGTAGGTATAATGGTCGACAATTAGGAATCCTTCTCGATTAAATGTATCGGACAAAATTTGTTCAGCTATTGCCATTCCTACACCATTTGCCAGCCCTTGTCCGAGGGGCCCGGTAGTAGCTTCTACCCCTGGCGTATGGCCAAATTCCGGATGTCCTGGCGTTGGAGAATGCAATTGGCGGAATTGTTTAATATCTTCGATGGCAAGATTGAAACCCGATAGATGCAAAAGCGCATACTGCAACATCGCCCCATGACCATTGGACAAGATAAAACGATCGCGATTTGACCACTTTGGATTCTGCGGATTAAATTTTAGAAAATCCCGCCATAAAACCTCAGCAACATCAGCCATACCCATTGGCATACCTGGATGACCTGAATTCGCTTTTTGTACGGCATCCATCGCCAACGCGCGAATTGCGTTAGCACAATCTCGACGTGAAATCATGACGTGTTCCTAAATGGCTAGCTCAAATTGAGGTTCATGATGATAACGCGTCTTAATCACTCATGCAACTTGTTGGTTTTTTAATAAGAAGATTTAAGTGAATATTTTCTAAATACTCTATGCTTTTACGTAGCAAGATTGGCTTCCTGACTTTTCATATTTAAAAGAACATCAGTAAGAAGCGTTTTTATAGTGAAAATGACTGATGTTTGAAGAATTAGTAGAGTTAACTAGAAAGAAGTACTTCTCAAGTCAAAAGAAACAGTCCTAGTTGGTTATATACTAGGTTGCACTCAGAGTCCTTAAAAGGTTCGAACAGGTCAGAAAAATTTGATATTCGATTCTTATCACAGAAGAGTTAAAAAGGAATTAGGCAAACAACATACGATTGCTAACTTCTAAGGGATTAAGGTGTTGAAAGTGAGTGATCACCAACAATAATACAATACCCCATGAAATCGACCAAGAAGAGCAGCCATCGCTGAAATCCTGAGGGCATTCACTGAGTACATAATCTCACTCCGATGCAAAGGATCCTATGAGTAGTAGCTAATGGCGATAACGATAACAAACCATCTGCACAAACAACTACTAGGAGTGATGTCTCTCTTCGTTGACCCAAATCCAGTCCTTCTTGGTAGAACATATTCATAAGAGAAACACGCAGACTTGAGTATAACGTGTGGTAGAATAGGTTTTCCATTCAAAAAAAATAGCCTATCCTGGAGCTTAAATCCATCCTTTCGGGTGGAGTAGGTGTTTTTTGAATCCTTGGCTTTTTGTTGTATAGAGCTAGTAGCTGCTGACACACACAATCTGAATGAAGTCCGATTTAAAATCGATACACTAGCCAATACAGCACTGTCCAGCACTATATTCCTTGGGGTCGAATCCCGCTTGTCCGACTTTCATAGGGATCAGAAAACTTTGTGAGGATAAGACTACTTGCTCTTTTCTTCTACAGATTTTTCTTTTCTCATAACAGAGAGGAGCTATTGCCTATGTGGATATTCTCAGAAAGGTACGAAGTTCGTCACTAAGATACACAATATCAAAGAGTAACACATTTGCGCTACCTTATCTTTACAAACCAGAAGCCGAAAATTCTTATCCTCTACGTGCCCGATTTAGTAAATTCTAAAAGGTTGGCGATTTTCATTCTAACACGAAACAAGGGGCCCTGGTGATATAACTGTCTCTCATATCTCTCACTCAGGGGTAGATTTGAAAATCATATCACGAAAACTATATCCTTACCCACCAGACTGGAAAATTAGGATCTAGTGGAAAAAGATGAAAACTCAATTCAAAGTAAGTATAGTGTCTTCTCCATGACGAACACAAAAAATCGACAAATCCTAGTTACTGCTGCATTGCCCTATGCTAATGGGCCTATTCATCTTGGGCATATGGTTGAGCATATTCAGGCAGACATTTGGGTGCGATTTCAACGCCTCCTTTATGGTAACGATTGCCTTCTTTTTATTTGCGGGGAAGATGCACATGGGACAGCAATCATGATTTCAGCCAAAAAAAAGGCATTCCTCCTGAAGCTTTGGTAGCCAAAATGCATCAAGAACATGTTAATGATTTTACTGATTTCTTAATTGACTTTGACAACTTTTATACTACCCACTCGCCAGAGAATCGCGAACTCTCTGAATTGATTTATAAACGGCTTAAGGAAAAAGGAGATATTTTTACTCAAACGATTTCACAATTGTATGATCCGATAGAAGAAGTTTTTCTTCCTGATCGCTTCATTCGGGGCACTTGCCCCCGCTGTGACTCGCCAGACCAATATGGTGATGTTTGTGAAGCCTGTGGCGCGATTTACAGACCGACAGAATTAATTAATCCAGTTTCTGGGTTATCAGGAGCAAAACCTATCGAAAAAGATTCCGAGCACTTTTTCTTTTCGTTAAATCATTATACCGATTTACTAAAAAGATGGATTAATTCAGGTCATTTGCAACCACAAGTGGCCAATAAACTAAAAGAATGGCTTGCTGATGGGCTTAAACCATGGGACATTTCTCGTGATGGGCCTTATTTTGGATTTAAAATCCCTGAAGCGCTTGATAAATATTTTTATGTCTGGCTAGACGCGCCTATTGGTTACATGGCGAGTTTAAAAAATCTTTCGAAAAAGCGTCCTGTGATTGGTTTTGAGTATTTTTGGAAAAAAGAAAGCACAACAGAGCTTTATCATTTTATAGGTAAGGATATTATTTATTTTCACGCACTTTTTTGGCCCGCAATGCTATCGGGAGCAAACTTTCGCTTACCCACTGCTATTTACGTTCATGGTTATTTAACTATTAACGGACAAAAAATGTCAAAATCTCGCGGTACCTTCATTACAGCGCGTCATTATTTGCAGCACCTAAATCCTGAATATTTACGTTATTATTATGCAGCGAAGTTAGGTCCTCAAGTAGAAGATATTAATTTAAATCTCGAGGATTTTGCACAACGCGTAAATGCTGATCTTGTAGGCAAATATGCTAATTTAGCGAGTCGATGCGCAAGTTTTATCACTAAAAAATTCAATGGTCAGTTGTCTTCTGAATTACCAGAGCCAGAATTATATGAAGCTTTTATAAAAGCGAAGCAAACTATTACTGAATGTTATGAATCATTAAATTACAATAAAGCCGTGAGGACTATCATGGCGCTAGCCGATCGTGCTAATCAATACATTGATGCTAAAAAACCGTGGATATTGGCAAAAGAAGTCGGTTACAAAAAACAAGCGCAAGCAGTCTGTACACAAGGACTCAATTTATTTAAGGTGTTGACGACTTTTTTAAAGCCAATATTACCAGCGACAGCGAAAAAAGCAGAACTATTTTTAAATAGTGAACTTAACTGGTTAACACTAAAAACACCTTTACTTAATCACTCTATCAATACTTTTGAAGCTTTACTACAACGCATATTACCAGATACAATGTCGAAGCTGATTCAATGAACAAGAAGTTAATTAATCAAATTGATGCACTATTACCTCAAACACAATGTGGATTGTGTAAGTACGACGCGTGCCGGCCTTATGCTGAAGCAATTGCTAAAAATGAAGCACCTATTAATCGTTGCTTGCCTGGCGGTGTTGAAAAGTTAGTAGCGATAGCTGAATGTCTTAATCTAGATCCAGCGTCCTATATTCCCGAAATGGAAAGAAAAGCGAAATTACCTGCAATTGCAGTAATTCGTGAAAATGAATGCATCGGGTGTACGAAATGCATTCAAGCCTGTCCAACGGATGCGATTATAGGCGCTGCTAAACAGATGCATACCATCATTAGCGATGCCTGCACTGGTTGTGAGTTATGTTTACCCGTATGTCCTATCGATTGCATTGATATTCAACCGACAATATTGAAGAAAAACCATTCCGCTCAGCAATGGCGTTTACGCTATGAAAATAGACAAAAAAGACTAAATCGTGATAAAACAGAACAGCGTAGTAATAAAATTTCTAATCTGACGGTGGAAACACGGAAAGCTGCCATTCATGCTGCAGTCTTGCGCGTTAAAAAAAAGGAAAGTGCGATGCATCAATCCCGGCTGGAAGAAATTTTTCGTCGATTTAAAGCGCATAATAGTGAGCCAGTCTCAGAGTTAATTTATCGTTCTAAATTTGAATTATTGATTTCTGTGATGCTTTCTGCACAAGCGACTGATATAAGTGTTAATAAATATACGAAAGAATTATATAAAGTTGCTAATACGCCACGTAAAATCCTGGAACTAGGAGAAGAGGGTTTAAAACAATATATTAAATCTATTGGTCTTTTTAATTCTAAAGCTAAAAATATTATAAAAACTTGCAAAATTTTAGTTGAAAATCATGGTTCCAAAATACCAAACACGCGCGAAGACTTAGAAGCTTTACCAGGCATTGGCCGCAAAACAGCTAATGTTATTCTTAATACAGCCTTTGGACAAAAAACAATTGCTGTGGATACGCATGTTTTTCGGGTTTCAAAACGGATTGGCTTAGCCTATGGGAAAACCCCGCTTGAAATTGAAAAAAATTGATGGGAGCTATTCCTCAAAAATATTTAGTCGACGCCCATCATTGGCTAGTTATTCATGGACGTTACATTTGCATGGCACGACGCCCAAAATGTTCTGATTGTTTAATTAACGATTTGTGTGAATATCCGGATAAAACTGGTTAGTAAAAATAATCAGGAACAGCGATCAAATGATAAATATTTTTTGATTCAATCTCAGCTTGAATAACAATCAATTACACAGTCATACATGCTCACTCGAAAATATCAGCACTACCAGCGCTTCTTAAACAATAATTTAATAATTCGGAAAATCAGCTTAAAAATATCACACGACTGAAACCAGTCTTTTTTACATGTGGATTTACATTTAAGTTCACTGGAAAGTTTAATACACATCCGCCTTGAAGGCATTCAAGATATTATCAAAATGATAAATAAAATCGACGAAACCCAAATCAGGTTGAACATTTAAATGATAGAAATCATGGCAGAAATAATTCGAGAAAGTCAGAAAAATAATACTTTTTCCAAAGAACAATGTTATCTGCATGCTTTACTTAACATCGTCTCTGAAAGTTGACTCTTTTCGACTTCACTTTTTAACTATAGTAATTAATTTCCCTTCTATCAGGGAAGGAATAAGTTCTTCTATTATCAATTTTTTTTGTTTTCCACTACACTTTTAATGAGATTAGCCACTCTTCTGTGGCTACTTCAGTGACATGCTCACCTATAAATTCTAGATTAGAAATCTGTAAACTGTGTGATCCTTTATCGTTACCAACCACAAGGATTCGTTGCAATCCGGCAAAAATTGAGGCAAATTTAGAATTTCAGATAATAATTTAAAAATAACTTTATCTGGGTATTATATGCCTAATTATCAGATTAAGTTAGTCATTTACCAAAAGTTAAGAATACTGGCACTGTTAGTCTTCTTATAGACCAGCCTGCTCAAACTGAATCCTTTTTGCAGCAATTTCATCGGCAGAGGAAGGAAAGATTGCTTAACGGTCGATTAACTTTATTTCTTTGCTGGTGAATTAACAGCTCTCATTTTACATTGCTAAAGAAGGTCCTTCAAAAATCGACGCAGATAAAGCTGAAGAATCCTTCTTAGGGATTTTCAGGATGGCGAGAAAATCTAGCAAGAAGTTATCTTAATGCATAGAATGCATCTGTATCTCTCAGACAATCGCTTTCCAGTTTCTTTTAAAGCTATACGCAATTACCTCTTTTGGAAACAGTAGTATTTGGTAATTACCTTGGGCATCGAGGAAAATACCGCTAAATTTACCTGATCAACCACGATAGCTAACGCTGTTATTACTACTCTTAAAAAAATTTAGCGGTTATCACAGAAGTATGTTCGTGCTTATAGATGAAAAATTGAGGTGAAAATTTAGATAAGACCAAACTTTAAAATTCTCACCGCCCTTCAATGCTGGCGTTTTTACATATAAATTATTTAGAGGCACACTTTTCTCTGATGGAGGCATGCTGTGCACCTGGATATACTCCAGGACTTACCCCTTAGTAATTTTCTTCACTAGTATAACGGAGAAAAGATACCAATTTAGGTTTGGAACAATTGGCATACGGAATTCGATGAACGAACAGTTGCTTTCTTCATTAAATTTATCCAATTAAAATAATGACGCAACCCCTCTTCGAGAGTAAGGAATACTTCTGAGTAACCACTATTGCGTAATTTGGTAATATTGGCTTGGGTGAAGATTTGGTAAGCACCTTTTAATTTTTCAGGGAAAGGGATGTATTCAATTTTTCCTTTATTATTTAATTCAATTAATATTTCAGCTAACGCATTAAATGTTCGTGCTTTTCCAGTGCCGACGTTAAAAATGCCTGATATATCTGTATGTTCCATAAACCATAAATTAATTTTGACAACATCTTCTATCGAGATGAAATCCCGAAATTGTCCGCCATTAGGACAGCCATCGGAACCTTCAAACAATCTGACAATTCCTGTTTCTTGTAACTGATTCATCAAATGAAAAGCCATACTGGCCATGTGGCCTTTATGCTGTTCGTGCGGACCATATACATTGAAGTAACGTAATCCAACCACTTGAGAAGCAATTTGTTTGCGTTGTTGCAAATAATATTGATCAAAAATCCATTTTGAATATCCATAAACGTTTAAAGGAATTTCATTATCACTGGTTTCCTCAAATTGACGATTACCCCCATAGACGGCGGCACTGGAGGCGTAAATAAAAGGAATTTTTCTTTTTGTGCAATAATGCAATAAATGTTTAGAGTATTCGTAATTATTACGCATCATGTAGCGGCCGTCCCACTCTGTAGTCAGCGAACAAGCACCCTCATGAAAAACTGCTTCAATAGACTTGGCAAATGATTGCTCCGCGATAATTCGATTTAAGAAATCTTCATAATCCAGATAATCAGCATACTTTGAAACAGCTAAATTTTTAAATTTTCTTCCATCTGTTAAATCATCAACAACAATAATATCCGCCCGACTCGCTTTATTAAGACCGTTAAGCAAATTACTCCCAATAAATCCTGCTGCACCTGTCACAATAATCATTCATGTCTTACTCCTCTAACTTTTTCAATTAACTGAAATGTCGAAAATCCCTTTTTAAGAGGGATAGTTAGTATCTGACCGCCATTTTTAATCACTGCATCAGCACCCGCAATTTCATCAAGTTGATAATCGTTACCTTTGACTAAAATATCGGGTAGCACTTTTCTAACTAAACGAGCAGGGGTATCTTCTGAAAAAGGCACAACCCAATCTACCGCACGCAAAGCAGCCAAAACTGCCATACGCACGTGCAACGCATTTATAGGACGTTTTACCCCTTTTAAACGGGTAACCGATTGATCATCATTCACAGCGACAATTAAACGATGGCCCATTACTTTAGCAGCTTCTAAATAGTGCACGTGGCCCGGATGCAAGATATCGAAACAACCATTAGTCATTACTACAATTTCTCCATGTGCATGTGCATCCGAAACAGCTAACAACAACTCTCTTTCTGTTAATATACCACCACCGATGCGTGAACCGGTGATTTGACACAAGGCGCGTCGTAACTCCGGCACAGTGACTGTTGCAGTCCCGAGCTTACGGACCGCTAATCCTGCTGCTAAATTAGCCAGCGTCACCGCTCGTACTAAATCGCAGCCTGACGCCAATGAAGCTGCTATGACTGAGATCACGGTGTCGCCCGCTCCGGTTACATCATAAACTTCACGGGCGTGTGTCGCTAAATTAATTGCTGGTTTATCTTTCTGGATTAAAAGTATTCCATGCTTGCCGCGTGTGATGAGTACAGCTTCAAAATGGTGACGTTGAATAAGGGCACGGGCTTTAAATTCAGTTTCCTGTTCTGTTTGGCAGTGACCCACAATCGCTTCAAATTCTCTTAAATTAGGTGTTAAGAGGGTAGCCCCCTCATAACAAGTGAAGTCAGTAGCTTTGGGATCAACCAATACAGGCAATCCTTTTGCACGGGCTCCTTTGATAAGAGTTGAAACATTATTGAGCGCCCCTTTGGCATAATCTGAAAAAACCACTACTTGAGCTTTAGACAGCGCCTCACGATACCGAATCATCAAAGGATTATCGTGATAATTCTTTATACGTTTTTCAAAGTCCAACCGCAAAAGCTGTTGATTTTGAACAAGAACCCGCAACTTAGTTACCGTGGAATAATTTGGCACACGATGAAAGTGACAATCAATAGAGTGCGCAGCAAGCAGAGACTCCAATTCTCTGGCTTCCCCATCATCGCCTACCAAGCCGATTAACACCACTGACGCGCCAAGTGCTCTCACATTCAAAGCTACATTTGCAGCACCCCCTGGGTGAGATTCACTATTACTCACATTCACTACAGGGACAGGTGCTTCAGGAGAAATTCGTCCTGCTTGCCCATAACAATAACGATCAAGCATTAAATCACCATAAACGACCACACGTGCATTTTCGTAAGGAGGGATATCAATTTCAGCTATCATACATACCTCTCACCCTCATTTTAAGTATTATGCGCAAAATCTCCTAGGCGGGCAAGGGAAGGTCTCCGTGCTCCCAAAGTATGATTCGGCGTAGAATTCACAGCCTCTGCGTGCGTGAGATAAGAGCCAAAAAACATCTTAAAATATAAGGAAGTTATATAATCAACTAGTGAAAAGAATAACTCAATTCTATCTGTAAGTTAATTTAATTCGAATTGGTCTTTTGATGTAAGGTATGTCACCACATAAAGACATTTTTCGCTTGCTCTCGCTTACTTGGATATGTATTCTCTGTGGGTTTGGATTTTGCGAAGCAATTATATTTAAAAACCTTAATAGAAAGTGTGGTAGAGAGCAAAAAAATCGAGATTAACGGGATTGGATATTAAGGGAATCCGACTGCATTGAAAACCACTGCAAAAAATCAGTCTCTGCCCGCTAGTACCCCAATAAAATTGGATATAGCGCATTGCGGCCTGAAAAAATACACTATTTATGAAATTTTGCTTATTTTTTGCAGTGGTTTACAAATCTTTACCAAGAAAACTTGGTGATTAAACAACCCCCCCATTTGGTTTATGACCATTTATTCCTTTGAAGATGATAGTAATGGCTGAATCGCTCTCGCAATTGTTGATGGCATTATATTACTCGCTCCGAAAAATAAACAGCGTCTTATGGCAATATGTATTGCATATGTTCTCAAATTTAATGAGAACGCAGTGACTGATAATTTAAATGCAAAATATCGACTCGTAGAAATGGTTTTTAAATTGTTTCAAAGCACAATTTAGCGTCGGTAATACCCAAAAACAAATCATCATCAATCGGCCAGCTTTTACGTAAAACTTACTTCTTGCAAAGAAGCTGTGACAAGAAATACAGGCTTACCTTCATTTGATGCAAACTTAACCAAAACAGATGCACTATTAACAAGCTTCAGTATTCGTCTAGTTTAGTGTTTAATTTTTGTTTCTCATAAAATTTAGCATATCGATAAAATGCACCATAACTCTGGCCCATCGCAATAATAAATCCGGGCCAGCCGTCTAAAAACCCCCATCGTAAAATATAAACTTTAATAAATGTCCAAATAGTATGGGTGAGTGTTAAAAGCATGGATGCTTTACTGTATCGTTCCTCAAGTCGGTCAACACCAAGGGTTGAATAGCGATTGGCTTTTTGCATCATTTCTGATACATCCTGAAATGGAATTTGCCAGATGGAATTTTTAAATAACCCATCGGCTTTTTGCTGTGGCATAGATAATTTTCATGTACGATATCGTTGATATAACTTAAACTATCTTTTCTAAATAATTGGGGTTGACGATAATCGGGATACCAGCCGCAATGTTTAATCCAACGTCCCATAAAATAACTTTTTCTTGATATCCGGTAAATATCTAAAGCTTCTTTAGAATTAATAATAGACAAAACTTCATATTGTACCTCCGATGTGCAGCGTTCATCGGAATCTAAACTAAATATCCAACCATACCGACAAGCTGCAACCGCCTGATTGCGCAAATTACCAAATCCCCGAAAGGGTATCTGAATTACCCGCGCACATAATTTTTTTGCTAACTCTGTGGTGCCATCCGTGCTATGTGAGTCGACGACGAGAATTTCATCTGCCCATAAAACACTTTTTATAGCGGATTCAATCTTTGTTATTTGGTTATAAGCAATAATATATACTGATATCTTATTCACTAAACACTCAATTTTTTGATTATTTTTAAGGTATTAACAGGATCATGCTCGCAAAAGAGAATTGCACCGGCTTGTTTTGCATTCTCAACAAAGCGCATATATTTGCGCCGAATTAATTGTAATGCCTCATAAATATTTTCAGGCGATCGGCGGGTCAGTACCACACCAGCCTGAAATCGCTGTACCGTTTCGCCAATCCAGGTATCATTTACTCCGATAATAGGACATCCCGCATACAAGGCGTCCAAAGCCACTCCGCTGAATTTATCACGATAATGAGCAGGACTGTAGACCATCAAACAAATCGCTCCAAAAAATAATTGCTGATAATCATCTTGATTTAACGTTTTGTTATACAAGGTTAATTTTGGCAATGACAATTGATTCAATCGTGACAATGCAGCTTGAGTCTTTTCATCATAACGTCCTGAGAAAGGAGGGGATATTTGCAACGCTATCGGCATGTCTTCTTCTTTCTGACATAAATATTCCAAAAAGTTAACTACTTCAGGAAAACCTTTATCAGCTCGCGCAGCGCCCGCATAAATGACTTTTAGAAACGATGAATTTTCGCGAGCAGGATGATAGAGCGGCGCATAAGTTGGACAAGGAACCCGTTCACAATTTTTAAATCCACTTTTCTTAAAAATGTTTAACAGCCTTTCAGTGGGGGCCATAAGAATAAATTCAGGATAACGTTTCGCTGTCTTTTCTAGTAATGACATTTTCTTATCGGTCATTTTAAATTGATGAAAATGCAAAAAAATTTTTCCCTGATATCTTTTCTTGTTTAATATTCGATCTAGATAAACCAAATCAAGGCGCCCAGCAGTTGGAATAAAAATAGTCTTGTGACATTGGATCAATGAGCGCAAATGAAAGAACTTTTGGACTTTACACCACCTCCGTCGGAAATAAGGACGAACATGGCAGCGCTCCCCTTGGAAAAGCCCACTTCCCTGACGATCCAACCAGATATGGAAATCATAACAAAAAGTCGAATTCGCGCGAACTAGACTTTGCACATAACCATGACAATGGCCTGCCTGATCAGCTAGCGTCGGTTCAACGATATGTACTTCTTCTTGATGGCACACTTTTGACCTCTATGTTACAATTTGGACAAATTTATCCAGTAAATGTATCCAGTATTTTTCCAATACGAGCTGTTGATGAAATTATGAAACAAGAGTCATGGAATGCAAAGCTTACAGGGAGTGTCTTAGTTCTTTCTGCCTTTTTTCTGCCACTTTCAACGAGCATTACTGGGACTTTATTTCCTTTAGCTGCCATTTTAAGTTTATTTAGCGATCGCTGGAAAAAAAATGGCGCATCATTATTTCACATCCCGTTGCTATTTTCCTGACAGCCTTTGTCCTACTTTATGTTGTCGGGATCTTTTATTCTCCAGCACCTCAGCAAGATATCCTCCATCGGTTTTTAAAATTATCCACATTGGTATGTGCCGCTGCCCTTTTGATGGGCTTTATTTGCGAATCCTATTGGAAAAGATACATTTTAAATGCTTTTTTAATGGCGATGCTAATTACGTTGACTTTATCGTACATCAAATATTTTTTCCATCCTTCATGGCTGCCTCATTCCCGTTTTGACCATGCAAGTGTCTTTAAAGACCATATCGTACAAAATTTTTTAATGGTCATTACAGCCTTTATTTTTCTATACCAATATGCGAGAAAATTTAATTTTCGTTGGTTTTACGGGTTATTAACCATAGCAGCGATCTTTAACGTATTTTTTATCAGCGACGGACGTTCAGGTTATTTTATTTTTGGCGCATTACTCTTATACACAGGCATTCTTTATTTTGGATGGCGAGGATTGTTTTCCTCACTTCTTGTCGCTGTTGTTTTGAGTGGATTGGCTTTTCATTTATCTCACGAATTCAGGATACGAATCATACAAATCGTTAGTGATGCCGAACATTACCAACAAGGCTTAGTCAATACTTCTGTTGGCATTCGTATCCAATCCATCAAAAACGCTTATTTGCTCTTCAAGGAAAAACCTTGGTTCGGACATGGAACAGGAAGTTTCCATACCGTCTATGCTACTCTGTCCCAAGATCAGACAAAAGCAACTGGCATTATATCGCTTGCTTACAATAGCTATTTGAATGTCGGAGTTGAATTAGGATTTCTAGGTATTGCGTTTATTTTACTGAATTTCATATTGCAGTGGAAATATAGTTTTCTTCTCCCTGAAGAATACTGTTATTTAATACAAATCCTTTTAATGAGCATGATTATTGGATGTCTCGCTAATCCTTGGCTTAGCGATACTACGGAATTGCATTTATATGCTTTATTTCTTGTTATGAGCTTTTCCCGAAAAGATTTAAATGAATGCTATTAAGTAATTAGTACATACTTTCCCCCGCGCTACACTTCGAAGTTAATGCTCTTTACAATCGACTCAAACGAGTCTTACTTTTTTTCATAAAGGGAAAATCATGATCAAAATTGGCTCGGCTGAAAATAAATTCTTTCTTCAAAGAGACAAGAGGAAGAAATAAAAATCTGTTATCAGAAGCTTTTAGATCGACTATTTAAATTCTACCGACTGAAGATGAAAATATCATTCAAGAATGGCTTGAATTATATATTCCTACTTGACTGCCATCTTTAATAGGAAAATAGGAGATGATTCCTGTATATAACTGCCAAATATAATCGCTAAATTCCGACACCCCTCCTTACTTTCTCCAAGTGATGTTGTGACATTGAATCTTTTAAAAAATAAGTTTTCATAATCCATTATATCGAACACAAATATTTACTTTATTTATTGCGCATTTATCAAGAAATACCCGAAAAACTTTAGGAAATAGATCTGCTAGTGGAATCGGCAGATGTTTCTACTGACAGATTTAAGATTAGCGAACATATTTCCTATCAATTGCACAGGTAGAAAAATAAAAATTATCTAAAGAAACAAAGTCCCAATTTCATCTGCAAAATACTAGAACTAATGGCGACTAAGCATCAAAATTGAGGAAAATTTATAAAAATATTTTCTATCGCGACTATAATTCTTTTGCTTATATCTTTGCTAGATCTTTAGTATAAATTTTTATGCGAGAGTCATACCTTATCAGTTAGAATATCTGTTGCCAATATTACCAACGCCCAGTATCCAGTTGCTATTACTTTTAAGAAGAAAAAATAGTTGTAGCAGCCTCTAATATCTGTTCCGGCTTTAATTTTTTCATACAGTCATGATGTCTGTACGGACAAGTACGTTTAAAACAAGGACTACACGATAGTGAGGATCTTAAAATTTGAGCTTTTTTTGATAGAGGCGGTGTAAATTCAGGTGAAGTAGAACCATATATCACGATAAGGGATCGACCAAGTGCAGCTGCAATATGCATTAAACCTGAATCATTCGTTACCACTAACGAAGCTAATGACAGTAAGTCCACAGCTTCACTTAATTCCGTCATTCCAGAAAGATTTTCAGCTTGATGCTCCGTTGCAGTTATAATCGAATCCGTTATTTCTTTATCTTTTACAGAACCGAACAACCAAACACGCCAGCCTTCGGACAGCTTAGCTCTCGCTATATCTGCGTAATAATCCGCTGGCCATTGTTTGGAAGGGCCAAATTCTGATCCAGGACATAAAGCTAGAATAAGCTCATCTGACTTTGATAAAGAAAGTCTATTTAATGTAGCATTAACACTTGATGGAGAAATTTGTAGCTGTGGATAAGGCAACTCGATAGGTAAAGGTTCGCCCTTTTCTAATCCTAAAGCAATAAAACGCTGAACCATCTTCGGAAAATGTCTTTTATTCAACCATCGCACATCATTCAAAAGACCGTAACGCATTTCTCCTATCCATCCAGTACGTCTCGATATCTTCGCAAAATAAGGTACCAAAGCTGATTTATACGAATTAGATAAGACAATTGCCTGTTCATAATGTCGTTCCCGGAGTGATACACCTAATCGATAGCGATCACCAAATCGAAGCTCACCATGATTAAAAGGAGAGCTTAACGACTCATGAATTTCTGGCATACGATCTAACAAAGGTTTTGTCCATGCGGGCGCTAAAACATCAATCTCTAAATCTGGATGGCGTTTTTTCAACCATCTAAACAAAGTTTGGGCCATTACAATATCACCTACCCACGCAGGCCCTATAATCAAAATTTTCATTTTTTTCTTCATGAATCACTGCAAACTTTCCTTTAGCATTTCAAAGTCCTCCAGGATATATTCAGCTTCACAGTAAGGGCATCTAAAATAGCCATCTCGTTCAATAGGCAAATAAACTCGGGGATGCGCATCCCATAAGCGATATTCAGGCATCGGACAAGAGAGAGGAGATTCGCTCGTGTTACTTTATAACGTCGCCTAGTGATGCCTTGGGGTTTCATCATCCTACTCCTCTGAAATGGGGAGTATTTTAGCATAAACGAGCGAGAGCAGAGCTCTTTTAGAAGAGCTGTTCTGAAAATGGAGAGTCACTAGGATTTTTAGAAATCGACACAATCCCACTGTGGGATAATAGGATAAATAATGTTTAAATGCAAGGCAGGTTCATCTGAAAAATTAAGCACAGAAATTAACATTTCATTAAAGAGACCGCTATCATAACAGAAGTATTATCCTCTTTTAATGATATCGTCTTACGTACCTTAAGGCAATTTCTCTGTTGTGCAACATATTCACGATCTTATGATTAGCGTGAGAGATATTACAAAACTACATTAACACCGGTTCTTTAAAAACATTTAAAGATGTTATTGTACAGTATTTAAAATACTAAATCATTATCAAATACTTAATAAATATTTTACTCACTATACTATCACCATACAAGATAACATATTGAAAGTTAATTTTTTTACCGTAATAAACAAGTCTATAAACAATTCATTAAAATCGCAGAATATGAACAATTCTAAAAGGATAATTTTAAAACTCTTAAACAAGCGCAGCGGCCATCATAGAAATGCTGAAAATCTTGGCATTACTATTCTTACGAAGCAAAATATATTGACCCCAATGGAGCAACTACACTAACTTCAGTCGATTTACCTGAGATAATGATTAAACGCATTCAACAAATGTCAGTCGACGCTTTTAAGACGGTGCATTGTTCTGGGATGGCACGGGTAGATTTTTTTATATCAAATAAAAATGAATTAATGATTAATGAGATTAATACTATTCCTGGATTTACGGATATTAGTATGTATCCAAAAATGTGGGAAGCGACAGGATTACCTTGTCGTGATTTATTAGATCAATTAATTGAGTTAGCTTTAGAACGTTACCGAGAACAGAAAAAATTAATACACCGAGGGACCTCCAGCCTTATACTTACGGAGTATAATTTCAGAGTATAATTTCAGTGAAAGGGATAATTAATAAAAGGCTGATCTAAGCGGAACCAGTTTAAGAAGACTTACTTGCCTTCCAGAAAAAATTCTATGGCGGAGTGGACGGGGCTCGAACCCGCGACCCCCGGCGTGACAAGCCGGCATTCTAACCAACTGAACTACCACTCCGTTTCATATATCTCCCTAAAATTTTTTGCCTCGAAGTTTTTGTGGTGCACCCTGGAGTATCAGCACATAATGGGTGCTGAGGGATTCGAACCCACGACATTCGCCTTGTAAGGACGACACTCTACCAACTGAGTTAAGCACCCACAAAAAGAAATCATTCCAGAAACTTTAAACTTCTTCTGGGGAAGTGAAGATAACGGATATATTTGAGTTAATCAAGTCTTCTTCTTTTACTCTCTATTTAAAGCTTCTTTCAGCTTCTTACCTGCGGAAAATCGAACAACCTTAATTGCCGGGATCTTCATCGGTTCACCCGTTCGTGGATTACGCCCAATTCTTGCTACACGTTGACTAGTTTTAAAGGTACCAAAACCAATAAGCACCATACCTTTTCCCTCTCGCAATGATTTTGTAACCGAATCTGTAAATGCATCCAAAGCACGAGCAGCCGCATTTTTAGAGATGTTAGCAGCGTTCGCCATGATTTCAACAAGCTTGTTTTTAGTCATAAGTTCCTCTTGGTAGTACTATTAATTAGGAGCATACAGGAATTTTCTCACTCAACCACCCTTCCATACTAAATGAGGTTATAAATCAACTGTCTTCCATCGCTGTCGCGCGAATAAATCAGATTTACTGAAATCCTGGTGAGAGACTAAATAGGAGGGTCAGTCTAACATATTGAATAGCTTTTTACTACCCCCTGGAAAACAGGTAATACTTTTTGAGACACCCTACCCTGAAAAGCCTTGACATTAATTAGCATCAGCAGCATACGTAAACCCTGCACTTTTACTACTGTCACTGCAACACGCGTGACCCAAAACTATAATCAATGCTAAAAATACTAAATCGTCCCTTTATACTGTAGATTCTTCCGAAAACCAGTTTTCTTCTTGAATATTTTGCAAATAATATATACGATATGCTATCAATCAGGAGCTCTATTACTGAACCAGATTTTCTCAATTATTAAGCTTAAGGCTATAAGCTTAAAGTATGAGAAGTAAATTTTATAACAGTGAATTAAGCTCGTGCTTTAATAGTACTCAATGCATACGGACGACAACCGTCATTCCTATCTGAAGAATATCATTTGTTTTACTGTTATCTCACAGCTTAATTTTAAGTTCTCGGTAATTTCACCTTTTAAAACTGAACAGACGACTAAAGACGCTTAACATTGAGTACGCACTGATATCACCAGGTATCAGTGCTTGCTAAAATGCTCAACACAATCGGTGTCAAATGCGATATTTAGTAAATTTGGTATTTTTAGCAATATAAATTGTTAGTAACGTAAATGAGTTTTACTCAGGATCGTGTTTACATTAAATTTTCCTCATAACTATCTTGGTCTTGTGTGAATACAAGGAGGACCTTTAATAGAATCCAAAATAATCCATTTCTTTGCACACATTGCAATAGAATTAGCATGGCCCTATACTAACCCATTCAAAATCAGCCCTAATCGACTCTTAATTATAATCGATTAGATGTGAATGTTATCATGAATTACGATGACTGTTGTACTTTTGTTCGCATAAGACGAGCTATCATTAGAAGAGCTAATCAATAAATTTAGCAACATGTAATACTATGAAATACTTAAAAATTGTTCTATGCATAAAACTAAACCAGTAAAATCACCTCTATATATTTAAAATGTAAAAGGTGCGGAATGTGAAAGATGCGCACAATCGTCCACCGTCAGATTGTTTGACTATCTTCTGCTGTATAACTTCTAACTAAAGAGTTTTCATTTTCTGGAACCAGAATCTGATATTCTCACCTAAGTACTTACATCATTTCAGCCATTCTTTTTCCCACATACAAAATTATATACTCACCTATTAATCCACACCCGTCGGCACATACTTTCTATTTCTAATATAAGTTGGGCATGAATTTGATTAATTTTTTATGGAATTAGGCTGCTTCTTTGCATGGATTATAGCTACTATTTATAAAATTTTGATCATGATTACATATCATATTTTCCATGCTTGATCGAAAAATCTTTAGCACACTCCTCCAATGGCTATTGAACTATTGCCTTTAAAAAATATTCATTACACCATAATTCAATGTCAGCAAAAACAGATTAAGTAGTTGGAGGTCTGATACCAGTAACACTTCCCTGACCGACTGTTTGACGACGAAAAATTTTCATTGATTTTCAGCTCACAAATTGTCAACAAAAATATTGCTTTTTAGGCGTGTAATTTTAGGGTGTAACATTGATGACAAATAATTAATAAAATTTAAGGTGATATTTGGTCGCTACAGGAGCTACAGAATTGTGCTTATTTCACCTAAAGCGGGCATCAGGCTTTCCCCGTAGCACCGTTTTTCTTTAACATGACTTTATCTTCTTTATTTCTTACTACATCAAGAGCTCTTTGTCTGATAATATTAAATGAGCCAGGTAGCCGAGCAACACGCTAATGAGTAATCTATGAAAATCTAGGTTGTGATTAACAGTTAATTAATCTATAAGTAAGGATTTTTGATTTTCGGGATCAACAATGACGACGTCACAGAAAAATGCGACACGGGATCAAAGCACACACCAACTGGTTAGATAGATTGATATAGATCAATTAATACAAAAGCGGTAGCACAACCATTAATCCCCATCGCTTAAAAATCTCCCTGATAATTGATCACGAAATTACTAAATATGCAAATTAACCAATACAACAAAATAATGACGATACTTGCCCTCGTTATCGATAAATATTTTAGACAAATCTTAAATAAATCCGCATTATGATTTTAAACATCAGCCTAATCTAAATCGATGATAATAATCCTGTAATAAAAATCGCACCCAAGGCCATAAAAACGTTGTACTAAAAATAGATAACCAATATTTTGCCGTTATCGGAGCAATATTAGCCAGTGCCATAATCCAATATTGTAATGCTAAATAAACAGCTGTTGAGATTAGTACAAGAATAATTTGCTGCCATGGCGGAAAACTGTGAATAAGTACCTGGAAACGAATGAAAAAATAGGCAATAACTGTAAATAAAAGCGCATGCTGCCCCACCATCGTACCTGTCAATAAATCAAGCAAAAAACCACTAATAAAAGCTGTGCCGATACTTACCCGATGAGGAATGGTCATCATCCAAAACAACAAGACCATAAATACCCACACCGGTTGCAACCATACAGCCTCTGACGGCAAAGGCAGGATGGTAAGCATCATTGCAATTAAGAGCGTAATACCAATAAAAATAAAATCTCTTGAAAAGCTATTTTCCATTATCCTCACTCACAGGAGTCAATTTTTATTTTAATTCTTCCTGAACTGACTTGACTAATGAAGCTTTACTTGGCCAAACCATTAACACCTGCTGTGACCGGTCTAAATGCGCCGATTGCCGCAATATAATTGTTGAAAAACGTTTAGAAAAATTATACCTCATTTCAGACACGACACCCACCGGATAACCTAGAGGATAACGAAGCCCGAGACTAGACGACACAAAAAGATCACCCTTCTGAATATCGCTGGTATCAGGTACATTAATTAACACCAATTTTTCAGAACTACCTATTCCCACAGCAATAGCACGAATTCCATTACGATAATCCTGTACTGGAACAGCACTTTTTCGATCAGAGATCAACATAACTTTGCTTGTTAATGGCCCTACTTGGACCACTTGACCAACCACACCATAAGCATCCAGCACAGGTTGACCTACATAAATATGATGGCGCCCCCCTTATCAACAATAATTTGCTGTAAATTCGGATCCAAATTCACCGCAAGCAATTGAGCAATAATTACCCTGGCATTACTGACATGAGAAGTTGACTTTAATAATTCTCGCAATTGAGCATTTTCGTGTTCTAGCGCGAGTAATTTTTGCAATTTGGATTCTAATAACAACTCATGAGCACGTAACCGTGCACTATCGGCGACTAATTGCTGTTGGGTAGTAACATTCGTGGCAATCCAGTGAATGGTCTTGATCGGCACATTGACTAGATATTGAATAGGGAGTACTGCTAACACTAAATTAGCTCGTATTTTTTGAAAAAACGTAACCTTCTGATCAAGAACAATTAAGGTGACAGCAAGCCCTATAAATAGAAGAGCACGGAGTCCTGGTGGCATTGAAGAGCGTGTAAAAATTAACTTGATGGCTCTTTCCTCTTTAAAAGCAAAACGCTATCAATCACGTGAAAGAAATTCACCACCCATTGAGCGCATTAACTCTAACGCTCGCCCGCCACCACGAGCCACACAGGTTAAAGGATCTTCAGCTGCTACAACAGGTAATCCAGTTTCTTCCATTAGGAGCTGATCGAGATCTTTCAACAAAGCGCCGCCGCCTGTTAATACCATCCCTCGTTCAGCAATATCGGCTGCCAATTCTGGAGGCGCTTGCTCTAGTGTACTCCGAACCGCACCTACAATTCCGGAAAGAGATTCTTGTAACGCTTCAAGAATCTCATTATTTGTCAAAGTAAAGCTGCGCGGGACACCTTCTGCTAAATTTCGTCCACGCACCTCTATTTCTTTGATTTCGTTATTAGGAAACGCTACAGCAATTTGATGTTTAATACGCTCAGCCGTTGTTTCACCTATTAAAACACCATAATTACGACGAACGTAACTAATGATGGCTTCATCAAAGCGGTCGCCACCAATGCGTACAGACTCAGCGTAAACAATACCACTTAACGAAATAATGGCGACCTCAGTAGTGCCACCGCCAATATCGACTACCATTGAACCGCTAGCTTCTTCTACCGGCAAGCCAGCACCCATTGCAGCCGCCATTGGCTCTTCAATCAAATACACTTCGCGTGCACCCGCACCTAAAGCGGACTCCTTAATGGCGCGTCTTTCCACCTGCGTTGATCCACAGGGCACACATACTAATACACGTGGGCTTGGACGCAAAAATCGTGTTTTATGTACTTTATGAATAAAGTACTGCAACATCTTTTCAGTCACATGAAAATCTGCAATAACACCATCCTTCAGCGGTCTTATAGCAATGATATTACCCGGTGTACGACCCAACATGCGTTTAGCTTCAGCGCCCACAGCAGCCACTCTTTCCTGACCACCACGCTTATCTTGTCGGATCGCTACTACCGAAGGTTCATTTAGCACGATACCTCCCTGTTCTACCATATAAATCAATGTATTAGCTGTTCCTAAATCGATAGATATATCGTTAGAAAGTAAACCACGTATTTTTTTAAGCATGGATAATCTCTTCTCGGTGAAGTGTTCGAAAATGCAAACTCACTTTAACTGAAAATCAAAGATGAGAGAAGTAGCTAATGGAAACGTTATCTCATTGCGTTTTCTAGTTCAATTGATAGAGTATGAGGTGCACTAACTCTATCCTCTCACACACCCACCATATTCAACCATTTTGACATTAAGATCAGGATGGTTTTGACTATGCGACATTTACATAAAATGACTAACACAATATACCTAGAAGATTATATTAACTGGAATGTTTCCATCTTAAAAGTCGTCTTACTCAAAGGGTCTCGTCAATATGCACAAGACTACACTTTCAGCATCTTAGGTAGAGTTCGATTATTTTATTATATGCACACAAAGAACCAATCAGCCTTTCAAAGAAAGAATAGTACTTCCCTAAGAATCAACTGTTTTGGATTATACCATATCGGTATTTAAATAAATAGTTTTAAATTGCATGACACTGAGCCTAGAAACGTAAAGAGATTTATG
Organism: Coxiella-like endosymbiont; assembly: GCF_024730665.1. Classification (GTDB taxonomy): domain Bacteria; phylum Pseudomonadota; class Gammaproteobacteria; order Coxiellales; family Coxiellaceae; genus Coxiella. The sequence goes on from NZ_CP084737.1 coordinate 644,140, forward strand.
GTATGGAAAAGTGTTTTTCTCCGAAAATTCTAATTACTGGAACAGAAGTGCTAGGACGACGTTTATCGTCCCCTGAGTTGTCATTCTCTCATCACTTGCTACTACTTTTACTCTCCTCTTAAACTATATAAACACCATATTGGCGAGCAAGGAGATTTTCGATCGATTTGTATCTTAATTACACGGGTTTTCTAGTCTTTTTTATGAGTAAGACGTTTGCTAATGGTAAACTCATCTAAGGCATTATTTATTAAGATTGAATGATATATACAAGGGCGTTTAGAGAGAGTGTTGTTGTTAAAACGATCGGGGGAAACTGCATTCTATGCTAACCTAGCACGTGTTTTAGATCGCGATATCAATTTATTTGATAGAAGTCAATCTTCTCGGAGACCTATCAACTCACTTTATATACTTCTCTAAATAGTTCCAGTCCAGGTTTCTCGCTGCTAATGATTGAAATTAATTAAACCAATTCATAGTTACTTCAATGCGATTATAATTTAATTGATTTAATTAAGTATTAGAAGAACTTATCATTAATATTGTGATTTTTTTAAACCAACCTGACATTAGTATTAATTGAAAAATAAAGATCTATATAACTAGTCATTACAATATCGAACAAGCTTATCATAATTTTCTAACAGAATGCGGAAGAAATCACTTAGACTTAGTTAATTCTCAACTAAAGTTAATAGAGGAGTTATATGACTGCACTTACTTATAACTTAGAATACAAGATTTATACTTTTTATATGGGACTCAATTATAATGATAGACTTCATGATTGATTAAGCACTAATACTATTAGCCAAAAGATGTTGTTAAATCCTTTGTAATATAGCACGAAAATTTTGGACTAAGAATATTCACACTAGATTTATTTGCAATCAAGAATGGATGAAAACACCACATTATCAAAATAACTACATGAGTATAAACGTCCGGTTGTACTAATAAATAGAGAGAAATGCCCATGTCCAGAAAAATCCATGAAAGTGAAATAGCGGATTTATTTGCCTCAGGTAGTAATATTTAGTGAAAACATTAAAAGGATGACCGCATTTAACTTATATGGTTATGACGATTTGATTTCTATAAACACTAAATTTGAAAGAAATTAAAAAAGAAAGCATATGTTTTAACGACCCACTAATACAGAAACGAAACTCCATAGTTATAAAACGAAAAAATTAATAAAACTCAGCACCGCTAAATTATAGTGGGCACTCTTAATCTTGCAACCCTAAATAGTCCTTTCGGACAGTTAGGCAAAATAATGAAAGCCTTCACAATCAAATAACCTACAGATAGGATTTTTTAAGAAGTCACTCACTATTAGTGTCTTTTAAGGAGGGACATCTGTCTTGTTCTATTGTTAAAAGCGAAGATAAAAAATACAGTTTTATTTGGAAAGAGAAAAGAAAATTAAAAGTATACACTTAGTATTAAAACAGAAAAAAATAATTCCCAAATTAGTGAAATTCTATCTAGAACATTTACATTAATTATATGAACTCCAAATCAGCTAATAACGCAACCAATACTATTTCAAGATGATATTTCAACCATCATGAGCTTTGATACAAAGGTAAGAAGGAACCATTGAGTCAAGTAATATTAAAATCATTGTGTTAAAAATCTTTAATACTGCGTTACGCTAAGATTAAAGTATAATATTACGATATATCTGATATAATTAACAATTAACGGAAGAATTGATCAACGACATTAAAAATAAATATAACAGATAATAGAACTTTATAGTCAACATTCGGGATATTTCTTTAAGGTTATCTCTTACCACCCGAGAATATAATCGGAATAAATAAATACGAAAAATAGTTACTTTAAGAAGAAAATAATTTAGTTGATGTACTCCACTGAACTGAATCATAGGAATTTAGGGTTATAATTATTTAAAGGAATGATACAAGCACTTTCTTGCTAATCAATATTGTTATTCATTCTTCGATAAATGAAGACAAATGAGAAAGACTTACAAACATGAACTATCGATTAATTAAAACTGATTTAACAACTACAACTAATTGAATAACTGCTTTTTTAGGGTAAATGTACAGGAGATGGTGACACCATTTCCACCATGCATTTTAGCGATATCTTCCGCTCTACTCACATTTTGTCTTTCTAGCATAGATTTTAGAGTGGTCTTAATTATTTCGACATTTCATAAGACGAATCGGATGAGGCACAGATTCTCAACTTCGAGATAAAAGGTTTCCTAAACTCAGGCCGTTTTGATTTAGCATTATTGGCAAAGATTAGATATAATCCTTTCCTCAGTTGGGGGAAATAGCTGTGTCTATATTAAACGCTGATGACATTGATAGAATAGCACATTTAGCTAAACTAATTATTCCTGAAAATAAAAATCAATCGATGCAAAGGGAACTCAACAAAATTCTCAATTTGGTGACGAAAATGGACGAAGTAGATACAACTACAGTTGAGCCACTTTCGCATCCTTATGACGTATCTCAACCCTTGCGTGAGGACATCGTCACCGAACCAAACCAGCGCGCTTTACTCCAAGAAGTGGCGCCGCAAATTGAAGCTGGACTTTACATCGTCCCCCTCGTCATCGAAAATGAAGAATAATTGAAAGAACATGCACCGAAAAACCATTGCCGAATTAAGCCAAGAACTGCAACATAAAAACATATCCAGTGTGGAACTCATACAACATTTCATCAATCGCATTAAAAAGCTCGACAGCATACTCAACAGCTTTATTACCGTGACAGGAGAATATGCTTTAGCTCAAGCAAAAGCAGCTGATGCACGGCTAGCAAAAGACGAAGCAACCCCGTTAACCGGCATTCCTATCGCACAAAAAGATATTTTCTGTACCAAAGGCATCAAAACCAGTTGCGGTTCAAAAATGCTCGATAACTTTATCGCTCCTTATGACGCTACTGTCGTTGAACAACTAAATCATGCAGGCGCTGTTCTGATAGGAAAAACAAACATGGATGAATTTGCCATGGGTTCTTCGAATGAAACTAGCTATTATGGACCTGTTAAAAATCCATGGGATATCGAGCGGACTCCAGGGGGATCATCCGGTGGTTCAGCAGCTGCCGTTGCTGCCCGGATAGTGCCTGCCGCAACGGGCACTGATACAGGAGGATCAATTCGTCAACCAGCTGCTTTATGCGGTATAACTGGCTTGAAACCTACCTATGGCCGCGTTTCTCGCTTCGGTATGATCGCTTTCGCTTCTAGCTTTGATCAAGGTGGGCCACTAACTCAAACCGCACAAGACGCGGCACTATTGCTCAACGTTCTGGCTATGCACGACCAGAAAGATTCAACCAGCATTAACAAAAATACACCCGATTACACTGCCACACTAAATGATTCCTTGGAAGGTTTAAAAATTGGTTTGCCGAAAAACTACTTTAGTCAAGAATTAAATTCAGGCGTTGCAGCCTCTATTGAAGCTGTAAAAACAATATTTGAAAAATTAGGGGCCACCGTCGTAAACATTCACTTGTCTCACATAGATTTTGCCGATTCTGCTTATTATGTGTTAGCATTCACTGAATGTTCTTCTAATCTTGCGCGCTACGATGGTATTCGATACGGACATCGCTCCAACAATCCCATAGACTTGGATGACCTTTACAAACGATCCCGCTCAGAAGGTTTTGGTGCTGAAGTAAAACGTCGCATTATGATTGGTACCTATGTGCTTTCTGCCGGTTATTACGATGCTTATTATTTAAAAGCTCAGAAAATTCGTCGATTAATATGTAACGATTTTAGTGATGCGTTTAAAACTGTCGATATTATTTTAACTCCCTCAACGCCCACACCCGCATTCAAAATAGGTGAAAAAACGTCAGATCCGATAGCAATGTATCTCTCTGACATTTATACTATCCCTGCTAATTTAGCAGGTTTGCCCGCCATTTCTTTCCCCGTTGGTTTTATTAATCACCTACCTATCGGAGCTCAGTTAATTGGAAATTATTTTGATGAAGCGCGTCTATTAAATGTGGTTTATCGTTATCAGCAAGAAACAGATTTCCATAAACGATTGCCATCTAAATTGAGGTAAATAAGATGGAATATGAACCGGTTATTGGTTTAGAAGTGCATGTCCAATTACGCACAAGAACAAAAATTTTTTCTGGCGCCTCTACAACTTATGGCGCAGAACCTAATACGCAAGCTTGTGCGATCGATCTTGGTTTTCCAGGTGTTTTACCTGTTTTAAATAAAGAAGCTGTCAAACTGGCTGTTCGTTTTGGTTTAAGCATCAAAGCCACTATCGTGAATCACTGTATTTTTTCAAGAAAAAATTATTTTTATCCAGACTTACCGAAAGGCTATCAAATTAGTCAACACAGATTGCCAATTGCTAAATCGGGTTGTCTTAATGTTGAGAGCGAAAATGGGGGTATAAAACGCATTGGCATTGAGCGAGCGCACTTGGAGGAAGATGTGGGAAAATCTATTCATGAAGGCATGCAAGGCTATTCCGGAATTGATTTCAATCGGGCTGGGATGCCCTTATTAGAAATCGTTTCTCATCCTGATATTCGTTCTGCCACCGAAGCTGTTACTTACTTAAAAACCCTGCATACGCTTGTGCGTTATATCAACGTTAGCGATGCTAATATGCAAGAAGGCGCCTTTCGTTGTGATGTGAATGTTTCATTACGCTCTCAAGGTGAAAAGAAATTTGGAACACGCACCGAAATTAAAAATGTTAATTCTTTCCGCTTTGTAGGACGTGCTATTTTATTTGAAATTGAACGCCAAAAAGAAATTTTAGAAAACGGTGGAAGGGTTGTACAAGAAACGCGATTATATGATGCCGTACGCAATGAAACACGACCCATGCGAATGAAAGAAGAAGTGCACGATTATCGTTATTTTCCAGATCCTGATTTGTTACGGGTAGAAATCACACACGCATTTATTGAATCTGTAAAAAAACAGTTGCCCGAACTGCCATGGGAAAAACGAAAGCGCTTTGAAGCAAGTTATCAATTAAGCGGTTATGATATTAAATTGCTATCTTCTAATGTTGACATAGCTAATTATTTTGAAACCATAGTAAAACTAGATCAAACCCTACCTCATAAGCTTGTAGCCAACTGGATCAACGGCGATTTAGCCGCCGCGCTAAATAAAAATAGTCTCTCCATTACAAAGAGTCCCGTCAGTGCTGAACAATTAGCAACTCTTCTCAGTCGTATTGCTGATAACACTTTATCCGGCAGCATGGGCAAACAAGTATTTGAAGCTATGTGGAAGGGTAAAGGTGATACAGATTCGATCATCGAACAGCAAGGGTTTAAGCAAATTACTGACGCCAATACCATCGAAAAAATTATTGACGAAGTGATTGCCAATAATCCCAAACAGGTCGAACAATACTGCGCAGGTAAAAAAAACTCATCGCTTTTTTTGTTAGCCAAGTCATGAAAGCCTCAAAAAGCAAAGCCAACCCGCAACAGATTAATGAATTATTGAAGAAGAAATTATAAAGGTTATCCCTATTTATTCAGTTTAATACTCATATAAATCTTAGAAGTAGAGAGAAAAAGATAGGAGTTGTAATGGCACAATTGATAAACGAAAAGCGAATTTTATATTTTTTGATTTTTTAGCTTTTTAATTTGGTTTTTTTATTTAATCTCAAATTAACTCACTATGTTTTCGCGGAATTTCTCCGGAGTGCTGCATAGCTGCATAATACGCTGATGGAAGTAAAGCGCAGAATCGTTGAGTAGTTTAACAGTTTGATAGCGAGTAATGGTTGCAAGTTTGAGTTAATGAAAAGTGATTGACAATATCACTCCTGTCATATTAGCAACTATCAAACGATGCAAAGTTTCAAAACTCATCTAATCTAAATCTGGTTTCCGCTTACGTAGTTGCCATTGAACACGTTTCCAATGCCTGTTCTCTCAAAAAATGATATTTTTTCAATAAAAACAATATTTCTTTTTCAATATTAGCTATGTTATTTTTTCTTTTCTAATAATAATTTTTCGATAACGCCATGTAAAAGTCTATAGTAAAAGGATGCATAAAATAAATCACGAATGACTAAAATTTTGGAAATCGATAATATTGAATCGTATCCAGTTCACCATACGTTCATTGACTTGTGAACAATATTTTCTGTGTTATTTTCACACTTATTAACGGCGATTTTAAACAACAATTTCTAGAAATTGTTGTTTAAAATCGCCGTTAATAAGTGTGAAAAAGTTTCTAATGCAAGGAATAATACCTAGTCGGAGAGTACTTATCAGGGTATCTTCTTCTGACTTTTAAGTAACTGCAACTTCCCAACCTCGTTATGAAATAATAAGTACTTATTTCACAATCATTAATTATGCTACGGACGCAACTAAAATATGAGTTGGCTCACAAAACACTGTTCTGCAGATTTTCCAAAATTAATCGAAGCAGACTGCGTATATAGATACCGGAAACAAGTACCGACTTTGAATTTGTGCATTTCATTATCTGGAGACAGAAGAAAAAAGCCTAAAGTCCTCCCTATACTCCGGCAACTATCGTAATAATTTACCATTTTAAATGATTTGAATGTTGAATGAAATCTAAAAGAGATACTGCGTGCGTTCTCGATGCACTGCAAATGGATAAATTGTGCCCTTATAATTAGCAGCTAAACAAAAAACACTTATTTTTGCTAAGCAAATAAAAGGAAATAATTACGTTTTTAAAAATAAAGACCAATCACTATAATATGCGAAAGGTTTAAAACTCAATCCCTCACAAGCACTCAATAAATCGGAGTTCAGTGAATAGCCTTTATAACAAATCACCAACATTGCTTTAGTTATTACTTACGCAATACAAAACGTTCAACTGAACATACCTTAAAAAAGAAAGAAAAAATTAAATTAAGAGTAAACTATTAAAGTAACAATAAGAACCTTATCGTTATGCATAACGATGCCCATGCTCTAGTTAAAGATGCAAGCATTAATGGGCAATGCCAGACAATTTAGAAAAGAAGGTTACCGTGATCCAACACGTTGACAAAAAGCTTTAATTTTTATTTGCTAATATAGTTTCGGTTGTCAATAATGAAGACTTGTGGCACTCATACTAATAAACTGATTAAATCAATCAATCGGTCAGTAAGAAAGCTATTCAGCATACTATTTTCATGAAAGCATAAGTTTTTGTTTTCTTCTTTCTATAAAGAGGAAAAATCTGCCAATAAATTCTCCTATTAATCAGCTCTTTTTGGTAGCGTATCTTTGTGTTTTATAGAAAGTAAGTATATTCATTAAGTAATCTTACTGTTGTAAGATGAGAGTGGTATCAGTAGCAACGTCTCACCGTTTTATTTATGCCATAGAAATAGTGATACACTGGCTAAGTTGTAATAGTAAACATAATGAAGTACCGGACTTAATTAATTTTTAAGGATAAGCTACTTGCCAAAATGATTTTAAAATAAACTAGGTGATAAGAGTCTCAAATAATAAAGTCAATACGTATTGCATACGCATAAACATAAAAGAGAGTAGAAAGAAACACACAAGAATAAGGACGATGTTTAGCCCTATAAAAAGATTTCGCAACTGTAGTAGCCTGTGTACCTAAATGATTTGATACATCTCCCCAGAGAGCGAAATATAAGGCTTTTAATCACTACACCTTCCAATGGATATTAGCTCCCCGCGGGATGACACAGGTTTTGCTTCGCTTAATACAGTTACTTATTAGATTTCGCAGCCAAGTTATGAAACAAAGGAGCTAAGATTTTTTTCGATAAATTTCAATAAGTCAATTGGTATAGGAAATACGATAGTCGATGTTTTATCTCTTGCTAAATCTATCAAAGTTTGGATGTAACGCAACTGTAATGACTGCGGCTGTTCCGCCAAAATTTCCGCTGCTTCTTTCAAGCGCTTCGCAGCTTGATATTCACCTTCTGCATTGATCACTTTGACACGTCGTTCACGTTCCGCCTCCGCCTGCCGTGCAATTGCCTGCACCATACTCTCTTCCAAATCAACATGTTTAATTTCGACATTAGCCACTTTAACACCCCAGGAATAGGTCTCCGTGTTCAAAATTTCTTGAATGTCCTTATTTAATTTCTCACGTTCAGCCAATATTTCATCAAGCTCATGCTGTCCCAGAACTGAACGCAACGTCGTTTGTGCTAACTGACTCGTCGCTTCATCATAATCTTCCACTTGGGTAATTGCCCGTTCAGGATCAATCACACGAAAATAAACTACAGCGTTCACACGTACCGATACATTATCACGTGAAATTACATCCTGACTAGGTATATCCATCACTACTGTGCGCAAATGTGTACGCATTATTTTCTGAATGACAGGAATTACAACGATTAAACCAGGTCCTTTAACTTTCCAAAAATGTCCTAAAGTAAAAATAACACCTCGTTCATATTCTTTAAGAATATTAATCGCAGAAAATAATAAAAGTAAAACTAATATCGCGGCAGTAATTAAGATAATAATCATTATTTTTTCCATTCCACAGATTTATTTACTAATGGCACAAACTATATAATATGTACCACATAAAACAAGTTCCTGCGCTAGCTAAGCATCATCATGCACGAGCAGCACATAATCAATGCCGGTACAGGAATACAATTTGAATATCTGGGCATTTGAATATTAAAGTTACTCAACCACCCGCCCACATCCGATTACAAAATCACGACTTGATAGCTTTTTGAAACTACGCGCAAAAAATAGCTGATTTATGAGTATGGGAATTACTACGTAAAGATGTTCAAAGACAACTACAATAAACCCATAGCTAATATTAAACTAGAAAACTAACGAATGAACGAAGGCTTTCAAAATTACTAGCTCTCGTATTACTTGAATTATTATGGCACCATTAAAGCTGGGACGGTGTAATCTTTGTAGTTCCTATACGTTTGTGGCCCAGAATTGGGTCTAGCAAAAAAAATGACCTAATTTTAAGCTTCGTCAAGTGTTGGACAACAGAGGGCTACATTATGTACCTAAAATTTGAATCCAACAAGGATCACACGCACATGCTAACAGCAAAAAAATGTCACTCTAAGTTGTATCTCTGGTTAGCGCCATTTGTCGTCGGGGTTGTCGCTTCCTCATTTTATGCTTACGATTTCCTGGTTCGCGTCATGCCAATGGCGATGGCGCATGAATTGTTAAGCACTTTCAAAATCCAAGCAGGTGAATTAAGTATCTTATTCAGTGGATTTTTTTATGGCTATGCGTTGATGCAAATTCCCGTAGGTATGTTATGTGACAAATTCGGCGCTAGACGTTTGCTTTCCGGTGGTTTAGCTATTTGCGCATTTGCCACCTTCCTTTTTGGTTTAACCAACTATTTCCCTATCGCTATAATTTCACGTATCATCATGGGGTTTACTGCCTCCGTTGCTTATCTCGGCGCTTTATGGGTTGGTGCTTATTGGTTGGGCTCGCAACGTTTTGCAATGTATGCTGGCCTAGTTCAAGTGTTAGGATGTATCGGCGCCGTTATCGGTTCAGTTCCTGTCGCTCACTTAACCAAAATCTACAGCTGGCAAAAAACGACTTATTTTATCGCAATTGTGGCTGTACTTCTTGCCATTTTAAACTGGATAGTGATTCGAGATAAACAGAAAGCAGCCAAATCAGTCCAAAATGCTAAGATTGTCCAAAAGGACCGTCGCTTCCACTATGTCGGTGAGGTATTCAAACGCTCTCAATCTTGGTGGATTGCTTTATTCGGTTTTGCTATTTGGGGACCTGTTGCGCTCTTTGCTACCTCATGGGGCGCCCTATTTTTAATGAGCTCACATCATTTTACCAACATTGAGGCTACGAGTCTGATATCGCTCATGTGGATTGGCATTGCTGTAGGCGGCCCCATTTTTGGATGGTGGACGAATTTTATTAAACGACGTCGCTTGCCCATTATTATTGCTGCCCTTTTGGGATTCATCGTGATTTCATTAATCTTATATATTCCCGAACTTCCACGAATAACATTGGCTATCTGTCTCTTCCTTTTAGGCGTAGCTTGCTCTAGCCAAGCTATTGCTTTTGGATTAGTCATCGATAATAACCGCCCCGAAGCGGTTGGTACAGCATCCGGCTTAACAAATACGGGAATTGTTTTCGCCGGCGTTGCTTTACAACCATTTGTAGGACTATTACTCGATATATTCTGGGATGGACAAGTGATAAGTGGTGCGCCTGTTTATAGTTTTCGCGCTTATCAAATTGCACTCACGATGCTTCCCGCTCTATTTGTATTGGCACTAATTATCGGAGGATTTGTGGTAAAGGAAACGTATTGCAGAAATCAGTATTGACCTAATATCTACGCCATTCCGAGCATACCCAAAAGCTCAAAAGAAATATCTTGACAAAATTATACCTATTGTTACGTGGAGATGGAGAAACAAACACAGGACTGGATGAATGCAGAACTGACGGGTATACTATCTGTATTTTATAAAACTTGTGGATGCCTGAAATATCTTAAATGTTCTTAACGAACTAATTTAGAAGATGAAAATAAATACTAAAATAAGAACTATATAAAGAGGTTCTGTATAAGTGAATGAGCGTTTTAATATCTCTTCCTGCCTTAGTAGCTATTAAATTCTTTATGTACTGCGGCAAATTGATTCAACTATGTATTATACACTACAGGACTGTCACTAAGCGGTACATCATGGAAATATGTAAATAACCTCTCTGGTGAGAGGGGCTATTGATTAATATAAATGAACACGTAAATCACTTGTAAATCAGTGAGATTTAAGATATCTGAAAATCGTAAGTATTACGGGGAGACGGGAACCGCGTTTGTTAACGGCCTTAGAATTAGAATTAATTCTCTAATGAAAGACAAGGTCCTAAAGTAGACATTTTTTTGTTTCATCGACACTTTAACAGGAAACGGCTTTCTATCCTATCAGAATAAAGTATTCTTAAATGACTTCAAATAAAGAAAGCCATCTGTTGATTTCTATTCTTGTCGCCAAGAAGTACCTTCTGGGAAATCTTCAATAGTTATAGAAAGATTACTTAATTGATCGCGAATTTGGTCAGCTGTTTCCCAATCTTTTTTTACCCTTGCTTCATTACGTTCAGCGATAAGAGCTTTAATTTTTTGGGCATCCATTTCTTTTTTACCACCTTGTAAAAATCGTTCAGGAATTTGATCTAATAGACCAAAAATATGACTGAGATCTTTCAATTCAGCACCCAACATTGCTGCTTTTTCTAATTGATTGTCACTGCGAAGTCGATTAATTTCTCGAGTCATTTCAAATAGAACGGAAAATGCCGTAGGGGTATTAAAATCATCATCCATAGCTTCCTTAAAGCGATCCGTGTACAGGGAAGATGATTGCAGCTTTTTATCCACACGCAACAAACCACGTAAGGCAAGATAAAATCGTTCCAAAGCGGCGAGACTATTATTTAGATTTTCTTTGGAATAGCTAAGAGGACTACGATAATGTCCTGATAACAAAAAATATCGTAGAACTTCGACATCGTTTTCTTTAAGTGCTTCTCGAACAGAGATAACATTACCGAGCGACTTCGACATCTTTTCTTTCTCAATTTTAAGAAGACCTGCGTGCATCCATAACTTTACAAAGAGCTTTTTTTCAGCTGCTTCAGATTGTGCGATTTCGTTTTCATGGTGGGGAAATTTTAAATCGAGTCCACCTCCATGAATGTCAAACGGTTGCCCCAAAAGACTGCTTGACATCGCTGAACACTCGATATGCCAACCAGGTCGACCACAACCCCACGGAGAATCCCATTTAGGTTCTCCACGTTTTGCTTGCTTCCATAAAACGAAATCTAAAGGATCGTGTTTATTTTCGCTAACCTCTACACGCGCACCCGCCCGAAGCTCATCTAAGTTACAATTAGACAGTTTTCCATAATCTTTAAAACGACGCACATCGAAATAAACATCACCATTCTGTCCAATATAAGCACTTTCATTTTCAATTAATTTTTCTATTAACTGGATAATTTGCGGTATATATCGCGTTGCTCGTGGTTCTTTATCAGCTGATAAAATATGCAGCGCTTTTTCATCTTCATGCAAGATTTGAATAAATCGTTCTGCCAATGCTGCAGGATTTTCACCCCTCTCTTTAGCATGACTAATGATCTTGTCATCAACATCAGTAATGTTACGCACAAAACTCACTTCATAATTTCTCATTCGCAGATAACGCACAATCATGTCAAAAGTCATCCATGAGCGTGCATGGCCGATGTGCATGCGATCATATACTGTCATTCCACATACATAAAGTTTGACTTTGCCTTCTTCGATTGGTTTAAATTCTTCTTTTTGTTTCGTTAAACTATTAAAAATTTTCAATGCTTCGCATCTCGCAATCGTTTTTGAATAGTTTTGGCATCCATTAATAAAATTAATTTCCCTAATTCTGGGCCACGTTTAGCGCCGGTTAAAGCTATTCGTAATGGTTGATACAGAGCTTGCCCTTTAAGATTTAATTCTCCCTTTAAATAGTTTATTACTGACTTCAAATCTTTATCAAATCGCTTAAAGGCTTCAGCCGCTTTTTCAAAATAGACGCTGTCTGTCTCTTGTAAGTATGCTTTCTGCATTGGCTTAAACAGTTGTGTACTGTTGAAGCAAACATCAATCCAATAATGAACATCTTTCAGAAAAATCACATTAGGCTTTATTGTTGTCAAAAATAAATCGGTCTTTTCCGCAGGGATTTTTGATTTTAATCCATTCCCTACCCACTCCCAAAAATGGTCATAGGAGAATTGTTCAATAGCTCGTTTTTGCCAATAATCCAGTTGTTGCGCGTTAAATTTAGTGGGAGATTTACTTAACGATCCTATATTAAACCCTTTTACCAATTCAGAGAGCGAAAGAAAAGCGTTGCTTTCACAATAATGGCCCAAACGTGCTAAATAATTTGTCACGGCTTCGGGCAAATAACCCATTTCACGTAATTCTTTAATACTTCGACTCCCCTGGCGTTTGGATAAGGGACTACCATCTTGTCCCACAATTAAAGTGATATGACCATAAGCGGGTACGGCCAAATGGAGCGCTTGTAAAATTAAGAGCTGCCGTGGTGTATTGGTTAAATGATCTTGACCACGTAATACATGAGTCACCTCCATAAGCGCGTCATCGACGGCATTACAAAACATAAAAGGTGATATGCCATTAGCACGGCGAATAATAAAATCACCAATATCGTTAGTTTGAAAGCGTTGCTCACCTCGCACTAAATCAGTAAAGGTCACTACTTCACCATCTGGCACACGAAAACGCAAAGTAGGTTGTAACCCCTCAGCGCGTTTTTTCCCTACTTCTTCTGAAGATAAATAACGACACGTACCAGTATAACGCGGCGGTTTTGCAACAGAACGTTGAATTTTCCTCAGTAATTCTAATTGTTCTTCACTGCAAAAACAAGGATATGCCTGGCCGGCCGCTTCTAAACGCCGATAATAATCTTCATAAATAGCTTGTCGCTTGGATTGATAGTAAGGCCCTTTTTTCTCTCTCTATCAGGGCCTTCCTGCCAATCTAACCCCATCCAATGCAGATCTTCTCGAAGCCAAAAATCAAATTCTTTTTGGAACGCTCAACATCGGTATCTTCAATTCGAAGCAAAAAAATACCTTTTTGCTTTTGTGCAAAAAGGTAGTTAAATAAGGCTGTTCGAGCATTTCCTAGGTGCATAAGGCCTGTTGGACTTGGACAGAAACGACTTTTTATCATTAGACTCATTCTTGAAAACACATTATTATGACAATTTTTAATCTGCTTTCCAACGCATTTTAGACGATGAAACCTCATACTTTATTTATTTCCGATCTCCATTTAGAAGAAGGAGCACCGTCAGTCACTGCTCGTTTCTTCGATTTTATGGAATATCAGGCTCCTAAAGCAGATGCTATTTACATTCTGGGTGACTTTTTTGAAGCATGGATTGGGGATGATAATCAGTCAGTTTTCAATCGACAGATTATTGAAGCACTTCGAACTCTCATTGCAAAAGGGCCTATAATTTATTTCATGCGAGGTAATCGAGATTTTTTAATCGGCGAAAAATTCGCAACAGCCGCTAATACTGTCTTATTGGAAGATCCAACGGTGATTTCGCTTTATGATAAATCTACTTTATTAATGCACGGCGATAGTCTCTGCACATTAGACCATAAGCATCAAATTTATCGGCGAAATGTCGCAAAGCCGTGGGTAGAAAAATTAATGTTATCCCTCCCTTTATCGCTACGACGTAAATTAGCTAAAGGACTCCGCAAAAAAAGTCGCAATCACAATAGATATTTATCTATTAAAATTCAAGATGTTGAAAATGAAGAAGTAAAACGAGTTATTCAACGACACAACGTCGAATTACTCATTCACGGTCATACTCATCGTCCCGCTATTCATGATTTAACCGTAGGCCAAAAACCCGTTCAACGGATCGTCTTAGGTGCCTGGCACGAGAATGGAAGCGTTTTACGTTATTTTGACAATGGACAATTTGAATTGCATACTTTTGCTTAGCTGTTTTTCTGCTGGCTATTTTTTCGTGAGTGCGAATGACGGAAAGTAGCAAAATTTGTATCGTCATTTCTAGAGATATTATTAAGAAAAAATTAATTTTCTCTTGCTCCTTTATGTGATAGAACTTCGAGTTGATTGTGTTAATTTATTTTTCCATAAAAAATCAATCGATCTTCAATTGAAAGGAGGAAAGTTTTTATGACTAAAGTTTTTCATGTGTTTTAAAAGAAACTCAATTTGAACAAGAATAGCTGCAATAATTCGACCTAGCCGACAATAAACGAAAAGGAAGCTAATTATTCATCTTATTCCTTCAGAAAGGAACAGATTTTACTTCAAGGGAATTTCTTCTAATCACTTATCCTTTCAATAACTTATATTAACATTTTTCTATTTTTCGTGTATCTTAAAACTGAGCGTTTTCTTGAATAAGACGGATTATATAACAATCTGATTATCTAGCTGCTTTTTATCTCTCACATCCTCTTTCTGCTAAATGAAGAAAAAAGAGGACAAAGATGGCATAGAAAATTACCTCCTATCTAGCGCTCAACAATAAACTCTTCATTTCTTTTACTGCTTCGGAGAGTCCAATTAATACAGCACGTGAGATAACACTGTGACCGATATTAAATTCGTTGATAACAGGAATAGCAGCAATTGGTTGAACATTGTAAATGGTTAAGCCGTGTCCGGCATTAACGATGAGACCAAGATTATCGGCGTAAGTGGCTGCTTCGGTGATTCGCTCAAGTTCTAGATTATGTTCGCGATCAGTTTTTGTATTGGCATAATGGCCGGTGTGAATTTCAATGACAAAAACTTCACAGGCTTTGGCAGCATCAATTTGTTTTTTATCAGGATCGATAAATAATGAGACTTTGATGCCTGCTTTGGCAAGGCGAGCGCAAATTTTCTTCATTGATGCCTGTTTTCTCGCCACATCCAGTCCTCCTTCTGTGGTTAATTCTTCGCGTTTTTCAGCTACTAAACAACAATGCTCGGGTTTAATTGCTTCCGCAAACTGGATGATGGGTTCGGAAGCAGCCATTTCCAAATTTATAGGAACAGTCAATTGTTGTTTTAAATTACGCACGTCCTCATCCTGGATATGCCGGCGATCTTCGCGTAAATGAAGAGTAATCCCATCAGCACCTGCATCGACAGCAATAATTGCGGCTTCAACAGGATCAGGATAGGTAGTACGGCGCACTTGTCGCAATGTGGCGATGTGATCGATATTCACTCCTAAACGAATCATTTAATGTCTCCTTTTTATCTTTCCCTACCTCCAACGGAAAAGGAAGACAGGGAATGAAAACAACTTTATCATCCCAATTTTATACTACGGGGCACTGATTTCTTAATAAATTCTATAGCTAACGATATTGATCATATACTAGCGTAATAATTCGCGACTTTTAAGAGGTTTTTTCCGAGTAGTTGGCCTAGTGTTATTCGCATGAGACGTTTGATATCTTTTAGCGACTCATCATCAGAAAATGTTTCTTCTCGTAAAGCAACCAAACTTTTTCCATAAAAAATATCTTTCTCCCCACTTTTCTCGCAAAGCAAAAATCCCTGTTCTGGATGATATTGATAAAATTGATCAGCTTTAATGGGTATGTTAGTTTTTATCTCACACTGTAATGGCAAACCATAACCTAATTCCTCTAACAATCGTTTTTCAAAACGACGCAAGATCGCTTCTAAATGACCGTTAATCAATTGAGCAAGTGCTTCCTGATAAGAATAGAATAAATGATGGTAAGGATCATCGTGATATAAGAGACGCATTAATAATTCATTTAGATAGAAACCACATAATAACGACTTGCCTTCTAGAAGATACGGCATTCCATTTAATTCTACGTCTCCTAAACATTTTAAATCATTTTGACCTGCCCACGATACTAAAAGCGGAAAAAATAAGTCTAGCCCACCCCTATAACGTGATTTTAATCCCCGGGCACTGCGCGCCAGTATGGATACACGACCATGGTTCAGAGTTAACAGTTCAATAATCAAACTGGTGTTACTATAAGGACGTTTATGCAAAACAAAGGCGGGCTCTAAAACAACGCGCTGCATCATCCCTCAAACCCCAATTCATTTAATAATCGCTCACTATCTGACCATCCACTTTTTACTTTCACCCACAATTGTAAAAACACTTTTTTATCGAACAGTTTTTCCATATCTGTTCGTGCCGTTATACCTATTTTTTTAAGACGTTTCCCTTCTTTAGCAATTACAATCCCTTTTTGTCCTTTTTTCTCAACCCAAATCACTGCTGAAATGCGAATAATTTTTTCTTCTGGCTTAAAAAAAATAATAGTAACAGCTAACGAATAAGGAATTTCCTGATCCAACGAGCATATTAATTTTTCTCGAATAATTTCAGATGCCATAAACTGATTGCTACAATTAGTTACCTGTTCTGGTGGAAAACAAAATGGTGATTCAGGAATGTATTGAATAATCGTTTGCTCCAAAATACCCACTTGATAACGAGTTTTTGCGCACAACGGAATAATTTCCTGAAAAGGAAATAATGACGAAACCCTTTCAATTAATGGCAATAATTTGGTGCGATCTTTCATTTGATCAATTTTATTAATAACAAGAAAAACAGGTATCTCAAAATTTTTGAATTGGTTTAATACCCATTGATCTTGCACTTTCCAGTGCGGTTCAATCAAAAAAACGACTACATCAGCTTCCTGAAAAGCACTGTGAGTCATACGATTCATATAACGATTTATTGCTCGATATACGTCTGCGTGTAATCCAGGTGTATCTATATAAACGAGCTGAGTATTTTCAAAGGTTTTTATACCAAAAGTGCAAAAACGTGTGGTTTGCGGCTTACAGGAAGTAATACTGATTTTTTGACCCAGAAGCTGATTAAGCAAAGTTGACTTGCCCACGTTAGGGCGTCCAACAATAGCTACATAACCACAATAGATGGATTGATTATTCATCCAACAATTCCAAAAAATATTCAGCAGCTATCTGTTCTGCTCGGCGACGTGCCGAACTAACACCCTGTGTTTTACTAGGAAGCCCTTCAACAGAACACATTACAGTGAATATTTGTGCATGAGCTTCACCAGTTACCTTTGTTGTATACATAGGCAATGGAAATTTCCGAGCCTGTAACCATTCTTGCAAGCGCGACTTTGCGTCTTTATTCGGCGTTATTTTCGATAAATCATCCACCTGTTTCCCATACCAATTTAACAAACAATGCCGACAAATTTCCAATCCTGCATCAATATAAATAGCGCCAACCACTGCTTCTAATGCATCAGACAAGATAGAGCGACGTGATTTCCCGCCGCTTTTACACTCGCCAATGCCTAATCGCAAATTTTCATTAATCCCTAAATCAATCGACAATCGTGCTAACACGTCTCCGTTAACTACCGAAGCGCGCATCTGGCTTAATTCACCTTCTTGTGCTTCCGGGTGCCGTTGATACAATTCAGAAGCAATAACGAATCCCAGAACAGAATCTCCTAAAAATTCCAATCGTTCGTTATTATCCGATCCAATACTGCGATGACTTAATGCACTTTCCAATAATTTCACATTTCTAAACCTGTGGCTTAAGCGATCCATTAATTTATTCAGATCAGCCATGTGAATTCCCTCCGACACTGGGATAATGAAACTACATCAAAATACAATATTATACTGCACGTATACTACATGATCCCACTACGCCGCATCCAATTTATCTAAGGGATGCCAACTCATCCAAATTTCGGATATTGATCCAAGTTAATTTTTTCATGGACATCTCCATTTTCTAGCTATTGTCACTGTCATCTTGATTATCTCCCCATTTATAAAAGTGCCTTTTTTTGTTCTTCGCCATTGACATATATTTTTTTATGGGCCATATAGCTCTGGTAATCAATCACCCGTAATAAAAATAATTTTTGGATCTTTTTGAACCAACGAAATCAATCAATTTACCTTCGTTTTAGTTCATCTAAAGGAATAATTTTTTATAAACTGGCAAGAAAATCTATAAGCAATGTTCTATGGCGAAGATCACTAGAGATCGCTGTCGGCTCCAAAGAAGCGTTGCTGCATGTGATAGATCTCATTATAGGAAAGACCCTCCCCGCGTACTATCCTAAATAATCAACAACATAGGGAAAAGCTTTTGCATATTTAACGAGAAAATTAGCTTTGGTTTTTGAGAGTATGGCTTTTAAAACAAGCTAATTCACTACACTGATAAAACTCGTTGAAAACACGGTGATTATTAAAATGCAATAGATATGATCATTTTTCAGTTTTTGCTCTCAGAATCGCTAAAAAGGCTTCCTGCGGAATAGCGACTTTCCCTACATATTTCATGCGCTTTTTGCCCGCTTTTTGTTTTTCTAATAACTTTCGCTTACGTGTAACGTCGCCACCATAACATTTCGCTGTCACATTTTTCCGAAACGCCTTCACTGACGTACGCACAATAATTTTGGCACCAACCGCTGCCTGTATTGCAACTTCAAACATTTGACGCGGAATCAAATCTTTTAACCGCTCAACCAATTCCCGCCCGCGCATAAATACCTGATCGCGATGCACGATAGTTGCTAAAGCATCCACTTTTTCCCTCCAATGAGGATATCCAATCTTACCAGATCTGCGACCTGAAAGTGATCAAAACTATAATCTAATGAAGCATATCCTTGGCTGACCGATTTTAAACGATCAAAGAAATCCAACATTACTTCACTCAAAGGGGCCTCATAACTAATTGATACTTGTTTACTTAAATACAATAGCTTCTTTTGTACGCCCCGCTTTTTAATACACAGAGTGATCACAGCACCTAAAAATTCTGGAGGCACCAAGATGTTCACCATCACAATAGGTTCTCGAATTTCAGTTATTTTAGTTGTTTCTGGCAAACGACTTGGGTTGTCAATATATAAAATTTCGTTTTGTTTGGTCAAAACTTCATAGTTCACTGTCGGCGCGGTAGTAATTAGTTCAAGATCGTATTCGCGCTCTAACCGTTCCTGGACAATCTCCATATGCAGCATACCTAAAAATCCACAACGAAAGCCAAATCCTAAAGCTTGAGAAGATTCTGGCTCGTAAGATACGGCAGCATCATTTAAGCGCAATTTGGCAAGGGCTTCCCGAAAAGACCCATAATCTTTAGGATTAATCGGAAATAAGCCGGCAAACACTTGTGGTTTCATTTTCTGAAATCCCGGCAGTTGGGTGTTTGCCCCATCTTTAGCATATGTTAACGTATCGCCAACTGGGGCACCAAAAATATCTTTA
The DNA here is from genome assembly GCF_024730665.1 of Coxiella-like endosymbiont. Classification (GTDB taxonomy): domain Bacteria; phylum Pseudomonadota; class Gammaproteobacteria; order Coxiellales; family Coxiellaceae; genus Coxiella. Next base: position 664,048 of record NZ_CP084737.1, read on the forward strand.
ATTCCAGCAACTATAAAACCTACTGCCCCAATACTCAATTCTTCAAGTGAATGACGCTTTGGTGTGAAATGGCCAAGCTGATCAACATAATAATCCCTACCCGTCGACATTACGCGAATTCTATCGCCTTTGCGTAATATGCCAGCCTTAACTCGCACTAACGATACTACACCTAAATAACTATCAAACCAGGAATCAATGACTAAGGCCTGCAAAGGAGCTTTTGGATCTCCTGCTGGTGGTGGAATCGTCATTACTAGTTGTTCCAATAATTCTCTAACTCCAACCCCTTCTTTAGCGCTCACCCGAATGGAATTATGTGCTTCAATGCCAATAACATCTTCAATTTCCTGAATAGCACGCTCAGAGTCTGCCTGGGGCAAATCAATTTTGTTTAAAACAGGAAGAACGACAACCCCTGATCAATTGCCGTATAACAAGTGGTCACCGTTTGTGCTTCTACTCCCTGCGCTGCATCTACTACCAATAAAGCGCCCTCGCAGGCAGCAAGCGACCTCGATACCTCATAAGCAAAATCCACATGTCCTGGTGTATCGATAAAATTCAGTTGATATGTATAGCCATCTTGTGCTTGATAATTGAGTGTAACACTTTGCGCTTTAATAGTAATACCCCGCTCGCGCTCGATATCCATCGAATCAAGCACTTGGGCTTTCATCTCTCGCTCACTTAAACCGCCACAAAGTTGAATAAACCGATCTGCTAACGTCGATTTTCCATGATCAATATGTGCAATGATAGAGAAATTCCGGATAAATTTTTGTATAACTACTGTCATAACAACCGTCATCTCCTCGACTTTTCAAATACAATGGTCGAAGCGAAAATCACCTCAATTATGATAAATCAAACTTCATAAATGCAAGCGCTTCAGACATTTGTAGAAAAGAAATTAAAGACACAGCTCTCTTTTTGGAAAGCATCCTACCTTTCTTCTCTGGCTTTCTAGTTTTATTTAAGACAAAAAGAGCTGCCAATTAGCAGTCATCAATTATCGATGACAACTATCTTAAAAATCGTCACCCTGATGCTAGGAGTTCCTAACCTAGCACAGATTAGAATAACCCTATGAACATAAAAATAAAGGAGTTGTACGTAGCGCCGGAAGACCAATGAGCAATTAGTTACTGAGAAGAACCCATAGGTTCATCATCTTCTTTTAAGGAAGTCATTAAACAGCTATTTTTCAAAAAAGCACTCAACTCTTTCTTCATATGCAATATATCATTCAACAGATTAGGTGATAGAAACTATGTTTGAAATCGCAAAAGAACGTAATTTGGTGGTTTATTATGCTTCTTGTTTAGAATTGGTGTAGCGAAAAATGACTGTCATGTACTCTTGATCATTATTAAAAAAGCATTAACTATTTTGGGTATTAAACTATTTATTTAAATCGTTAAAGTTAGTGTATCTTTACTTTCGTTTGCCTAGCTTAAACCGCAAACCACAAAAATGATAAGTACGATTCGATTGAATTGTGAATCAAATAATTCATTCATTTCCTCAAAATCGTGAGTAGTTGGCATTAATAACAACAGCGAGCAGGATAACATAGGGGATTGTCTCACACACTATAAGCAAATATACCTAATATACTATAAATATTTCACAATGTTACTTTGCATCACCAAGAGCATCCTTAACCTTAAAATTACCAAGAAAAAATTTAATTTTTATTTTTGCCTTAATGCCCTGGCAGATCTTGATAATAGCCTGAGGAGTAAATAACGGAGATTGTTTTGACCCGGAAACTGCTTTAAGCTTTCAGTACCAATTATCCAGCTTGTGTGCAGTACATGTTGTTTTTAGCAGTTGGTATTATATGTTTTATCACCCATCCACATTCATCATTTTTCGCTGTAAATCCTCCACAAATACAATAACCTACAACAGTGATTAATCTATCATCATAATAAATTAATGGAGTACGATCACGTTGCCACGGAGGAATTTTCCATTTCTGCATCAATTTTTTAAGTGAATATGTTTCTTGCCGCCCTGCTGGTCGGCAGCGTTCTCCGCCACGACGGAACTGGACAGTAATTTTTCGAATATCAATAGCTGTAGATATCCCTTCGCCTTTTTTCTTCGTGGCCTGCAGTACTCCTAAAGTACCGGGCAAATTTAATAAGTGGTTCAAATTCCATGGAATAATCATATGCGCATCATGCTCTGAAGAAGCTGCTGATATATGAAGTGCGTTATCGTACCGCCGAATTTCGGTGCTACCATAAATAAAAGGGGAGCTGCATCCTCCGATGCTTTTAAAACATCGCTTCGTATTTGCTCCAACTGTTTCGTCTGCGGTACACTAAATCCCAGACGATACATCCAACGACGCAAAATATTCCGTTGTTGTTCAGGTGTTAATTGTAACAGCGGTTTAATAGCTAATGCCTCTTTTGTTTTCATAGCTTGTAAGTTCGCATCAGCTGATTGATCCAGCAAATAGGATGCTTCTGCACAGTGACTAGCAGACCTCGAAATAACTGAAAATATTTTAGGCCAACGACGACGCAAAATAGGCAATACTGCATGCCGCAAATAATTTCGGTTAAAGCGCAATTCAAAATTCATATCGTCTTCAATCCAGTGCAAATGATTTTTTTCAGCATATTTTTTTAATTCCTCACGATTCATCTTCAAAAAAGGTCGTAGTAAATAACCCTTCCCAATTTTTTTTTCAAAGGCATTGCGGATAAACCTTTTACGCCCGAGCCACGTAATAACTGAAGTAAAAAAGTTTCAGCTTGATCATTTTGCGTATGCGCGGTTAGCACATTTTCTTCTTCGTGAATGTGATTCTGTAAAACATTATAGCGTGCTCTTCGCGCCACTGCTTCAATACTGTCGCCCGGGTTTAACGTGAGCCTTAATGATTCTGCATGAAAAGAAATTCCCAGATGTTGAGCAATTTTCTTACAATGATCTTCCCATTGATTAGCATTGGGATTTAAATGATGATTAACATGCAATGCGCGAATTTGAATGGAAGAATTCTGTTTTTGACATTCTATCATCGCATGCAATAATACGTGAGAATCCATTCCCCCACTGTAAGCAATACAAAAATAGGGATCATCAGTCAATTCGCGCAGACCAGCAAGAAGCTTTTCCGGTATCAACATAGCTCAACCCTTTCCGTAACTTAACCAACGAAGATAGCGCTCTTCCAACAATAGCTCGATGGGTTTCGATTGCAAATTCATTAAATTCGCCTGTAGTTCTTTTTGAAGTGTAGCGGCAACCGTGTCAACATCCCGGTGAGCGCCTCCGACAGGCTCTTTAATTATTTCATCAATTAAACCGAGCTCATATAGACGGTTAGCAGTGAGCCCCAAAGCATGAGCGGCCTCACCAGCTTTTTCTGAGCTTTTCCACAAAATGGAGGAGCACCCTTCTGGGGAAATTACAGAATAATAAGCATATTGCAGCATTAAAGTTCGATCACCAACCCCAATAGCTAAAGCACCACCAGAACAACCTTCACCCAGCACGGCACAAATAATAGAAGTTTTTAATTTCGACATTTCAAACAAATTCCGCGCAATGGCTTCACTCTGATTCCGTTTTTCAGCACCTATACCAGGGTAAGCGCCTGGTGTGTCAATTAACGTGATTAAGGGAATCGAGAATCGCTCAGCTAGCTTCATTAACCGGAGCGCTTTTCGAAAATCTTCCGGTTTCGCCATTCCAAAGTTATGATAAATTTTTTCTTTTGTTGTTCGCCCTTTTTGTTGACCGATAACCATAATGGGCTCTTCTCCCAATCGAGCGAGGCCCCCAATGATCGCAGTACCTTGTGAATAATGGCGATCGCCTTGTAATTCATTGAAATCAGTAAAAACACGATGGAGGTAATCCTTTGTATACGGGCGCAATGGATGACGCGCTAATTGAACAATTTGTTTCGCTGTTAAATGAGAAAAAATTTGACGTGTTAATTGCTCACTTTTTTCTTCCAACTTGGCAACTTCCTCGATAAGATTGATATCTTGGCTGGTGCCAACACGGCGGAGCTCTTCAATTTTTTCCTGGAGCTCCGCGATGGGTTGTTCAAAATCTAAATAATCTAAGTTCATGATATCTATTCGCTGAAATTTATAGAGTTTAATTTAGCAGTTTCTGCTGTCTGCTGCCAAGGGGGTAGTATGTCACTTTTTTCCTATAAAGGATCAATTGTTGTGATTATTACTCTTGTTACGCTGGTGGCGGGATTTACTTCACTACGTTTTATCCGGCGTTATCAGCATTTTTTGGATGTTGGTAATGCCTTTACTGATGGTATTTTTTTAGGAACAGCCGCTTTTCATATTTTCCCTGATTCTCTTCAGGGCATTCCAATCATGCTCGCGATTCTGATTACATTCGTTGGTTTTTTCTTTTATTTATTTTTGAGCGATGGATAATCTATCGCGAAAAGAAGCGTCAAGCAATAGCAAATGATTATATACGTACTGCGAGTGGTTTGTTGATGTTAGTTGGTATTTTATCTGTCCATGCGTTTATTGCTGGCTCTGCTCTGGGAGTTTCAGATACGATAAGTAACGTCTCTATATTGTTAGTCGCAATTCTAGCGCATAAAGGATTTGAAAGTTTTTCTTTGATAATTGGATTACATCAGAGTTTGAAAAATGAAAAACAAATCAAAGGCATCCTGTGGACATTTAGCTTCATAACACCTCTGGGAATTATCTTGTCTGCTTTGGTTCAAATATTTTTTCAAACACCTGACTTGATTACTAGCCTCTTCAGTGCTTTTTCAGCCGGTAGTTTTCTTTATATCGGCACACTGCATGTAGGACACAATCACCTCCACCTTCCGAAATCCCCTATGAACATTTATGAAAAAATCTTGATTACTCTTATCGGCATTGCGGCTATGGGAATAGTAGCTATTTTGGGATAGCTGTTATAGAAATTCGCTCATCAAAGACAAAACACTTTCCTTTAAAATAATTACCCCCACATTTTTCGTAATAATGGAGAATTCCACCGTCAAGTTGATAAACTTTTTTAAATCCTTTTTTTATCATCAGAGCAGATGCTTTTTCACAGCGAATACCTCCAGTACAAAAAGTCACAATGAGCTTGTCTTTGAGAGATTCTGGCAATTGATCAACAGCGCTTGAAAAATCACTAAATGATTTAAGGCGAAGATTAATCGCGTTTTTAAACGTTCCCATAACAATCTCGAAATCATTACGCGTATCTAAAATAATCATATCTTGTTTCTCTTCATACCAACGTTGGAATGTTTCAGGCGAGATACGTTGCGCTGTTTCTTTCTCAGGATGAATATTAGGACAGCGCATTGTGATGACTTCTTTTTTAATACGAATCACGAATTTTTTAAATGGACAGGACGCTGATAGCGTTTCTTTATAAACTATATCGCTCAAAGTCGATATATTGGATAAAAACTGCTTATACTTATCAATATTTTTTCGTTCTCCAGCTATCATTAGATTAATCCCTTCGGTACTCAATAAAATTGTACCTTTTAAATGGGACGCGAGCGCTTCTTCTCTCAGATCGTTTTGCAACGTGGGTAATTGCTTATTTTCGAAAGTTAGAAATTTATAAGCAGCTATATTGATTATTTTCATCTTTCACTCTCAAATAACTATACGCATCAAGACTTGTTTTGTCGCCATGAAAAGGCGCAAGTCTTTTGTATCTTGCTTTTTTCTTTCATGAATGGATACCCACGCGACTAGCTCCAGCGGGCCCCAAACACAAGCCCGCGCCATTAAAAATACCGATGATAGCTTGACATTTCTTCAGTAATTGATAATGCGGCTTTTCCCACACACCACAGCAGTAGTTCACCTCCAATTTAGCAAACTGGGCCCCTATAAGTCGATTCAATACCGCTCGAGGCATCTCCCCCGGGCTATCAAAACTAATTAATATTAGATAAATCAAGAACAACAGCAACAGTGTGGAGTATATCATACTTATCATACTGACAGTCATATAGGAAGCTGCAAAACGTTTCCTCAATAAAACTGTACCTTCTTAATTTCTAACAATGGAGCACAGTATTTATTTACAACATAACTTAGTTAATTGAAAAAATACCTACGGCTATTATATCATTCCAATGCAATCCGGAATGCAATTTAAATAAATAAAAAATAATTTTTCATCTCACTCTTTTTGAATCCAGGATTGCACCATTATTTATACAGCGTGAATCTTAATCTATCAGTCTTCCGTTTTGGGGGAACGTTCTAGAAGTTCTCGCACTGCCTGGTGAGGATCTAAATTTTCGTGCAGGATTCGATAAACTTGATAAGTAACTGGCATTTCAACAGCATGCTTTTTAGCTAACTTATACACTTGAGCAGTATTATATAAACCTTCGATCGCCCGCCCAATAGCCTGTTCTGCTGTTTTTGGATCCACACCTTTTCCTAAGGCTAATCCAAACTGGCGATTACGCGATTGATTGTCCGTACAGGTAAGCACTAAATCACCCAACCCTGCTAAACCAACCAGTGTTGCCTGTTTACCGCCCATAGCGTAAACCAATCGCCCCATCTCGGCTAATCCGCGCGTAATTAACGCAGCACGCGCATTAGCGCCTAATCCCAACCCATCGCAGATACCTGTCGCAATCGCCAAAATGTTTTTCACGCCTCCACATAATTCCACACCAATCATGTCATCATTTTGATAAACACGAAAACATGGGCTATGCAATCGCTTAATTAAGTCTTTTGAAAATTCAGCTTTATTACTTGCTACTGCAATCGCCGTAGGTAAATTAGCGACCACTTCTGCTGCCAGGCTGGGTCCAGATATTGCTGCCATAGTCAAATGTCCTAATTCCATCTCTACCACCTGATGCAATAAATAACCTGTCGTAGCCAAACCTTTCGTCCCCCACGCAATACGAGCATTTGAGTTGATATAAGGTTTGATCCGAATCACTACTTCCTGAAACGCAAAACTCGGCACTACGATTAAAATGTCGCTGACGTTATCCAAACTACTTGCTAAATTATCAAAAACATAAAGAGTTTTAGGAAAAGGATAATTAGGTAAGTAACGATTATTAACACGTTGCCCACGCATTTTATCAACGTGATCTTTCTCACGAGACCAGAGCCGAACTTTTTGTCCATTTCGTGCCAACACAAGCGCCAACGCAGTACCCCATGAGCCTGCGCCTAATACCGTGATGAAACGACTAGTCATCGATCGTATTTCTAATGCACACACTCGCCGTCTTGCGAGTGATTCTGTTGTTCTAGGAGAGTATCAAAATTGACTGGGGCTAAATAAAGTTGAGGGAAACCTCCACGCATAACCACATCGGTAATCGCCTCTCGTGCATACGGGTAAAGAATGTTCGGACAAAAACTTCCAAGCATAGGACGCATTTGTGTTTTTGGAAAATTTTTAATAGTGAACATACCGCCTTGATGTACTTCCGCCAAAAATATCGTCTTATCTTTCATCGTCACATTAACAGTTACTGTTAAAACGATCTCATGGTTATCCCCACCTAAATCATTAGCCTTAGTAGTCAAATCCATGTTTACCTCAGGTTGCCATTCTTCCAAAAAAACTAGCGGAGAATGAGGTACTTCAAATGACAAATCCTTTACGTACAAACGCTGGATAGCAAATTCGGGTTCATTACTATACATATCAGCTTGTTGCACTTGTTTTTTTTCTGCCATTCAAAGGTTCTACTTAATTATTTTAACAGCGTGTCTAATTGTTTCTTTTGTTCCAATTCCCACAATGCATCAAAACCTCCTATCCCACAATCATTGATGAATATTTGAGGAACGGTGCGTTGTCCATTACTTCGTTTTAACATTTCACGGAATTTGGCTTCTTCTTGATCAACACAAATTTCCTTGTATTCAATGCATCTCCGATCCAAAAGCGCCTTAGCTCTGATACAATAAGGACAACGGGCAGCAGTATATATTTCAACCTTCGCACTCATTTAACTATTGGCATGTTATCACTCTTCCAAGCGCGCATGCCACCTATTAGAATATAAATTTTTTCATGTCCTTGCTTGTGCAGTTTGTTGATAAGATATCTTGATTTTTGACCAATCGAACACACCATAATCAACGGTTGATGCTTGTATTGTTCCAGGTATTTTATATTCTTATCCAATTCTATAAGGGATATGTGAACGGCATTGGTGATATGGCCTTTTCTATATTCACTCACATCGCGAACATCAATGACCACAGCCTTTTCACTGTTAATTAAGCGAGTTGCTTGAAAAGGGGTGAGACGATTTTTCCCAGTAAGACCTCTAGTAAGCGCTTCCATTATAAATAGAAAAAATAGCGCGACTAAACTGCTAACGAAAGCAGTTACCAAAATCCAATGGTTAACAAAAAACTGTGGAAACTTTTCCATTACCTACACTACAAAACTTAAACTATTTTAAGTATACTGGATTTTCAATACGGTTGAAATACCGTAGCAGTATTTCTTATTCTACTCTAAAAAAGACACTCAAATGAAAATGGGTTTTTTCATATCTTTCCTGTGTCCATTATCTTTGCTATCAGCCAAATGTAAAATTAGTCAACCAAATTTAAAAACCTTCTCTTAATAGAAATTATAAAAGAGTGAGCAATTGGGGAGAAATATTAAGGACATGATCTTTTTTGAATTCAATGTTTCCCATCTATATCGTTGCTAATTTAAAATACGGAGAAACAATTTTCTAAAAAATTATCTACCATCAAAGCAATAGCAACAAAATTTGAAATATTGGATTGAAAATTTGTGACGATAAATTAAGTTTATACAGAAATTATCTCTGGATACCCACGGTGGACTCCTGATAGATATATCATTTTATGAAACCCTGAAGGCCGATTCAATGGATAACTAAATACTCTCCCGGCAGCGCGCCAGGGGGGTCCTCCTCCTCCGCGTATTTAACGAAATTCTTTGCAGCAACCCCCTATCCCTCTCCGATTGTCTAGCTAGCCATTGGAACTATGTTTGTATAGAAAACTCTTCACTGGTTGAATCAATATCGAAAAAACAAAAATAGCGTATTTTAAGGAAGACTAAGAAAGGATTGACAATGCTTTTTTCATTTTCTCTTTCTGAAGAGTTGACAAATTAGCAATGTTTAGAGTTACTAACCCTAATTTTTTATAAAGCTCAGAAAGTTCTATTTTTGACAGTACACGCAAATGTTCACTAATTGTATTAAGATCACCTCGTTTGATCGGGCCGGTTAAAGATTTTTCTGCCGATTGTGTAACCTCGATGTTTTCCAAAGTATTTTTCATGAGATTCATGGTCATTTTTACTGCAGTACTATCTTCTATATCTGCTTCTTTTAAGCAGGATAATGCACTTTTAAACAACGTGACTAAATAATTAGAAGCAAAAATGCCAGCGGCATGGTAGATGATTTTTTTACTTCGGTCAACGGGATATACTAAATAACCTATTGTGCTAAAAAGCTGAGTTAATGTCTCAACGGCGTTTTGATCACCTTCGATGGCACAATAAGCATTTCCTGACTGAAGAGTATTCTCTTCAATAAAACTTCGCAGAGGATGTGCGCTCGCTACAGAACAGTTCTTTTTTTCACTGAGATGAGTTGATCCGATGTCAACGCTCCACTGCAATGCACTACAATGCTTCTTTTTCTAAGATTGTTGCTCTTGGCTAATTTTTCACAGCAAGTTTGAATATCATCGTCCGGAGTTGTGATAAAAGTCAAATCAGCGGGTGGTAACGCATTAATATTTTTATAACTCTTTCCCTGCCCAATAAAATTGACAGCGTCAATACCACTTCGTGCATTGCAGATTCCCTGAATCATCGCAGCTTTATTAATTGCTATTTGCTTAGCAATATTTTTCCCAAGTTTCCCTGCACCGATAAAATTAACTTTCATCATAAATGTAACCTGCTTATTCATTAAAATTTTCTATTTTTATTGGTAATAAAACATCTGCAGGTTTAAAATCGAAAAACTGACTAAAAAAGTATAACTCTGATTCAAGCGCCGCTTTAATCGTTTCTACATCACGAAAACCGTGTTGTTCATGTTCAAATGTTAGATAAGAATAAGGCAATCCTTTTTTATTTATCTCTGTAACCATAATTTCTGACTGAGAAGGTGGTACGAGCTGATCTTCCAAGCCATGTAAAAGGATAATCGGACACACCAAGCGATCTGTATAATGAATCGGTGATCGTGCTTTATAAAGTGCTTTTTCTTCTGGATATTTACCCACTAAAGTCTCTAAATATCGTGATTCAAATTTGTGAGTATTGTCCATAAAATCTTCCAAATCTACAATACCAAAATAACTAGATCCGATAGAGAATACGTCATAAAAAATTAAGGCGCATAAGGCAGTATAACCACCTGCACTGCTACCGCGAATAATTAATCGTTTTGAATCTACTTTCCTTTCTCTTACCAAAAACTTTGCCCCATTGACGCAATCAGCAACATCGACTACCCCCACTTTTTTTTAAACGCTCACGATAAGCTTTTCCATAACCCGTGCTCCCACCATAATTTACATCCAAAACAGCAAATCCACGACTAGTCCAAAATTGATTTTTTAAATTAAGTGCTGTTGAGGAGGCACTGGTAGGGCCTCCGTGGCTGATAACAATCAGAGGTGGCTTTTCATTTTTCGGAGTCATATAGCTGTCGTTGTGTGGTGCGTAATAAAAACCATGCGCCGTTTTTCCATTATCGGTTGAAAATTCAATTGCTTGTGGAGTAGAAAAATATTTTTTATCGATTGTTAGAAAAGCACTTTCGTACAAAATAGCAAATTGTTTATCTTTTAAATCATAGCATGCTAGAGTGGGAAATCGATCGTAACTAGCACCAATAAAAAGGATCTTATTACTTTGAATCGCTAACGTGGGTATAAAATCAGTGAAAGGTAAATTAAATGCGGAATAGCGGCCCTCTTTAATTAAGCCAAGCGTTTGCTCCCCTTTTTTGTCACAATAACTACGATTTGATTACTATGAAGGAAATCATACGTTTTGATTTTAAAAACCCATTGGGGATAATCGCAATCAGCATCCATCGAACAAATTAATTTGAGTCTTTCGTTGTCATAACAATAAATATTTCCAAATCCACTTTTATCAGAAACAAAATAAAGTTTTCCATCGTGATTAAAGGAAGGCTGGGAGGCGAATTCGTCGACACTGCCTGTAATTTTATTGGCATTGATTAATTCGAGAGTCGGCGTTAAATCAGCTAACCAAAGCTCAGTCCCGTCCCAAGGCATTTTAGGATGATTCCAGCAAATCCAAGCGATTCGGTTTCCTATTTGATTCAATCGTGGTGCCGCATAAAAATCATATCCTCGTGTCAATACTTTTATTCTCTGGCTTCCGTCAGTAGCAATCGCAACGAGCTCATTCTCAACGGATTTTCCGTGTGATTCTCGAACTACTATTAACCATCTTCCATTGTGAGTGACTACACCATCTGCATAACGTAGTGCTGCCGTCTTCTCTGGTACGGGGGTAAGCGGCTGTGGGTCTTCTTCACCTATATTTTGGCGATACCAACGTTGGTCTGTATCATTAGAGAAATAAATAACATCTTGATGAATGACATAATTACCACCCCCATATTCGTGTACCCGTGTTCGTGCGCTAAAACCAGAAGGCGTAACCGCTTGAATATCTCCTGCTGAAGATAAACACATAATAACTTGGCGTCCTGCTTTTTCAGGACAACGTTCCAACCAATAAATATTATTGCTACTCGATTCAACCTCCATTAAAACTCGAGATGAAGATGCTGCTAAGCTAGCACTAATTGGAGATTGCCACGCACCATAAGCTGCTTGTTTTTTGATCTGCATTTAACTGAAATCTATGAAACTTAATTTAAAAAGGATCCTGAGGATTTTTCTTTGTCTGAGCTCCTCGTTTAAATCGACTACCCAATAACCTCGATGCTTCTCAGCTTATTCTATCTCAGCTGTTCTTTCTTTATTCCTTCTCGTTTCTGAAAAAACTTTAATCTAGTCGTCCTTCTGAGGACTAACTAATGTATCTTCTGTAAAGTCCAGCAGTTTTATTTTATAGACCACACTTAGCAACCTAATCTTATGACGCCAACACTGCTGATTTTCGGATCACTTTAGCATACCGAAAATAATTTACCAATAAAAAGCATAAAATGATTTTTGAATAGAATTGCATTCTGCTACATTTAAGTAACAGCTTAATCATTTTTTTTAATTGCGGAAATAAAGAACTTCTTTGATCAGCAATTTTTCAGCTCTGGTGTTATATCGCGTGAAGGATCTAAATTAAAAGAAAAAATAAATTTAATATCAATAATTTTCACTAAAAATTTAATATATATCTTACTCATCGCACCATTAACATAACTAAATGGCGAACCCTGCTTGCTGATTTTATCAGTAGTAATTTTTGAAAAGGACTACCCCCTAGTTATAAACATAAACTGTGTTGAATTAGCGCAGTAAACTTGAGTATCCAAGGATAAATTCTCGGAAATATAGTTATTGATTTGACTAAAGAGGAAAACCATTCAATATATTGAAATAATGGATAACTTTTAAGATGTCCTACAAATGATTCATGATAGTGAGGACAGGCGAGTGAATAATAATGATTAGGATTTTCAATAATGTAATTTCTTCTGTATCCAAATCACCCATAATTTCTTTTATGTAAGGGTTATATTGTACGCTATAACTGTTCTTAAAAGTAGGGTTTCTCGTTGAACTATTTGAAATAAATAAGAAAATTGGAAAAAGCTATTTCCTCTGGTGATACTTTAAGTCTGAGGTAACTATCTTTTGAATTCGCTCTGTAGTTTTATCGTTTAGTAAATTTCTATTTGGAAGTTTACGGTATGCTAACTATTCCGATCAAGGTTCATCAAAGACATAAAAAATTCCCAATATCAAAATTCAAGGAAATTACTTCTTTTCTTGTTATTGGAGAGCGCACAGCAATCTTACCAAGCCCATTGTTTTTCATTATCACAACGAAAATGCAGACGAAGTTAACGCCGATGAAGGTCTTTTAATTAGTCTCTCGAAGTAAATAATAGCTTTATCTTGAAAATCAAACGATAAGGAAATTACTCTTTCTCATTGTTTCCAATATAAAAATCCTATTCATTTTTCTATTTGAACTCAACTGTTTGGCGGTCGCTTGGTACGCCTGATAAAGGAGAGTATCTTTCTAGTTCCCAGTTTCTTATCAGACTACTCTAAAAATTTGAACAAAGAAGATTGCATGACTTCGTCTTGCTTAACCCTTAAATCTATAATGCATAGCTTTTCAATTACTGTTGTGCTCTGCGTATAAAAAATTCCCTTATTCTCTATCATATTTATTCTTAAATTTAAAATCGAGAGACAAATCTTATCCAGACAATGGAAATCTTGAAAATGAAATCCCCATCTTCTTAAAAATTTTTTTCGAACAGCTTAGAGATGATATTCCATGGTTAAACTCTTCAACTCTCTAGTAGTCTGATGAGATTATTGTTTTAACAATTTTGAAAAAGCTCTTACAACATTATATTTTTAGAATTCAAAATGCTCTGCTGGACTAAAAAAATACAGCAATTCGTCAGCAATTTCTTTAACTTATCAAGATCTGTTACGATAGTTGAAAGTCATATCTCAAAATTACTCGAGGCGAGCAAGTATATATCTGATGCTAAGGGAGCTCTGTTTGATTTTTCAGTTAATACATCATGTTAATCATAAGTAATCCCGCAGTAATCTCTCGAATCGCAGAATTAATTTAAAGATAACGGAGTGCTGAATGATTAGCTTTTCATGATTAGCTTTTTCAAAAAACTCAGTAGTGCCCCTCACATATAATTTTTCTAATTTTTTTCATAAAATATATCCCTAATTTGAGCTATTATTTCAGAAATAAAAAATAAATAAATTTTCGTACTTTCTAACAGAATAGAAACACCAGCGACAACTTTGGCTGTAATAAATAAACAATCCAATCTGTTATCGTCCTCCAATACCCAGAATACGAATCTCTAGGAAAAACCGTATTTAAGTAGTTTGACAAACTACAATCGTTTTATTTTTTATTCATTAAGGAATTCATTCTTCTTCCTAAATCCGTGCTTCAAGTTGTAAATCTGAGTATGAATTGTAAGTATTAGTCTTATTTTAGTTTGTAAAAACCCCTTCGGAATACTTGAAGAATTTTATATTTAAAACATCATAGCTCAATCAGTTACAATAATTTTTCTTTCTGAAAGCATCTTGCTTATTTTGATAGACAATGCATATGATTAGTCAGAATAAAAAAAGCATTTTTAAGTTTTTTCTGAGGAAGCTCTTCACTGTAACTCGTTAATAATAGCCTAGCTAAAAATGTGAAACTCTACCATATTGAGAAAATCACTGAACAAATTTTAGCGATTTAACCATTTCAATAGCTGCTGCAAAGAGCGATCACAGTTCTTTGTAGGGGAAACTTCGCCCGTGATTCAATAAACATGCTCCTTAAGATTAAACTGTGATGAAATTGAAATAATTGCATTTTCTTACAATTCTTTAAAAGATTGTATAACTCCATCAATTTCTCTTAACGATGCAACATTAGAAGCTAAACCTCTCGTTGCAATTCTTAAAAATAAAGTAATTAAAATATAAAACTGAATAAAAGCATAGTAAGATAGGTTCCTCAATTTTATTTAGGAATTGATCTAAATGCATGACCTTAAATACAGCAAATTATCAAGACACTATAATGACTAAAACCAACCAAAAAATTCATTCCAAACCAATGGTACTTATCATTCTTGACGGATTCGGGGAGAGCGAAGAAGCATTGCACAATGCTATTAAATTAGCTGATACACCAATGTGGGATGATTTGGTATCGCATTATCCCCATATTTCACTTGGAGCCTCCGGTGAGGTAGTAGGCCTGCCGGACGGACAAATGGGTAATTCTGAAGTAGGACATCTTCATATTGGCTCAGGACGAAAAGTGCCACAAGATTTAACGCGCATTGATATGGCTATTGCAAACGGTGATTTTTATAAAAATCCCGTCTTAATTAATGCTATTAAGAAAGCTAGAGAAAATAATAAAACTGTGCACATTATCGGATTATTATCACCAGGCGGTGTACACAGCCATGATAATCAAATTGCCGCAATTATTGAGTTAGTTTACCGACAGGGGATTAAAAAAATTACTTACATGCTATCCTGGATGGACGAGATACCCCTCCGAAATCCGCTTTGGAATCAATTAAAAAGATTCAGCATCAATATACTAAATATGGCCATGGAAAAATAGCATCTCTAATTGGCCGCTATTATGCCATGGACCGCGATAGACGTTGGGATCGGACGGAAAAAGCTTATAATTTATTAACGCAGGGGACTGCTAAACATCATGCCGCAACGGCAAAAGAAGCGCTGGCGTTGGCCTATAAACATGATGAGACAGATGAATTTATAGAACCAACTAGTATTCACTATGAAAGTGAAATATCCACCAAAATCCAAGATGGTGATGCTGTCATTTTTATGAACTTCCGTGCGGATCGTGCCCGACAATTGACACATGCCTTAACCGATAAAGATTTTATTGCCTTTAATAGAAATATCCTACCCGATTTAGCTTGTTTAGTAACACTCACAGCATATTCGAAGAGCATAGACACCGCTGTTGCCTTCCCCCCTGAATTTAAATAATACCCTTGGCGAATATTTATCAACGCTTGGTTATCGTCAACTGCGTATTGCAGAAACAGAAAAATATGCCCACGTCACTTATTTTTTTAATGGTGGAAAGGAGGAGCCTTTCCCTGGCGAAGATCGCTTGTTAATTCCCTCACCAAAAGTCACTACCTACGATCTTAAACCGGAAATGAGTGCTGTTGAATTGACTGATAAATTGGTAGAAATTATTAAGGGTAAAAATTATGATCTAATCGTCTGTAATTTTGCTAATCCGGATATGGTTGGTCATACGGGTAATGAATCAGCTGCAAAAGCTGCTATTCAGACCATTGATCACAGTCTGAAACGAGTTATCACAGCGCTTCAATCCGTCGGCGGTGAAGTGCTAATTACGGCCGATCATGGGAATGTAGAAAAAATGTTTGATGAAAAAACTAATCAACCTCACACAACACACACCAACAATCCGGTTCCATTAATCTACGTAGGTAGGCGAGCGCAATTCCAAAAAAGCACAGGTTCGTTGGATGATGTAGCACCAATTTTGCTTTATCTTATGGGATTGGAAAAGCCCGCTGAAATGACAGGGCGCAATTTGATTACTTTGAAATAAAATTGAGGACCTTTTTCACTTAGGCTTTTCAAAACTTAAGTCTGCTAACATAAGCCTTCCGCTGGGTCCACAGATCCGAAAGCTTTAGAAAACTTGAACAAAGTCACTTTAAGAAAAATTTCAGCTAGCCTATCAAAAAAAATAACAGCTTACAAATATACCAATGGAACAAATTAGATCTGAAACTTATTCTGAGCTAAAGCGATAACGATTTTAGAATTTTCCGTCTTTTTATATTATTACCTTAGTTGCCCCACTGACGATCTCCAAACTAACTTGTCAGAATTGCAAACTAATTAAATGAAAATAGAAATGCAAACTATTGCTTACAAATCTCAACCAAGAAATTCAAACTAAAAGCTAATGCCTCACCAAACTTCTCGATAATAAACGTGCATTCGAGTAATTCCTCTAATGCACCTAGAATGAAGCCGCGCTGAAACCGAAACAAACAGAATTTTTCTAAACTTCATTCAGAATTCCTCACTGTAATCCCATATAGCCTATTCTCAGGTATAGCGCCTAGCGCCTAGCGCCATCAATTTGAGCACTCTTATGAATTAAAGCTAGCCCAAATAGGAACACGGAATTACACGGCATTCACCGCAATACAAAGAGCACCTGTCCACGGGGTTGTCCACGGGGTTGTCCACGGGGTTGTCCACGGGGTTGTTGTAAGTGGCAAGGCAGGCTTCGCTAAATGGCTAGATACGGGTTATTGATTATCAGTCATGGACATGATTATATGACATTGTTTATGGATGTAATCACAATTTAAAATGCGATGAAGGTAAAAGATGACTGAATTGTGGTGGTCTATATTGTGAAGAAGCGGCACAAGAAACCGGCTCTTAACTTTGTAATTCGCACGATACTAGCCGCTGAATACATCGAAATGGTGTATGAGGAGAAAGGGTAAATGAATTTACGAGATATAATGAAAAAGATAGTAACAACAACTGCGGCTGTTATAGCGAATCTGGGTTTCACCGTTATACTGGCGATTTCCGATCATGCTGTATTGAACTTACTAGTACCTGTGCAAATTAACATGCAAGATAACCAACTGCCAAAAAAGATGTGCAACGATTTGTGACGGCCATTGCGTTGATTCACCACTACTATATCAAGAATGTCAGCAACGAAAAACTATTTAACGATGCCATTAGTGACATGATTTCCAGCCTTGATCCACATTCAAGTTATCTCGATGCTAATGACTTAAAAGAACTAAAAACCACAATTTCCGGAGAATTTATCGGTGTGGGTGTCGAACTTACCATATCCAAAGATGGAATTTTAAAAGTCATCAGTCCATTAGATGGCTCTCCTGCTGCTTGTACAGGCATAAAACCTAATGATTACATAATTAAAATAAATGATCAATTGATTCAGAATATAAGTCTTCCTGAAGCCGTGAGTCGCATTAAAGGTAGGAAGGATACAATGCTTAAGCTAACCATACTGAGAACAGGAATTAATAAGCCGCTGATTTTTAATATTAAGCGCGAACCTATTCACTTGATCAGCGTGAAGAGCAAAATGCTCGAGCCAGGGTATGGATATATTCGTATTACTTTCTTCCAGGGGCCTGTAAAAAAACAACTTCGCAGCGCCATTGATCAACTGAAAAAGAAGCGGATGGGCATCTGAATGGACTGGTACTAGACTTACGTAATAATCCAGGTGGATTATTGAACGTGGGCGCCGAAGTAGCTGACAGTTTTCTAAATGCCGACAAAACACATAAATATCAAGATTATATTGTGTACACCAAGGGTCGAGTACCAGGTGCTGATATTCGTATTAAAGCTAGCGGTAGTGACGTGATTCCTAACACACCGATGGTAGTCCTCATTAATAGCGGCTCTGCTTCTGCATCGGAAATTGTAGCGGGCGCCTTACAGGATTATAAACGCGCGATTATCATTGGTACTCCCAGCTTTGGAAAAGGATCGGTACAAACGGTGTTGCCAATTGGCAATAACGAGGCTATTAAATTAACCACGGCCTTGTATTACACACCTGCAGGTCGCGAAATCCAGGCACAGGGCATTATTCCGAATGTCACTGTACCAGAGCTCAAAGTGCAACCCGTTGAGCTTGGTTTAACTGTCGATGAAGCAAATTTCCAAAATCATTTGCTGAACGACATACTATCGAAAAAAACGGGATAAAAATAGAAGAAGAAAAAAATTGTTACACATACAACTACGACTAGCGAAAAAGGACTATCAATTATATGAAGCTTTATTAATGCTCCAAGGATTGCACGCCAATTCAAAATCTGACTGAAAAACTATGGAAATTTCCTTTAACGTTAAAGGAAATCCTACAGCAGAAAATTAAATAAAATTAAAAATCAATCCTTTAAAGGAGAAATAGTATGGGTTTAGTTTTTAATTCAAGTTAAACTGCCACAGGAGCCTTAATTGGCGGATGGTGGTTATAACCAATTATCTCAAAATCTGAAAAATCGTAATTGAATAATGACGCAGGTTTTCGCTTGATGATTAATTGGGGTAATTGACAGGGCTGTCTAGATAATTGTTCTTTAACTTGAGTTTGGTGGTCATTATAAATGTGACAATCTCCCCCAGACCAAATAAATTCACCTACATCCAAATCGCACTGTTGAGCAATCATATGCGTTAATAACGAATAAGAAGTGATATTAAAAGGCACGCCTAAAAATGCGTCAGCTGAACGTTGAGTCAATTTACAAGAAAGCAAACCATTTACGACGTAAAATTGAAAAAGCAGATGGCAAGGCGGCAATGCCATTTGATCCAGCTCACCAACATTCCATGCATTGACAATTAATCGTCGAGAATCCGGATTCGCTTTTATGTTCTGAATCAATTCCTGCAGTTGATCAATAACACGTCCGTCAACACACTCCCAGTGACGCCACTGTTTCCCATAAATAGGACCTAAGTCACCTTTTTTATCAGCCCACTCATCCCAAATAGTCACACCATGATTATGTAAATAACGAATATTCGTATCGCCCCTCAAAAACCAAAGTAATTCATAAATCATGCTCTTCAGATGGATTTTTTAGTGGTCATCAACGGAAATCCATCTCGTAAATTAAATCGCATTTCATAGCTAAACACGCTAAGTGTGCCCGTACCCGTTCGATCGGTCTTATCGACTCCGTAGTTAAGAATAAAATTTAAAAATTCGAGATATTGTTTCATCTAAACTTAGCTACCAACTGAATTCAGAAAGTACATTTAATGGCAGCATATACCATTTTGCTATCATCATCTTCGTTAATCAATCAACTAAAGCAACAAGATACTGGCACCTAAATTCCTACTACCATAATAAGTGGTATGGCGATTCGCTTGGTGAACCAACAAAAATCAGAATCAAAATTGTTTAAATATTCTAACGTTCCTTGCCTTGATACGCCCACCATAGCATAAAGGCACCACCAATAATCATTGGTAATGATAATTCTTGTCCCCGAGTGAGCCAACCCCATGCTACAAACCCTAGCTGTTGATCTGGTTGTCGAAAAAATTCCGCCGTAAAGCGAAATATCCCATAACACAGGGAAAATAAACCCACTACCGCAAGCCGTGGTCGAATCTTAGAAGAAAACCACCATACAATAATAAACAGAAGTATGCCTTCCAGTAAAAATTCATAAATCTGAGAAGGATGACGCGGCAAGGGCCCGCCCTCTGGAAACACCATCCCCCAAGGCACCTTTGTCACCCGTCCCCATAATTCCCCATTGATAAAATTTCCAATGCGCCCAGCGGCTAGGCCCAGAGGTACCAATGGAACTATAAAGTCAGCTATATCTATCCAATGTTTTCCCGTACGCCGGCTAAAAATCCAAGCGGCTACAGCCACCCCAATCAACCCACCATGAAACGACATACCTCCGCACCACACTTGAAAAACTATCACCGGATTTGCTATAAAATCGGAGAAATCATAAAAAAGCATATATCCAAAACGCCCACCAACAATGATTCCCAACATACAATAAAACACTAGATCTCCTACCTGCTGCGAAGTCCATTTTTGATTCGACTGTCGCATCCGACATAAACTAAGAAACCACGCCATCGTAAATCCAACAAAATACATAAGGCCATACCAATGGACTTTAATAGGTCCAAACCGGAAAGCGATCGGATCAATTTGCGGATAATCAATCATGTGCGAAAGTATATAGAAGATAAATGAGAAAAAATAGAGATCGCTTCGTTCGCCTAAATCAGCTAGCATATGGTTCCTCTGTAAAGCTAGACATTTCATTCAGCATAACGAATTGTTCTCTTTAAAAGCACGGTTGAAAGATTCATTACTCATGCCAAAATAGGTGCGAGTTACAAATAGTGCGGTACGGAGAACGATAAGACGACTATAAGTACTTTTAATATCCACCCAAGAGACAATATCTTGGGTGGACAAGGTGTTTTGTTCCTGACCTGAGGCAAGGTACGCGTTAGGAAGTATGATCTGGAACCGTAAAAGCAAATTTTTCTGCTGAATTATATCGACCATCCGTTTTCGCAACTTAATACAGCCCCACTTAGAAGAAGCGAATAAGTACATTGGCACTACAACATCAAATTGCATTTGATTTTTCAATTTGGCACTTAACAGAAAATAGGGCAATGATCATGTAGTTCTGTTTAAATTCTAACGTGTACCTTAAACACTTTTTATTTACTACCGCAATACCCTATTTATAGGAGCATTCCTTTCCCCAATAGGAGAAGAAGAAAAATTTACTGATAACATTAGTGCACCCTGGATCAAGCATTTTGGCGAGCAATCATCGGCGGAACGTATTTTCTTTATATGAGTTCCGAATATTAAAACGATAGAAAGTTGTTGCAAACAAAATGCTGTAAAACGCTGATTGTTTTAATTGCACTCTCTATTTATACCTAATTAAATAGGTATTCTTATAGAAACAACAACATCCTTTCCACAAATCAGTTAACGCTTAACGACTATTTATAGGGAATCATGCTGATTAGGAAATATACTTTAAAGAATAGGTTATGAATATTATCTACTTAAAGGCACGTGGATTAAAATAATTATTGCTACAGTTAAAATTGGTTCCTTTATTTAGAGAGAAAACTGCATCACGTAAACGATCGAAATCAAGGATAGTAGTTATTAATGACCAGAAATTTTCCATTTTTATCATTTATCAAATAGTAAGAAATTTATTTAGTAAGAAATTTATTTTAGAAAATGCTTCCTGATCAGAATTTATAAAACTTATTTCTGCAACAGCTCTACTTCCTTATTTTGAAATATTTGAAGAAATTATTGAAATATGACCTAAGCAAAAGGCCTGTTTTGTCTCTGATTCATAAAAATGGGGCGACAGAAGGCCAATCTTCAACTGCAGCGCAAAACACAGAATAATTAAGATTGCTATTTTTTTAACCCTTTAGCGACCGGCGCGAATTAATCCACCTAATCCAGCTTTTTCAAGTGCATTTTCTAGATGTAAACGAATATCTTTAGGGTCATCCATTTTCAACATCTCTTCCAGCAACTCTTTCGCTTTTTTCATCGAGAAATTACGAATCACCCATTTAATGCGTGGCAAAATCCGCGCACTCATACTCAACATATCAAATCCCATTGCTAATAACAAAACAACCGCCAACGGATCTCCAGCCATCTCTCCACAAAGGCTAACCGGCTTCCCCGCTTTATGCCCCGCTTTTACCACTAACTTTAAAGCCTGCAAAACAGCCGGGTGTAACCCGTCATAAAGGTTAGATACCCGCGGATTATTGCGATCAACTGCTAGTAAATACTGAATTAAATCATTACTTCCCACCGATAAAAAATCCACTCGCCTCGCTAATTCATAAGCTTGATAAACCGCTGCAGGAACTTCAATCATTAACCCAAGCGAAGGCAACTCAACACCTACTCCTTCTTCGATTAATTCATCATGCGCCTGATTAATCATACGAAGTGCTGTCTCGACTTCGTTGACTGACGTGATCATTGGTAATAACAAAGATAAATTATTTAGCCCCTCACTTGCATGTAACATCGCACGTACTTGCTGCAAGAAAATTTCAGGATGATCTAAAGTAACCCTAATACCCCGCCATCCCAAAAAAGGATTGTCTTCTTTTACTGAAAAATAAGGTAACGCTTTATCACCACCGATATCTAATGTGCGCATAATCACGGGACGTGGTGCGAAAGTATTGAGCAGCTGACGGTACATAATACGTTGCTCTTCTTCACTAGGAAAGCGTTCACGAATCATAAATGGCATTTCTGTGCGATATAAACCAACGCCTTCAGCCCCAACACTTAGTGATAATCCTCCTTCAATAGCAAGACCGGCATTTACATATAATGCCAATGCATGCCCATCCATTGTTTCTGCTGGTAAATCACGCAATGTTTGCAATTCTTCGTCGAGTTGTTGCTCTTCTTCAGCCAGTACCTTAAATTCCCTTTTGATTTCTAAAGAAGGGGAAAGATAAATTTGACCGTTATAGCCATCAACGATTAATTCCTGATTTGATAATTTAAAAAGAGGAGTTCCACGCACACCCATCACTGCCGGCAAACCCAATGCGCGCGCTAAAATGGCTACATGCGAATTACTCGACCCTGTTCCCGATATTACTCCGCGTAAACGCTCTAGAGGAACTTCAATCAGCGACGTTGCCGTTACTTCTTCGCTCACTAAAATCATATTTTTAGGATATTCTAGTTCTTCTTGCTTACTAAGTTGCAAATGAGCTAGAACACGTCGACCTAAATCACGAAAATCAGCTGCCCGTTCGCGCAAATAAGGATCTTCTAAAGATTCAAAATGCAACACCTGTTTTTTTATAACGTGTTTTAATGCACCCTGTGCCCATTGACCATTTTTAATTTCAGCAATAACTTCGTTAACAAACGTTCGACTATCTAAAAGACGAAGATAAGCATCAAACAATGCATTCTCCGCCACGCTTAAAGAACTTTTTGCACGCATCCGCAACGTATGAATTTCATCACGTGCAGCAGCAAGCGCCGTTTCAAAATCCGAAATCTCGGCACTAATATTAGTAATTTCCTGATCGGGAACTGCGTCTAAATCGGCTGGCGGATAAACAATCATAGCTATACCGATCGCAACTCCTGAAGAGCTAGGTACACCCGATAAAACCGTCTCCGTTTTTTTGCGTCGTCGTTTTTGTCCGCTGAGTTGTTCTAATGCCCCCTTGGCGCGCGCATGAGCAATTTCTGCAGCTAAATGAATTGCTAAAGTCACACAAAATGCTTCTTCTTCCTCAGCAAAATTATGACTCTCACACTGCTGAACTATTAATATTCCTAACAATTCCCCTTGTTCGATAATAGGAATTCCTAAAAATCCATGAAACTCTTCTTCTCCCAATTCAGCACGATGTTTATAACTAAGATGCAACGGCGCGTCTGCTAAATTAATTGGTTCCTCACGCTCCCCAATCAGTCCAATTAGTCCTTCTCCAAATTTCAATCTCGCCTTTCCCACTTGTTTGACATTCAGTCCTTGTGTTGCCATTAATACATATTCGCCATGCACATCATCACAAATAAAAATACTGCAGGCATCGGCAGGTAATTTTTCGCAAAGTCGCTTAACAACGAGCGACAGCGCTTCCTCCAAACTCAGAGCTGCATTGACTTCTTGAGTGATTTGGCGAAGAATTTTCAACATTATCGAAAGGTCTCCCGCAAACTCTTATGATTATGTTTGGTAAACGTCGCATTTGAGTTTGCCTACATGTTTTCAGATACGAATAATCTACTCAAACTGCTGGCTTTTAAATTCTGGCTTCTCTAAATGATTTAAAGGGATATAGCTATCATCCCTACCACTGCATAATAAAAACCATTTTTGCTTCTGCTTAAATTCTGCTTAAATAATGGCAACTTAATTAATCAACGACCAACTTTTTGGAAGACTATAATTCAGCCAACAACGTATCTGTCGGAGAAAAATAATGTGTTAAAGCTTTTTAATCCAAAATCTCTTCAACTAGCTCCCGAGTGATGGTTTCTCAGGAAGGTCGGACCCATTAAGGAAATTCCCACATATTAGGTTGCTTTATCTGACATCCTAAAAACAGTTCCCTTGTTAGTTTACAATGACTACACAATAACTATATGAATGCCCGATCAGAATTCGTATTTTCCAATGATTGCACCGTTTACTATCTTAACTCATTGTTTCAATATTAAATAGCAGACTCCAGGTCTTCATTCAGACCCTTGCCCGAACCCATAGGAAGCTGAACAGGGCTTGAGAGAAAAGATCAAGCTACGACGAAGCGGATGATGCACTATTGGTTCTATTTGTCTACTATTCGGGGAACCCACTATGAGAGTATGTTATCCACATCTTGTACACATGTTACTCTACTTGCAATTCATACTAAAACACACTATGTTGTGTCCAACAAGGAAAGAATACCTATATATTGAGATTCAATGGATTGAATCAATCGGGAGCGCTGGCAGACCAATTTGGTTCTCAGACAAATACCGACTACTACTATAATCCGTTTTATTTGTCAGGAGAGGCCGCATGGAAATAAAAAACACAAAACGAAGAGCTTCATACAATATCGACATTCACGATATTGATGTGTGTACTACTGCCCAACCAGGTCAATTGCGTGTGATTAAGCGAGATGGTCGCGTAGTAAAATATATCGATACTCATATTGCTAATGCAATAAAACAAGCTTTCTTAGCAGTGGAAGGAGAAACAGCACAAAATTCTAGTCGAGTGGAAGAAATTGTCTCGCGCCTTACCCATCAGATTACCGATTTATTTTACAAGCGCTGCCCGGCAGGTGGGAACGTTCATATCGAAGCTATCCAAGATAAAGTAGAGCTCGCACTGATGTATGCTGGCTTACAGAAAGTCGCACGAGCTTACGTATTATATCGGGAAGAGCGTCGCAAACAACGTGAAGCACAAGAAGCAATTGAGCCACCACGTACCGACATTTATATCACGCTTGATTCTGGCAATAGAATTCCCCTGGAAAAAACTTGGATGGCGGATATCATTCAGTCCGCCTGCAATAATTTAGATGATGTCGATGTTTCTAAAATTCTCAATGCGACCACCCATAATTTATTTGACGGTATTGCATTGAAAGATGTTTACAAAGCTCTTGTAATGACTGCGCGGACACTAATAGAAAACGAACCCAATTATACGTACGTCACGGCACGTTTACTGTTATATGATTTATACAGCGAAGTGTTGCGCGGCCTCTATATCGCGCATGATTTAATGCACGAAAATATTGAACGCTATTATCCAGCCGCATTTAGAGCTTTCATTCAGCAGGGCATCAAAACCGAACGTTTACATCTTAATCTAAGAATCTTCGATTTAGATCGTTTGGCGTCAATGTTAAAACCTGAGCGAGATCAACAACTTACCTATCTTAGTTTACAAACGCTCTATGATCGGTATTTTATTCATCAAAAACAAGTTCGTATTGAGCTACCGCAAGTTTTTTCATGCGTGTTGCCATGGGATTAGCGCAAAGCGAGGGAGAAGCGCGTACCGAACGAGCTATTGAGTTCTATGATGTGCTTTCTTCTTTCGATTTCATGAGTTCAACACCAACGTTATTCAATTCAGGCACCACGTTCCCTCAGCTTTCGAGCTGTTTTTTAACGACTGTGCCAGACAGTTTAGATGGAATTTACAGTGCCCTAAAAGATAATGCTTTACTTTCGAAGTATGCAGGTGGCTTGGGAAATGACTGGACACCAGTGAGAGCGATGGGCTCCTATATCAAGGGAACGAATGGAAAATCATTAGGCGTTGTCCCGTTCCTTAACGTTGCTGATGCAACGGCCATCGCTGTTAATCAAGGGGGTAAACGCAAAGGCGCCGTTTGTGCCTATCTAGAAACATGGCACATGGACATAGAGGAATTTCTTGATCTACGCAAAAATACTGGCGATGATCGTCGACGTACACACGATATGAATACCGCCAATTGGATTCCCGATTTATTTATGAAACGTGTCTTTGAAAATGGTGAGTGGACTTTATTTTCTCCTGACGAAGTACCTAAATTGCATGATAGCTTTGGCAAAGCATTTGAAAAGTCATACGTAACTTATGAAGAAAAAGCACATCGCGGCGAAGTCCGCTCCAAAACCATTTCAGCACTTTCGCTCTGGAGAAAAATGTTAAGTATGTTGTTTGAAACTGGCCATCCCTGGGTTACTTTCAAAGATGCTTGTAATCTACGATCTCCACAACAACATGTGGGCGTTATTCACAGCTCAAACCTATGTACAGAAATCACTCTGAACACATCCGGAGACGAGATTGCAGCTTGCAATCTGGGCAGTATTAATCTCGTCAATCATATGAAAGAGGGAAAATTAGACATAGAAAAATTAGCACGCACGATAAAAACGGCTATTCGTATGCTGGATAATGTCATCGACATTAATTATTACAGTGTTCCTCAAGCGCATAATTCTAATCTTAAACATCGTCCGATTGGGCTTGGCTTAATGGGTTTCCAAGATGCACTGTATTTGCGGAAAATTTCTTATGCTTCGGAAGCGGCTGTACAATTTGCTGATCACAGTATGGAAACCATTAGCTATTATGCTATTCAGGCTTCGATGGAATTAGCGAAAGAACGCGGAAGGTATGAAAGCTTTGAAGGTTCTTTTTGGAGCCAGGGTATTTTACCGATTGATTCAATTCAATTACTGAAACAAAGTCGCGGACAATATTTGGATCAAAACAGTGATCAGACATTAGATTGGGATACATTACGACAACAGGTAATAACACATGGAATGCGTCATTCCAACGTCATGGCTATTGCGCCAACTGCAACCATTTCGAATATTTGCGGTGTTTCTCAATCGATCGAACCAACTTATCAGAATTTATTTGTGAAATCGAATTTGTCAGGTGAATTCACGATTATTAATCCTTATTTAGTTAAAGAACTGAAAAGCTGTAATCTGTGGGACAATGTGATGGCGCATGATCTTAAATATTATAATGGTAGTGTGCAAAAAATTGACCGCATCCCAGTAGAACTTAAACAATTGTATACAACCGCTTTTGAAGTGGAGCCCCGCTGGTTAGTAGAAGCAGCATCACGCCGACAAAAATGGATCGACCAGGCGCAATCTCTTAATTTATATATGGCAGAGCCATCTGGGAAAAAGTTGGATGTTCTTTATCGCATGGCATGGTTGCGTGGATTAAAAACCACTTATTATTTACGCAGTATGGGTGCTACAGGTACTGAAAAAGCGACAATTCACGATTCTACTTTAAATGCAGTTTCCGAACAACACACTGCAAAAGTGTGTGCGATTGATGATCTTGACTGTGAAGCATGTCAATGAGAAAAAACTTCTCTTGCTTCCTAGCAGCCCGTTGAAACCTTTGAAGTCTACGTATCTTCAGTACTTTTATATTTAAGGGCGCAGGGGAGGAGTCGTGTCAGCTAAAAAAATACATTTTTTAGGGGAATATACATTTGAGAAAGATAACCTTTCCTAAAGGTTTATAAATTAAACGAAAAAGGAGAATCACCATGTCGACTTACCAAAAAATCAGCAGTTTATTAGGTTGGGAAGATTATCATGGCACTGCAGCAGTCGATGTAACCTCAGACAAAATACCTGAAACCGCTTCTACATTTCTCAAGGAAAACGAAGTTATCAAAGATGAAAAAAATTACGGTAGTAGGTCGGAAAGCAGTATGACTCAAAGAGGTGCTACTGGTTTGGAGCAACCCGAAATGGGTGCTGCTCGCATTCAAGTCGACGACAAAAAGATCATCAACTGCCGTGCGGATCTCAATCAATTAGTGCCGTTTAAATACACATGGGCCTGGCAAAAATATTTATCTGGTTGTGCCAATCATTGGATGCCAAACGAAATTAACATGGCGGCTGATATCGCCTTATGGAAAGATCCCAACGGACTAACCACAGATGAACGAATGATCATAAAACGCAGTCTGGGTTTTTTCTACAGCTGATTCATTGGTAGCTAATAATTTAGTGCTTGCTATTTACCGACATATTACCAATCCCGAATGCCGCCAATATTTATTGCGTCAAGCTTTCGAAGAAGCCTTACACACTCATGCTTATCAGCACATTATCGAAAGTTTAGGCTTAGATGAAGCTGAAGTATTCAATATGTATCGAGAATTACCAACTGTTTCTGAAAAAGCTATATGGTCATTGTCTTTTACAAACAGTTTGGCTGATCCCGATTTCAAAACGGGAACACTTAAAAATGATCATCGCTTATTACGCGATTTGATTGCTTTTTACGTAGTTTTTGAAGGGCTTTTTTTATGTTGGGTTTACCCAAATTCTCTCAATGGGTCGTCGTGGAAAAATGACGGGAACATCCGAACAATTTCAATATATTTTGCGTGATGAATCTATGCATGTGAATTTTGGTATCGATGTGATTAATCAGATTAAAATTGAAAATCCTCATTTATGGACTAAGGACTTCCAAGTCGAAGTTATTAAAATGATTCTCGAAGGAGTTGAACTTGAATGTCAATACGCGAAAGATACTATGCCACGGGGTATTTTAGGATTAAATGCAGCAACGTTTAAACATTATTTACAATATATTGCTAATCGACGTTTTGCTCAAATCGGGTTGCGTGAACAATTTCCAGACGCAAAAAATACTTTTCCGTGGATGAGTGAAATGATGGATCTCAAAAAAGAAAAGAATTTCTTTGAGACTCGTGTAATCGAATATCAAGCTGGAGGAACACTTAAATGGGATGAATAGCAAAAACAGAAGCTTTTTTTGATGTTAATTTAGCTGATCAAGCGAAGCTTGGCACATATTTCATATTTGAGGTTTGAGTATGCCATTAAAACAAAAGACCAGTCCGTTAAAAATTTTGATTCTTTCTATTCAAATTGACATAGCAATTTGGCTTTTTACCTCGATAGTTTATTTTATTTATTACCCCGATGCCAATTAATTCGGATTCTTTTAAATAAAACGCCGCTGAATGTATGAAGATAACTACAAAATCCCTATGGAGATAGTCGGTTATTTCCAAATATTTGCTATAGCTTTATTCCGGTTTGGATGCCATCCTTTTATTTTGCAATCTTTCATAACAGCGTTGATATATAGGCTACAAGTTTAGTACCCATAATTACGTATGTTTAATGAAAACGAGAGAGACAACTTGAAAATATGCTGGAGTATTATGTGTGGTTTTGGACTTTATGACACAGGCATAGTAGTTATCGATGTCGTTTGGGTTGTACAATTTAAACTGATAAACATTAGTTATGAGGCTTTTTGATATCTACCGTTATCTCAAGAACTATTTAGTTTTTTAGCCCAGTCAGTACGACCTTTCGTATAACGGTTTGATTTGAAATATGCTAGAATCTTAGTGTGTATGAAAGTCACCCAGTTTTTCTAGACACAGTTAAAGAGACGCCTACTGATGCGGAGCTGGTAAATCATCAGCTGATGATTCGCGCGGGCATGTTGCGTAAATTAGCAAGCGGTTTGTATACGTGGTTACCGCTCGGGTTACGTGTGCTGCGAAAAGTGGAGAGCATTGTGCGCGAAGAAATGAATCGCAGTGGTGCCATAGAATTATTAATGCCGATTGTTCAACCAGCTGGTTTATGGAAAGAATCAAATCGATGGGAAGCTTATGGCGCAGAATTGTTAAGAATTATAGATCGACATAAAAATGATTTTTGTTTTGGTCCTACACACGAAGAAGTAGTCACAGATATTGCTCGTCAGGAATTGCACAGTTACAAACAGCTCCCTATTAATCTTTATCAGATTCAGACTAAATTTCGCGATGAAATTCGTCCTCGTTTTGGTGTGATGCGGTCGAGAGAATTTTTAATGAAAGATGCTTATTCTTTTGATCTCGATGAACAAGGAATGCGATTAGCCTATGACAATATGTATGAAGCTTACGTGCGAATATTTACACGCCTCGGATTAAATTTTCGTGCGGTGTTGGCAGATACCGGAACCGTCGGTGGCGATTATTCACATGAATTTCATATATTAGCGGATGTGGGAGAAGATATTGTCGTCTATAGCGACGGGAGCAATTACGCTGCTAATATCGAAAAAGCAACGGCACAAGCTCCTGAAGGGAAACGTCCCGCACCTGTTGCTAAGATGAAAAAAATATCGACTTCTGACGCGGTGCGGACAATACCTGAAAAAAGTGTAAAAACATTAATTGTTAAGGGAAAAGAATCGCCTTTTATCGCACTTGTTTTACGTGGTGATCACGAATTAAATCTGGTGAAGGCACAGCATTTGCCTGATGTTACTTCGCCTTTAGTGTTTGCGAGTGAAGAAGAAATTAAAGAAATCATCGGTTCTGGTCTCAGCTCTTTAGGGCCTGTAAATATTACGATCCCTTATATCGTAGATCGAGACGCTGCTCATTTAGCTGATTTTTGTTGTGGTGCAAATGAAGATAATTTTCATTTTATGAATGTTAATTGGGATCGGGATGTGGTACTAAAGACGGTTGCCGATATTCGCAATGTGGTTGAGGGCGATTTCAGTCCCGATGGGAAAGGGCATCTTCATTTTACGCGCGGCATTGAGGTAGGACAGGTTTTTCAGCTCAGCGATAAATATAGCCGAAAAATGAACGCTACCGTGATTGATAAAGTAGGGAAAAATTGCTATTTGCAAATGGGATGCTATGGTATTGGCGTGTCACGGACAGTAGCCGCAGCCATCGAACAGAATTACGATGAGCGAGGTATTATCTGGCCAGAGGCCATGGCACCTTTTTTAATTGCATTAGTCCCGATGAATATGCACAAGTCATACCGCCTACGCGAAGCCTGCGAAAAATTATATAACGAGTTATTGCAAGCAGGTTATGATGTACTCTGGGATGATCGCAAAGAACGACCCGGTGTCATGTTTGCTGATATGGATTTAATTGGCATACCCCATCGCTTAGTGGTAAGCGAACGAGGCTTGGATGAAGGAACCATAGAATACAAAACACGTCGGCACCATAAAATCGAACATTTATCACTTCACGATATTTTCGCTGAACTTAAAAATAGGTTACTACAATAAGAAATTCCCAACCTTATCGGGAATTTCTTAAAAATCCCTAGATTCCCTGATCAACTTTGCAGTAAGCAAACTTTCTCTTAAAAAGATCAGTTGAGAGCTTACTAACTATCTGTTCTCATTTTTCTTTTGCGTTTCGTTAGAAGGAGCAACAGAGTGCTGTTGATGAGAATTGGGCGTAGTATTTGATTGCTTTTTAGTTTGGTCGCTTTGTTGACAAGCAGCTAAACCGACAATAAAAAATAACATCATGGTGACTGCTAGAAATTTTTTCATAATTCCCCCTATGTTAGAATCCACTGCATGCTCCCCTAAAGAGAAACATGGATTTGATGATAACATAAATCTACGTCAGAAAATAGTCATCATTCGCATTTCTTTCATATTTCCTTAATATTTTTCGGTTATTCTTGGTCTTATGTCAAAATCAAGCTATAGTAGAATAATAGCTACTCTGTATTTCGGCAGGTTTCTTTTAATGACTACATTATTGGTATTACGCCTAGGTTAGTTTTCATATTCACAGGGGGAAACTAAAGGCAGTCGTTGTATGTCTTGTGTCCGTTTTGATCCTCTTGCTGTAGTCCCTTATCGATTGCTAACGTTCGTGATTAGGCAAGTGTGGGTTACCATTACTTCACTTTTTTAGTTTTTAATGAAATTTATTTTACGCCTCTATCATCTTATCGATACCTTGTCGGTGTAGTAGTGCTCGATTATCTCGGATTAAATAGTAGGTGTGAGCGTCATTGGTATTGCGTTATCGGTAGTAAAATCATTATTACTTTTTTCGTTTAACGTCAGGTCACTCAAAAACCCAAGAGCTGTAAGGTAATTGTTTATTTTTGTTTACACTCCGTTGTTTAGATATCAGTGGATGTGCTGAAGAAAACTCGGATGCGCAAAACAACGTTCATATGCCCAATATAGAAGCGCAAGTTATTTCGTACTATAACGGTTCCACCTTTATTACCCAGCAACAATTCTGGATTACAACTACAAACGCGTAGCGATGATTGTTGGATTAATAAGGTGATGGATTATCATGGGCTATCCACTTAAAAACCGTGATATCATGCGAAACGTTGCACCTCATTTTAAATCAAAGTTATCGCCATTTGCTTCACCAATAGTTACACTAATCAAATATCCTAGTAAAACCTAATTTGAGTTAACTTAGTGCATCTGCTGATACTATCCCATTTTGCCAATCGGGAGGCATTTTTAAATGAAACCTTAAAATAGCCAAAGCTTGTACAGCTATTTGAAAATCTAGATAAAATTTAAATAAGCTCTATGGCTTGCGTCTTTCTATTTATCCATTGATAATAGAAGCAGACTGCACAGTTAGATGATAAAGGACCTAGTATGTCTCAATGCTTAACCAAGTCTAGGCGCGTTTTGTGTCTTTGGGTGGGGTGGTTTTTTCTCATTAATGTTCTTTTGGCTTTTGTGATAGGTATCGGGTATCTTCCATTATTGCCGGATTTCCACGTAGTGAACGGTATCACGAGCGGCGGGATAGCTTTATCTTGTCTTTTTTCAGTAACCTCCCTCTTCACCCAATTAGCGATTATGTTTTTCTTTTGTTGCTTATTAGTCATTGGGGTAGTGGCATTGTTTCCTCATCGATGGTTGGCTTTTCTGCTGGCGATATTTTTTACATCTTCTCTTATTTTTATCTTAGTTATTGATATCATGACATTTGGCTTATATCACATGCATTACTTTAGTGAAGGGTTGCGACTTTTTAAAGCTGGTGCTGTATTGCAAGTGATTGCATTGTCGTCATTGGAACAACTCTTTCTGATTGTGTTCGTTATTATCTCATTTATAGTTGAATATATTATTGCATTGCTTGTGTGGCGTCGAGTGATCAAGGGGAAGAAAGGATATCGTGGTTATATTTTTGCCAGTGGATTAGTGCTCGCATTTTTAATTTCTTACAGTAGTATGTTTGTCGCAACAAAGATGACGTATCAACATGGGTTTAGTCCTATTGATAATCACATTATTTTGGAAGATGCACGCATTCTCCCTTATTATAGTGATGTTTATAGATTGTTTATGCCGGGGGATCCAATCATACGACAGATCCACACATCAGAGGGAGAAGTTTACTTTCAAATGCGTCAACTAAACCATCCACTTAAATATCCCATCCACCCAGTCCGATGCAAGTCTCCAAAAAAGTTATTAAATATATTAATCATCGGAATTGATGCATGGCGCTATGATGCGATGAATAACGCTGTATCACCACACATTGCCCATTTTGCGAAACAGACGTTGCAGTTTCAGGACCATTGGAGTGGCGGTAATTGTACTCAGCCGGGACTCATTTCGTTATTTTACGGGATACCACCTAACTATTGGTGCGCATTTTTAAATCAGCGCCACGGACCGGTGTTAATCCACCAATTGTTGAAGAATCATTATCAAACGGGGATATTTATTAGTGCACCACTTAATTATCCTCCGTTGGATAGAACTATTTTTAATGAGGTCAAACACCTCATTATACGTACGGCCGGAGACACTTCTATTACACGCGATCGTGCTATCACAAAAGAGTTTAATTATTTTTTGGAAAAAAGAGATAAAAACAAACTTTTTTTCAGTTTTCTCTTTTACGATGCTGTTCATAATTATTGCGAACAAACGATTCCCGATTATCAACCTTTTCAACCTACTGTTAAGCAATGTGATCGATTTTTATTAACACCGAACTCAGACCCCATACCCTACGTTAATCGTTATCATAATGCAGTTTATTTCGTTGATAATGAAGTACAAAAAGTGCTTAATTCACTGAAGGACCATAATTTGTTGAAAAATACCGTTGTTATCATCACAGCTGATCATGGCGAACAGTTCAACGATGAACATATGGGGTACTGGGTCCATGCGAGTGCTTACACTCCTTATCAATTACATATTCCGTTTTTGATGTACTGGCCTGGGAAAAACCACAAATTTATTCGTATTTTACGACCCATTATGATATTGTGCCTACTTTGATGATGAAGGTATTAGGTTGTCAAAACCCCCATCTGATTATACGATCGGTCATTCATTGTTTTTCAAGAGAAATCGTCCTTTCCTAATCGCTGGCAGTTATGGTGATTATGCTATTGTTACAAAAAAGCAAGTAATGCGCATTTATCCTGATGGGGATTACGTTATCAATTTTCTTAATGGTCATCCAAAATATGATGCTTCTCTGAATAAGAATGCGTTGCAGCAGACACTGGAAGATTTGGAAAAATATTTTCGTTACTAATGGTACGAGGGCGCATGCTGAAGATACCACTCTCCTATCGTTTGCCTATAGGTATTTCTGTTTTTTTGCATTTCATCTTACTAGTTACACTAAGTATTAATATATCTACGCAGAATAGATATCGATTTAGCGATCAGAATAGGCCCATGCCAGTCATTAATGCTCTCACTGTGAACCAACAAGCCTTTAACAATCAAATTAAAAAAATGCAGCGGGCTGAGAAACAAAAACGAACTGCTGAAAAAATCCTCAAAGAAACATTACAACAGCATCTGCTTGCTTTAAAAAAGCAACGAGTTACTGAACAAAAACAGTTATTATCTATGCGAGATAAGCAATTACAATTAAATCAACAACAGAAATATGAAGTTGCTGCTCGGAAGAAAGCACTAGCTATGAAAAAACAAAAGCAAGAAGTGTTATCTAAAAGGCAGCAACAATTACAAAAGAAATTGCTTCAACAAGAGATAGCTCAAGAGAAGGTATTGGCAGCTACTAAAGCACAACAGATGGTGCAACTGCAAAGTGTTTTAAATCAATATAAAGCACAAATCATCAGGGCTATAGAACAGCAATGGATTGTACCTACTGACATAAATAATAATCTGTCGTGTATTTTACTTATTCGTTTGGCATCAGACGGTAATGTACTAAGTGTGGAAACGGTCCAAAGTAGCGGTGATGCTGTTTTAGATCGTTCAGCACGAATGGCTGTGTTCAAAGCATCCCCCTACCTGTTCCAAAAAATACGGGCGCCTTTTCTGAATTTCATGAACTGCGTCTTACAGTACGGCCTGTAGGGTAAACAGTCGTCCCTTTGTATGAAGGATAAAATTACGGAACTATAATCAATGTTAGTCATAGAGTGAATATCATGGTAAAACACCGCGGATTCGTTTCATTAATCATATTTTTGTTTTTTCTTCCAGCCTATGGTACGCTAGATTTAGAATTAACACAGGGGATAGTAGCCGCTATCCCTATCGCTGTTGTGCCATTTGCAGGTCCAAGGATTTTAGTGCCTGGTAACCAAACTGTTACTGAAGTTATAAAAAATGATTTACAAAATAGTGGGCAATTTCGAGTGATTGGGCCTCCGATTAATGATCTCGATCAGATACCAAAATCCTTGCAAGACAACTATTGGCACACACAAAAAGTTAGCGCAATTATGGGTGGCGCAATTCATCCTTTAGGTTTAAACCGTTACCGAGTAGCTTTTACTTTAATGAATGTTTTTGGTTCTGACAACGTTTTATTAAGCGATTCATTTAGTATAAATTCTAAAGAAATGCGAAATCTTGCCCATCATATTAGTGATTTAATTTATCAAAAGCTAACCGGTGTTCGAGGTATTTTTTCTACGAAGGTTGCTTATATTCTACTGCAGCGTTCTCTGAGTAAGGCGGATAAATACACCCTGGAGGTCATGGATGTAGATGGATTTAACCCGAAGCCATTATTGGTTTCAGACATGCCAATCATGTCTCCTAGCTGGTCTCCAGATGGTCAAAAGATTGCTTATGTGTCCTTCGAGGGACATCGCTCAAGTATTTATCTTCAAGACTTGATGACAGGTGTGCGACAGCGGATTAGCGATTCGCCAGGCATTAATGGAGCCCCCGCTTTTTCTCCCGATGGCAGTCGTCTGGCATTAGTACTCTCTAAGATGGGCAACCCCAATGTTTATATTTTGAGTTTAGACAGTGGACAATTACAAGAAATCACGCAAGACTGGTCCATTAATACGGAACCCGCTTGGTCAGCAGATGGAAAATCATTGCTATTTACATCCAATCGTGACGGAACGCCGCAAATTTACGAATATTCACTGCAGCACGGCACTGTCACTCGATTAACTTATCGCGGTGATTATAACGCGAAAGCTTCTTTTCTGCAGGATGGTCAATCTATCATCATGATGCATCGGGACTATGGTCTCTTCGGAATTGCCCGACAGAATTTGATAACCGGATATATGCAAATTTTAACCAAAGGCGGTTCTGATGAATCGCCTAGCGTAGCCCCAAATGGGAAAATGATAATTTATTCAACCGAATATAATGATCGTGGGGTGTTGGCCCAAGTATCTGTGGATGGTCAAATTAAACTACGTTTACCATCGCGAGATGGAATTGTGCAGGAGCCTGCCTGGTCGCCATTTTTGAATTTCTAAATTAAAATATTAGGGTTAATTTATGAGAATACTTCAAATAAACGCTATTATCACTGTTTTAATGGCATTGGAATTGACTGCCTGTAAAAGCCATAATGCATCACTCACAGGAGTGAATAGGGATATTGTTACTGACTTGCTGCCTCATCAGTGTGTAACCCAGACATATGCGCTTGCAGAACAAGCTGGATACACTGAAAAAGTGCAGAAAGATACTGATGGTCGAATCATCAATCCGTTGGTCGCACCGGCTAATCAAACCTACTACTTCGATTTCGACAGTATAGCGTCGCATTCTTTTGATCTTAAAGCCATCCAAATTCAAGCGAATTATTTGGCGACGCACTCCACGGCAAAAATACGATTAGAAGGAAATACAGATAACCGCGGCAGTCGAGAATATAATATTGGATTGGGATGGCGACGAGATAAGGCCATCGCTCGCATTTTAGAACAAGCAGGTGTTGCGCCGAGGCAGATTGACATGCTCAGCTACGGAAAAGAATGTCCTGCAGCAGTGGGAAAGAATGAAGCAACCTGGAAGTTAAATCGACGTGTTAATTTGATTTACGAGGCCTTTTAAGAAGTTACTTAAAAATGAAAACAAAAATAGCAATTGTAAGTGCAGTCACCTTGTTCTGCGTTTTGTCGGTACTGGCAGATGCGCCGGTATTAGATATTTCACAGCAGACTAGCGTACAAATCGCCTCTTCCACAGCAACCGAGAATCAACGATTAGCGCGTTTAGAACAACAAATAAATAATATCACCAACATGAATTTACCACAGCAACTTATCGATCTCCAACAAGAATTAGCACGAATCAGTGGTCAGTTGCAAGTCCAAGAGCATAATCTGCACTTACTTAATAATCAACAGTGTAACTTTTATCAAGATTTGGATCAAAGAATTACGAAACTTAAAAATTTAAATAGCGTTAGCACTTCAAATGATAATATATCCTCCAAAAAATCGTCAGGAAATTCTATTCCGGGTAATGGAGAAATGCAATTACGGGATTCAAACGCCTATCAGGCAGGGCTAGATTTATTAACCAAAAAACAATATGAAAAATCAGAAGCGGCGTTTCAAAATTATTTGGATGATTATCCCAATGGAAATTATGTAGCAAATGCGCATTATTGGCTCGGTGAAATTTATCTTCAACAAAAAAATACCCATAAAGCAGCTACTGAATTTGAAGTTGTTCGAGATAAATCTTTAGAATCAGAGAAAATACTAGATGCTAAATTGAAATTAGCTATCATCCATGCAAAAATAGGCAAGATTGCCGAAGCTAAGCGTGAATTAATGGAAATAAAGAAATGCCATCCAGAATCCACGGTGTCTCGGTTGGCGAGTGTTTGTCTTCAACAATTAGAAGAGTCTACTACCTCACAACATTAACAACATTTTAATGATGTACAGATTTTACAGATTTCGAGTCACTGAAATTTCTTATTTTCTGTAAGTCGAAATAAAAACACAGGACCGCCTGTTTACCAGTAGTGAACCGGCGCCGACGACCTGCTTGTTCTTGCTTAACGAAAACTCCATGACGTTGTTTCTTTAGACGAGCGACGTTTAGAGACTTCAGTTGTTAAGCAGACTGCAATTTACAAGTTATCGATATTAAAATGTTCAGTCACAACAAATTTCATCGCAATTGTTATAAAAATTTCAACTACTTTTTGTCTCAAGATTAAATTTGTGATTTCTAATCATTGAGATTAAAAATAGGCAAGACAATTATTATTCAATGTTATTTAACATAGTGCTCTGGGGTTGGGGGTTTTTTATTTTCCAATTTTTCTAACAACTGTCAATAATCATAGGTGAAGCTTCTACTTTCACCCCTCCCGCTTGGCACCTACCACCACCTCCCATTTTCTGGTTTATCTGTGGTATTTAAATCACATAGTGGGTTTTTCCGCAACATCATTACATTACCTATAATCGATGAAGGATAAAGTCTAAGGCCCGTCATAAGTCTAAGGCCCGTCATTCTCCTAAAAACATAGTATAGATTTATAGATTTTATCTCCAGATGGTTCTGACATTAATAAAACATTTTCAAGCGAAGACTGATGTATGGTGAGCTGTACTAAATCAACTATGATAAAGTACCTTAACTGCTTGTTATCCAAATACGTAGTTTCTTTTCAATAGCATGTGTATCGCTTTCTTTTGTCGATAGAGTGACTCCCCACTAAAATTTCTTTTTTCTTTTTGTAGATTTTCCAAGCTTGTAAAGCTCCGCTGATAAGATTATCCGTCAAGCACAGGAGAGCATACTTTTCTTTTTCATACTTTTTTATAATAGCTCTTATTTTGATTGATCATTTTTCTCTATCGAAACATCGATACGCTTTAACAAATGTACTGTGAATGGATTTATTGCTAGGAGTAAGAGTATTCAGCTAGCATAAACTGCCGAATGGTTTAAATTCATCACTATCATACACAGCAAGCCTTCTGTTCTAGATTTATCAGTCTTTGCTACATGAATGAACACAACAGCCTTCACGGAGATAACAAATTAGTTGTAGATCCCTTCTGGATCGTGTAAATCCATGCTTTTTATTCTTCAGATTCAATAAAGCTACGTAGCTTTTCGGCTCGGCTTGGGTGACGTAATTTACGTAGAGATTTTGCTTCTATTTGACGAATCCGTTCTCGTGTAACATCAAATTGTTTACCTACTTCTTCGAGTGTATGATCAGTATTCATATCAATGCCAAAACGCATACGTAGAACTTTAGCTTCTCGAGGGGTGAGTGTAGCTAAAATTTCTCGAGTAGCTTCCTGAAGACCGGAGGAAGTTGCATAGTCTACTGGGGATTCTATGTTTACGTCTTCGATAAAATCCCCCAGGTTAGAATCTTCATCTTCACCAATCGGTGTTTCCATTGAAATGGGCTCTTTCGCAATTTTTAATACTTTCCTCACTTTCTCTTCAGGCATATCCATACGGTGACCCAATTCTTCTGGAGTCGCTTCTTGGCCAGTTTCTTGTAGAATTTGTCGACTAATGCGATTAAGTTTATTGATGGTCTCAATCATATGTACAGGAATACGGATAGTGCGCGCCTGGTCAGCAATCGAGCGAGTAATAGCTTGCCGAATCCACCACGTTGCATACGTCGAAAATTTATAACCGCGGCGATATTCAAATTTATCCACTGCTTTCATCAAGCCGATATTGCCTTCCTGAATCAGATCGAGAAACTGCAAGCCGCGATTGGTATATTTTTTCGCGATTGAAATCACGAGCCGCAAGTTGGCTTCAATCATCTCTTTTTTGCACGACGTGATCTCGCTTCACCAATTGCCACACGACGATTAATTTCTTTGATTTCCTGGATGCTTAAATTACTTTTTTCTTCCAGTTGAGCCAGATTTCGTTGAGCACGATAAATTTCTTTGCTATATTTTTCTAACCGTTTTGCTTGGTCCTTATTTTCTTTTTGTACTGCTCTAGCCACTCCATGTTTGTTTCGTTATGTGGAAACGAAGTGATAAACTTTTTACGAGAAGTTTTTGCCTTCATCACACAATAACCCGTAATTAATCGCTCTTGTGTGCGTGCTTCTTTTAACAAATAACGTAATTGACCCATGAGTCGATTAAACTGTTTAATAGACAGTTTAAATGTAGAAAATAGTTCCGAGAGATTTTTTTGATGTTTTAATGTTGCTGAATTTTTTTTCCGTAACGTTTAATTGCATTTAAATAACGACTGTAGAGCTTTTTGAGCTCATCCATATACTTTTTGGTGACGAGTGGATCGGGAGAGCTTTCACCAAAATCATCGCCACCCTCGTCCTCATCCTCTTCGGATAAATGCGCTTCTTTGGTTTGCTCCTCAAGCTGTAATGCTTCTTCGGATTCTTCGTCAAAAAAACCGATGAGTAAATCACTTAGACGTCCTTCTGTTGTTATGAGAGTGTTATATTCTCTAATAAACGATTCAATGAGTTCAGGATATGCAACTACCGCACCCATCACTTGCCGAATGCCTTTTTCAATGCGTTTAGCGATAACGATTTCACCTTCCCGCGTTAACAATTCAACGCTACCCATTTCGCGCATATACATGCGAATTGGATCAGTAGTTCGGGTTTCTGTCGCCAATACTTCGGCGACATCTTCGTTTATTTCATCATCCGATTGAGTATCCTCTTCTAAAAGCAAGGAGTCAGCATCTGGAGGAGCTTCAAAAACTTTAATTCCCATTTCCGTGAGACGGCCGATAATGCCTTCTATTTGCGATGGATCAGCATAATCATTAGGGAGAAGATTAATCAAATCTTCATGGACCAAATAACCTTTATTTTTCGCCTCTTCTAATAAGGCGCTAAAACCCAATCGCTGAGTTTCTGCGATGTTTTCTTCAGATTTTGTAAGAAATTGCACTCGAGACGATGGAGCAATAGCTAGTTTTGCTTCACCGGGGAATATAAACGAATGTTTTTTTGGTTCCATAAGCACAGTAACTTTTTTTGTTTTAGTCTTTTTCATTTTGACCGTTATTGCAGCAGGCTTAATTTTTTTCGATGTATGCTTAACTGATTTTGGTTTAATTTTTTCTAGCTGTTTAGCTTTTGTTTTTTGAACCTTTCCTTCTATAACAGTAGCTTTTTTCTTCGCTTTGAGAGCTTTAACTTTAGATTTCTTTTTACGAATTGACATAAATGTTGCTGTACCTCAATGATTCAAAGAGCCTATTCTACAACTAACTTATGCGTATAGCACCTCTGATACGATAGATGGTGAATACAAAAGTCCACGCTACTACACAAAAGATCTATCAATCGGAGATAAAAATACGTTAGACGGCAGTTATAGTTATATAGCGTCGATGGGAGATTTCATCAAGAGTTTCTGGAGTCTTTTCTTTTCTTCTTGGGTAAGTACATATGTTTTTGCTTTATTTATCAGATCTTCTGCAAGATTTTGAGCTTTTTGTTCTTGAAGTCGTGATAAGGCACCTTTTAATTCAGCCAGCACCCCTTCTTTGGCTGATATAGGCAGTTGTTGAGCGGCTAACTGAGCAATGTGACGGCGTTCGGTTTCATCATCCCATTGCCCCAAAAGAATGCCTGTCGACATGGTAGGGAAGTTTTTCAAGATAGCAATTAATTTAAGCAGCAATTTGATACCCGGCATTTGGATGCCATCCAGATCAGGTAGAGGATTAATTTTTTAATCAATTCAGGTTGTTGTAAAAGAGCGACAATCGCCCGGTAAGCAGGAGATAATACGCGCTTTTGAGTAGGAAAAGAAGACAATGAAGGTGAATTAGAAGAAAGTAATAATGATCTGATTTGATCAGCATTAGTGCCTAATCGTTTGGCTATTTTATTCAATAAGAATTGACGAAAAATTCCTTGAGGCATAATATCAAGATACCCGCAGGCCCGCTTAGCGAAATGTGCTTTATCATCCAGTGAACGAATAGGAATTTCTTTTTCCAGTGATTGGAAAAACATTTTTTCGATAGATAAAGCCCACTTTATTTTTACTTCAAAGGCTTTTTGTCCAATTTTTTGGATGAGATTATCTGGATCTTCACCTTCAGGTAAAAATAAAAAACGAATATGAATGCCATCGCGCATTAATGGTAAACTTTCCGTCAATGCACGAAAAGCTGCGCGGCGGCCAGCTTCGTCTCCATCGAAACAATAGATAATTTCACTAGTATACCGCAGTAATTTTTGTAAATGACGTGCACCCGTGGCTGTGCCTAGCGCCGCAACGGCATAGGTAATCTGATGTTGGTGAAGTGAAATGACATCCATATAACCTTCAACAATCAATACACGCTGTAGTTCGCGATGGACTTTATGTGCTTCATATAATCCATATAATTCATTGCTTTTGTGAAAAATGGGAGTTTCAGGTGAGTTCATGTATTTAGGCTGATCACCTCCTAGCGCTCGTCCTCCGAAAGCAATAACACGACCGTGCACATCTCGGATAGGGAACATGATACGATGTCGAAAGCGATCAAAAAAACGATTTTTTTTTTAATAAGGAGGCCGTTGGTGATTAATTGCGATTGTATTTTTGAAGTTTTTGCCAAAAATCGAAGATTTTCCCACCCCGGTGGGGCATAACCGATGGCGAACCGTTTAGCAATTTCACCGGTTAATCCGCGAGATTTTAAGTAATCGATAACTACAGTTGAGCGTTTCAATTCTCGTTGGTAATACTGTGAGATATTAGCTAATAAAGTACAATAATCATTGTATTCAGCTGACTGTGAGCGTTGAGACATTTCAGTTGGAATTTCTAACCCTTGTTGACTAGCTAGATCCGTAATCACTTCTACGAATTCCATGCGATCAAAGGCCATCAAAAAATTAATGGCATTGCCGTGGGCGCCGCAACCGAAACAATAATAAAATTGTTTGCTGCTGCTTACTGTAAATGAAGGTGTTTTTTCATTGTGAAAAGGACACAATCCTAAATAATTATTGCCGCGCTTTTTTAAGTTGACACGTGCCTGGATAAAGTCAACGATATCTATGCGAGATAGGAGATCTTGAATAAATGATTGTGGAATACGACCCATAGCTCATTTTACAATAATTTCTACCAATGAATAGGGTATAAGCTTGTCGATGTCTTTTCTGATGTTACATTTAGTTTTTAAACCGTCTGGTGATGATATTCTCAATTTCAACTCATCTGCGCTTTCTGGAGATATCCTTCCAAGTAAATCAATTTCTCGTTGCTCTTTATCAACGAGATCACGGCGGTCACCGGACTTATATCGAACGATCGTATCGTTTTTGATTTTACTTAATAACTTTTATAATCCTTGTTACCCAATATAACCAGGCATCTATTTCGCGTTATTTTATTGTCACAACAGGGTAAGCGTATAGTGCTTAAAATCCCTATACATCCCTGCTTTCATATCCTTCTGAAAGCAGGGAATAGATTAAGCCATTATCCCTCTCCATCTAATGACGCGTGCGCTCACGCTCCAACGCTTCCCTTTCTTTTTGCATCTTTTTGGTATAGCGTTTAATAGCTGCAGCGCGTTTGCGTTTACGCTTACTGGTTGGTTTCTCGTAGTATTCGATTTGACGCAGCTTGGTTAGGATAGCAGCCTTTTCGCACGCTCTTTTAAAGCGGCGCATGGCAACATCAAAAGCGTTATTATCGGTTATTTCTATCATTGGCATATTGTGGTCTTTACCTCCGTAATCCCGTAATGATACTGGATTTGGATAGGAAAGCAATGCCTAAACAGTAGACTCAGCGTTCAGTCGCCTTCGATATCTGGCGCTTGGATTGAATAGTGGCTATAGTTTCAATCTGGACAATTATAGTACATCATTATTAAGTAAGAAATGTAATCATACAGCTATGAAAACCGGAAAAATCCAATTTTTATCAAAAGCTTGAGATGAAAATAGGAGTTTCGTAATTCAAAAAAATTAGGTTGTTCGATTCTTTTGTTTCAGGAAATTAATTTGCGATTTCGAATTCTGCGTGCGTTGCTTCAATTGGAATCAAATGGCGGTGTTGTTCTATTTATCGCTGCTATTTTAGCGCTTATTTTAGACAATACACCAGCCAAAGCCTATTATGAATCCTTACTCAATTTTCCCGTAAGCTTTGAATTGGGCACCCTGCAATTATCTAAATCGCTTTTGTTATGGATTAACGATGGATTGATGACCATTTTCTTTTTATTGGCGGGCCTTGAAATTAAACGCGAAATACTGGAAGGCGAACTTAATAGTTTTGAAAAAGCAGTGTTGCCTGTGATGGCAGGTTTAGGTGGGATGGTTATGCCAGCTTTAATTTATGTCATTTTTAATTGGGGAAACAGCGCTGCATCACGAGGATGGGCTGTCCCCATGGCAACCGATATTGCTTTTTCATTGGGTATTTTGGCTTTATTGAGAAAAAGATTGCCGGTTGCCTTAA
This sequence comes from Coxiella-like endosymbiont, assembly GCF_024730665.1. Lineage (GTDB taxonomy): Bacteria > Pseudomonadota > Gammaproteobacteria > Coxiellales > Coxiellaceae > Coxiella. The sequence goes on from NZ_CP084737.1 coordinate 708,949, forward strand.
AAACATTTTTAACCGCCTTGGCAATTTTTGATGATATTGGTGCGATTGTTATTATTGCAATTTTTTATACTCATTGCATTTCATTATCTTTATTGCTCACCGCGGGTACACTACTTTTTTTGTTAATTTTATTAAACTGCTTGCGAATAATGACAATTACAGCTTATATCATTGTTGGTATTGCCTTATGGCTTTGTATATCGAAATCTGGTATTCATGTTACTTTAGTTGGTATCGCGTTAGCTTTTGTTATTCCGCTTCGTAACTCTAAAAAACCGGGAAATTCGCCGCTGCGTGAATTAGAATATAGATTACATCCGTTAGTAGTTTTTGGTGTTTTACCGATATTTGCATTTGCAAATGCAGGTTTTTCCTTGGCGGCAATCGATTTAAAATATTTACTGAACCCTGTGACTGTAGGAGTCGCTTTGGGGTTATTCATTGGAAAGCAACTAGGCATATGGTCTGTTTGTTGGCTTGCTATTAAATGTGGAGTAGCACATATGCCGTACGGTGGAAATTGGAGAGGAATTTACGGTATCAGTTTGACAGCTGGTGTTGGTTTTACGATGAGTTTATTTATTGGGATGTTAGCATTTGGGCCTATTGGAGGGTGCAATTATCCAGAGATGGTGAGGTTAGGCATTATGATCGGTTCGTTTTTATCTGGCACTTTAGGTTATATAATTTTGCGTTTCACTTATCCTGCCGATTAATTTTTTTAAAATTCTAAGAAATAGTCTGTATGTGTAATTGAAATTCAAGTCGGATTATATGTCCAATTTGTCCAATTCAATCACAATGGGTTTAGGATGGCTAAATGAATGCAGCCAGCGTCCGAAGAAATGATTTTGATCAATTTCTTTGGATAAGCAGCTCGGTATAGAGTTGTTGAAGTTTTGATTTAACAAATCCTCTTTAAGTGAGATTAGCTTACAATTTTTCTGATGTCTAACAAATAATATGTGGAGGAGAGTTATGTATTCACGTGCGTGTTAATTTTAATGAAATTTGAGCCAAGCGCTTTCCTAGTGCTTGGCAGAGATTTTTTCTTCCTTCCTAAGAGACCAATTGCTTTCTGGTCCAGCCATATGACTCGGACCGTACGGTGTACCCCCGTGGTGGTAGAAAACAAATCAGTTTCACTATAAGGCAAGCCAACAATAATTGCTCCGTGGTGAATCAATGGCATCATCATACTAATAAGCGTTGCTTCTTGTCCGCCGTGCAAACTGGCTGCAGATGTAAAACATCCTGCAGGTTTATTAATCAATGATCCCGATTGCCATACGGTACTTGTCGTATCGAAAAAATATTTTAACGGAGCAGCCATATTGCCAAATCGTGTGGGACTTCCTACAGCGAGCCCCACACATTCTTTCAAATCCTCATGGGTGGCGTAAGGGGGACCTGACTCGGGAATTTTGGGTTCTATTGCTTCTGTATTAGGGGAAACAGAGGGAATCGTGCGAATACGCGCTTCTATGCCCCCTACTTTTTCAACGCCTCGGGCAACGTATCTAGCCATTTCTGCGGTGGCGCCGTACCGACTGTAATAAAGTACTAAAATAAGTGGCATTGATAAAATACCCGGGTTACTTTTCAATCTCTTGTGATCACTAGTAACATTTAGCGTGATAAGAACTCCGCATATCGATTCGTTGATTTTGCTGTAACTAGAATAGAAGTAAAACCGATGAATCATTGCATTAGCCAGAGACAATTATAAGATAGCAGCGGAATCATGACAATCTATCCTCATATAAAGTGGGGCAATGCTACTCTCCAGTCTATCTTCATCATTGTTATGATGAAGAAGGATGCGCGCTTACCGAGCTGCAGCGCTAGCTTATACGACATTGCTTTATTGCTTTTACTGGCTCCGTTAGCCATTATTATCTTTACATTATTTTATTTATCCTTATATTCCAAGGTATTGGTGAATGAATACAAGAGTTGATTTTAAAAAACTTTTGCCTTAGTTCAGCGGATACAGTTTTCCACTGTTTGGAAGGATTTATCCGAAACGCTCTAGCTGTCCATCTTATATATTTTCGCTTTATTATTGATGTATAGGGCTGTTAATCGAGTCTCCATCTCTATTTGATGCTGACGACGTTTTCAGTTTTTCATTCGTTCTTTTTATTTATTTTGTCTTATTTGTTTCCATGTTTATTATTTACCATTGTGGTTGTAGCATTTCCTTACCAGGATCGTATATTTAACAATCTAAATAAACTTATCACTTTATTTTCAGAAGCTACTTTTGTCTGTCTCGCCTTTAGTAATCTTTATCACCTTTGCCGTGTTTAATTGGATACTCCCTTCCGTTAAAATCAGATTATTGCATGTAGCAATCGCCGGATTAGTGACAACGGTACTGTTTAAGTTAGTCAAGTTTACTTTTATATTATATTTATCGTTTTTTCTGACTCATCGATTGTTATATGGAACTTTATTAGTCATTCTTTTTTTAGCGCGGTTATATGTATCATGGACAATCATTCTGCTTAGAGCAGAAGTGAATAATATGACGGGTTCGGTGTTCCTAAAAAATATTGTGTTTTCAACTCAATGATAATTTAGATGATCATGAAATATTTTCGCTTTTTGGCGTTGTCTATTTTAATTTTTTTCACTTTTTCTGCATTAGCACTTCGTTTTTCTTTGCCAGAGAGTGGTAATAATTTATTTGGGCGGATCCAATTTGTTTCTATTCAGGAAGGATATACTTTCGCTAGTATTGCGCATCAATATGACATTGGTTATTTCGAATTGGTAGAGGCTAATCCTGAAATAGACCCTAATCAATCGGTGCCGGGGACGGCTTTAATTATTCCTACACGATATCTGTTACCTCATGTATCAAGGGATGGAATTATTATCAATTTAGCTACAATGCGACTTTATTATTTTCCAAAAGGCAAGAATTATTTTTATAGTTATCCTGTTGGTATAGCTCGATTTAATTGGGCAAGTCCGATAGGGAGATTTCGTATTGTTCAAAAAATCCGAAATCCTGTTTGGATAGTGCCGAATAGCATTTTTCGTTACCGACAGGAAAATGGCGATCCCGTCCCTAGAATAGTTCCTTCGGGTCCGAATAATCCGTTAGGTTATTATGCATTACGATTATCAAATCCTACTTATTTAATTCATGGAACCAACGATCCAGGTAGTGTTGGAAGGCGAAGTAGCGCAGGTTGCATTCATTTGTATTCGGAGGATATTAAGCAATTATTTGCAATGGTTTCAGTAAATACGCCGGTGTTGATTATTAATCAGCCTTATGTTGTAGGATTGGATAAAGGGAAATTATATATCGAAGCGCATCTACCTTTAAAAGAACAACGAAAGAAGTTGTCGACGAACATTCACAATGTAGTAATAACGCTCATCAATGATTTTTTAAAAAATAGAAAAGAAAATTTTTCCATTGATTGGCAAAAAGCTGATGAAATTATAAAGGAACACGTGGGCATTCCTACTGTAGTGAACTTTTCAGGTTCAGATAATCATTCATGATTCCCTGTCATGATGTCATTTTCTAATGTCAACTTTATTAATCCTCACCCATCCACCGTATTCGTCATCCAGAGCAGAGGATTGAGATGTGGTGAGGGGCCCCCGGCGTGACGCCGGGGGCCCCTCACCCTATTGATACATTATTGGATGGTAATTAAGGCCTGCTAATATGGTCTTGGTTTGTTCTGCCGGTTTTTTATGGAGATTAATTTGCCCACGGCAGAATTCATACAAAACTCTCATAGTTTTTAAATATTCATACTTTCAGGATTTTATTTTCTAGGTAGAGTTATTGTATATCCGCTTTAAATATATCTCAATAAATTTTTGGTCAGATAATGTATAGAGTTTTTTAGCTAATTTTCATAAAAATTGCGATGAAAGTTCGTTCCCATCCGGATACTTCCATTTTAAGATTTAAATGCTCAATATCTTAGGTGGTTAAATGAAATAAGGAATATATATTATGCATTAAAAAATCAGTGTATTGGAGTTACTATGAATATGCTAATTCTACACAAAGAAGAGTGTGTAAATGAGCACGGTTCTTTTCTAACAAGAACGAGAATAGGAATTCGATTGTAAAATGCGAAAATAAATTCTTTCTAAAGTAAGACATGCCAACTACAAAGCCAGAATCTCCAAAAATTGAATCTAGCCGATCTATAGAGAAGGATAGAGAGCAGCTTTAGTAAGGATGTTTTTCAACACAAATCGTGAGCATATTGAGCTACGGGAAGTATTTGTCAAATAGGCTAGATCTTTATTGATTAAATAATGTTGGCTACATTTAATCAATCTACGTAGCAATCACATTGAACAAATTTAGTAAGGTCTTGTAATTTTCGTGTTCTTCATAATCCTGAAATAATAATTTCATGTTTCGTTTTAGTAAAATTCTTTCTCAAGATATAAGTTTGACTAAATAAAACGCAGTAAATGGTAGAGATGCCAATCATTTCATATTGAGCCTCAAATAGCATAGCTTACGGGATGAACACACTGTTTTAGCGTTATCGCTCTTGTGGTAACTGCGAACACGAGATGAACTAGACCATGCAATTTGGTTCCATGTTCTACGTGAATTTTGTCAACGAACAAATCAACGAGATCAAATCTAGATTTACTTTAGCATCATCAAAATCATTTCAGTCAAATTATAGTATTTTATTAATCATTATTTCTATTTCATTCAAACTTTAGGTAATGATTTTTTGTCTTCAAGTCTTCAACAAATTGCGCACGTGATTTCATAAGTGTAATTGATTTTTACAGATCGCTGCGCGAAATTGTTGCTAACGTCCGGTAATTGGTTAAATTTTGTTTGCTACATATGGCAAGATCATGAATCAGTACTGGCTGGACATTTAATCCACACCACAGTACTTGCCCCCTGCTGCTTGCTTAAAATTTTCAATCCTGCCCTAAGGATTTTATCCTGAAGTCAATTTTTTATCGATTTGCACAAGAGTGCCCCCTGCATTTCTTACTAAATCATCATATTTTCACTCTTTGCATAATCAGATTCTACAACAAAAGTTCTTTTCTTCTATCGACAAATATGAATAATTGTGATACGTAAAATTTATTTAAATCAGAAAAAGAAGTAAAGATATCCTCATAGTCATTCTCAACTTGCTCTAACAATTTCGTGATCAATCGCAGAATAAAGAAATGCATTCCTTACACGCACCAGTGAGTGCGTTTATAAAAAGACGAAAACCAAAGTAAAGAGAATCATCAAATTCTGAAACGGTATTTAAAAATTACATCTTTACCACAAGTACAAGTTCAGTTTTTAAGTTTTTTAATTGCTTGAAATCCAGAATGGGCAAGCATAGATTCTTTACCTACTTTAAGCCGGTATTACAACCTCTTACCTACACTAATGATACCCAGACAAGTGTATAACGAAAACGCTTATGCAATTTGAAAGCACCCCTTTGAGAGTTAAGCCTCAAGTATTAGGATCTGAAAAACCCTATACAATTAATCCTACTAAAAGCAATAATCAACTTTCCATCATTTTTTGAATGGTAAACTAATGACCACAGAAGCTCGCTTCGTAAATGTCTTTAAGTGATCTCATATTTGGTTGGAACTCTTCCAAGTAATAACTCTATTTCATCACGATTTATTTTTGTAGCATTCTATAATGCTATTTTCTGATAACAGATCATAAACGCTCTATTATCAAGATTTCATTCTCATAGCAACGTGATAGACTCAAGGTCATGAAACAACATATAGAATCTCTATTGCATCAAGCTATGGAGACCCTGAAAATGGATGGCACCCTTACGATTGACGTATTGCCTGTAATCAGGGTGTCTTCCAACAATGATCTAAAACATGGTGATTTTTCGTCTAATTTAGCACTTATCCTTAGTAAAACTGTCGGAATGAACCCGCGGACTTTAGCAGAAAAAATTGCCAATGCTCTACCTACCTCAAAGCAAATTACCCAGGTGAAAATTGCTGACCCAGGCTTCATAAACTTTTTTCTAGAAGAAAGCAGTTATTATTCTGTGATCCATTCTATCCTCAAAGCAGGGCAGTGCTATGGTGAAAGTGAATTTGGCAAAGGAAAACGTGTACACATTGAATATGTATCTGCAAACCCAACCGGCCCGCTGCACGTCGGTCATGGCCGAGGAGCCGCTTATGGAGCTTGTGTCGCTAATTTATTAAAAGCTGTAGGCTACGATGTTCATCGAGAATATTATGTCAACGACGCTGGTCGGCAAATGGATGTTCTAACGCTAAGTGTTTGGATTCGTTATTTACAAAGTTGCGAAGAAGCTGTTGATATTCCTAAAAATGCTTACCAAGGGGAATATGTTATAGATATCGCTCAGGATTTAAAAAAAATATGGCAATCAATTTTACTGTACACAAAAATTCATTAATGAGATATTTTCTCCAGAAATTAATCCTTGTATCAACCCTGAAACTTATCTGGATGCATTGATCAAAACTCAAAAAGAAATCCTCGGCACTGCTAACTTCAATCTTATTTTTCATGCAGCACTTGATAATATCCTGGATGATATTAAAAATGATCTAGAAGAGTTTGGGGTGTTTTACGAAACATGGTTTTCTGAAATTCAGTTAATTAATAAAGAGCTCATTCAGGCCGGTGTCGATCAATTAGCTAAAGGTGGTTATGTTTATGAAAAGAATGGAGCCCAATGGTTTCGCGCTACAGTATTTGGTGATGAAAAAGATCGTGTATTAATGCGTAAAAATGGCGTACCTACTTATTTCGCTTCTGATGTAGCTTATCACCTTTACAAATACGACCAAGGCTACGACTTACTTGTCGATATATTTGGCGCGGATCACCATGGTTATATTCCTCGGATTTGTGCTTTTTTAAAAGGCCTCGGAAAATCAACAGAAAAATTACATATTTTGCTAGTGCAATTCGCTATCCTTTATCGAGGAAATGAAAAGATCTCGATGTCTACCAGAAGAGGAATGTTTATTACTTTACGTGAGTTACGAAATGAAGTGGGCAATGATGCGGTGCGATTTTTTTACATCATGCGAAAACCTAATCAACATCTTAATTTTGATATTGAATTAGCAAAATCAAAATCGAACGAAAATCCAGTATATTATATTCAATATGCTCATGCGCGCATTTGTAGTGTGTTTCGTCAATTAAAATGTGCTCAAAAATCACGGGATGAATCGTCAGGTATGGAAAACTTATCCTTATTGTCAACAAAGTATGAAAAAGAGCTATTAAGTACGTTAACGCGATATCCGGAACTACTAAGAAAGGCAGCAGTTCAACATGCCCCACATTTACTCGCTCATTATCTGCAAATCCTTGCTAACCAATTTCATACCTATTACAACGCAGAACGTTTCTTACTAAGAGATGCTAAACTTCGTGATGCTCGATTAAATCTAATTGCCGCAGTGCAACAAGTGCTCGTCAATGGTTTAACCTTATTGGGAGTTTCCGCTCCAAAAGAAATGTGAACGAACATAAGAATGAACTGCAAAGACTCTCTAATGATTATTCCTGTTCATGCTTATTTTTCTTCTCAGTACTACCTTTCTAAATAAGTTTTGGTTTAAGGATAACTGGTAGAAAGCTCCCTTATTTAGCTCATGCGCACTATTTCGATTAAAACTCCTTAAATTTGGTCGTGTGTGGCTCGCGTCAAACGTCAAATGCCGATCTAAGCTATTGTCCCAAACCAAAATCATCTGTCACTAAAAATAATCCGTCAAGACAGTTCATTATTAAACAAACACCATATCCTTATACCCTTTCTGCTGAACAACAACTTTATTTAGGCCACCGTTGATTTAAATTTGTCTGTGGAAGAAATTATAAAACACCGGCTCCATTCACCAACACCATAATCTATCAATTAATCAACCCATTAATGCCTTTTATTGAGTCAGAGAATTTTAGTGTAATTGATGATGAGTTGTTAATGTCCGAAACAGATCGCTAACCTATAAATTAAGCATTAGCTAACCAATAAAAATTTGTTCAGGAAGATTAAGACGTACAATTAAAGATAACTTAACGATAATAAAAGTAGATTGGTTAATTAACGAATTACTTTCCGATTCAAAAAATATTAGATAAATTGATTGAGGAACTATTATCAAAAGCCAGGCCCACTTGAAAATCGTGCTTCTCAACCCAATCTACACTGAATTAACGCCGGGGAAAATGTGGAACCATTACACAGCACTACGATTCTTTCAGTAAGGCGAGACGGTAAAGTAGTTATCGGAGGTGACGGACAAGTTTCAATGAATAGTACCGTCATGAAAGCAAACGCTAAAAAGGTTCGCCGACTATATAACGGCGACGTCATTGCAGGGTTTGCAGGTGGCACAGCAGATGCATTCACCCTTTTTGAACGATTTGAGAGTAAGTTGGAGCAGCATTCGGGTAATTTGACGAGAGCAGCGGTGGAATTAGCAAAAGACTGGCGAACCGATCGCATATTACGTCGCCTTGAGGCTTTACTGACTGTTGCTGACATTAAAACATCTTTGATTATTACAGGTATCGGAGACGTTATTGAACCAGAACAAAGTCTAATGGCTGTTGGTTCAGGAGGTCCTTACGCTCAAGCAGCTGCAAAAGCTTTATTAGAAAATACTACTCTCAGCGCAAGAGAAATCGTGGAAAAAGGGCTCTCTATTGCTGCTAAAATCTGCGTTTACACAAATCACCAATTTACGATTGAAGAACTAGATAGTAGAACATAACAAACTGGATAAATTTGTATGGCAGACATAACGCATTCTTTATCTACAACAAATCCTTCTGCAATCTCGATGACGATGACGCCACGTGAGATTGTGGCTGAGCTCGACAAATTTATCATTGGACAAAATGAAGCAAAGCGAGCAGTGGCTATCGCTCTTCGCAATCGTTGGCGTCGTATGCAATTACCAGAAGAATTACGTCGGGAAATATTCCCAAAAAATATTTTAATGATCGGCCCTACCGGCGTAGGAAAAACAGAAATCGCTCGTCGCTTATCTAACTTAGCGAACGCACCTTTTCTCAAAGTAGAAGCGACCAAATTTACAGAAGTTGGCTATGTGGGTCGTGATGTAGAATCTATTATTCGTGATTTAATTGATGTTGCTGTCAAAATGACGCGTGAAAAAGCTATACGTCAGGTAAAAAGTATAGCAGAAGAAGCTGCAGAGGAGCGTGTATTAGATGCTTTAATTCCTCCAGATCGTAGTACTTTTACGGGGGAGCCTGTCAGTGAGGAAGTGCTACCTACTCAAACGAAAGAATCTGCTACGAGAAAATTATTTCGTCAAAAGCTGCGCAGCGGAGACCTGAATGATAAAGAAATCGAAGTGGAAGTTAGCGCAACGCCGTCTTTCGAAATTATGGGTCCTCCAGGCATGGAAGAAATGGTGAGTCAGCTGCAAGGTATCATGTTGAGTATGGCTAATCGACGCACAAAGTCTCGTCGTTTAAAAGTAAAAGATGCGCGGCGTATTTTAGAAGAAGAAGAGGCTGCAAAACTGGTTAACGAGGATGAAATAAAATCTCAGGTACTCATGAGTGTTGAACAGAATGGTATTGTATTTATCGATGAGATCGACAAAATCGTCAAACGGGAAGGTGGGGGAGCTGTTGGCGCTGATGTTTCACGTGAAGGTGTACAACGGGATCTCTTGCCTCTCGTTGAGGGCAGCACCGTTTTTACTAAATACGGGATGATTAAAACCGATCATATTTTATTCATTGCTTCCGGCGCCTTTCATGTCGCGAAGCCGTCAGACTTGGTCCCTGAATTACAAGGCCGCTTCCCAATTCGCGTGGAATTAAAGGCGCTTACAGCAGATGATTTTGTGCGAATATTAACTGAACCAAAGGCTTCTTTAACGGAACAATATACCGAATTGTTAAAAACGGAAAACCTTAGCTTGAGCTTCACTAAAGACGGCATTAAACGTTTGGCCGAAATTGCTTATCAAGTTAATGATCGTTCAGAAAATATTGGTGCTCGTCGTTTACACACGATCATGGAGCGATTACTTGAAGAAATCTCTTTCGAAGCCACGGACAGACAAGGTGAATCGATTACAATCAACGCTACTTACGTTAACAAGCAACTGCAAAAATTGGCTGAGGATGAAGATTTAAGTCGATATATCCTCTAATTAAGGTATCTAAATTAAGAAAATTCAGCTAAATTAGGAGAAAGAACACTTTGCATTAGTCAACATTAATGAAAAACGGAATCGCAGTGAATCGAGATCACAGGTTCTCTGATTTGTGAAAATAGAGATCGTGGCTTTTTCTGTTTAGGCAAAACTACAACTGGCGTTAGTAGGTCAATTATCTGTTTTAATATCGATAATACTCATATTTAAAAGGACCCTCCGGATTAACACCAATATAATCAGCTTGTTTAGTTGTTAGTTTTGTTAGTTTAGCGCCCACGCGTCTCAAATGAAGACGAGCAACTTCTTCGTCTAAGTGTTTAGGTAAAATGTAAATACCGATATGATATTTCTCCGGATGTTGCCAGAGTTCTATTTGTGCGAGTACTTGATTAGTGAAGGAGTTAGACATCACTAAACTAGAATGACCTGTTGCACAACCCAAATTGACTAAGCGACCTTTTGCGAGGACTGTCAAGTGTTTTCCATCTGGAAAAATTACTTGATCTACTTGAGGTTTAATATTGATCCAGGGGTATTGCAAAAGAGAAGCGATATCAATTTCGTTATCAAAATGACCGATATTACATATAATCGCTTGGTTCTTCATTTGTAACATGTGATCGTGGGTGATGATAGTAGTATTTCCGGTCGCCGTTACGAAAATATCCGCCTGTGTAGCCATTTCATCCATTGTTACGACTCGATAACCTTCCATCGCTGCTTGTAAAGCACAAATAGGATCGATTTCTGTGATGTAAATAGTAGCTCCATAGGCACGTAAGGATTGCGCGCATCCTTTACCCACGTCACCATAACCACAGATAACAACGCGTTTGCCAGCAATCATAACATCCGTCGCTCGCTTTAGTGAATCGATGAGTGATTCGCGACAGCCGTAAAGATTATCGAATTTTGATTTCGTAATAGAGTCATTCACATTAATAGCCGAAAATTTAAGCGCATTTTCTTTCATCATTTTGTGAAGACGATGAACTCCGGTCGTGGTTTCTTCTGATACTCCGCGGATGTTTTTACATAATTCAGGATGTTTTTGGAGCACATAGGCTGTTAAATCACCGCCGTCATCTAACAAAAGATTAGGTGTCCAGCTACCAGACCCTTCGAGTGTTGCGGCGATGCATTCCCAATATTCTTCTTCCGTTTCTCCTCTCCAAGCAAAGACGGGGATGCCCTTTTTAGCAATAGCGGCGGCTGCGTGGTCTTGAGTAGAGAAAATATTACAAGATGACCAGCGAACCTCTGCGCCTAATGTGAGTAAAGTTTCGATTAAAACCGCAGTTTGAATAGTCATGTGAATACAACCAGCAATGCGTGCACCCTTTAAAGGCTGGATTTTTTCGTATTTTTCGCGGATAGCCATTAGACCTGGCATTTCCGTTTCAGCAATTTCAATTTCCTTTCGACCCCATTCGGCCAGATTAATGTCCGCAATCTGATAATCTTTTGACATGGTCATTTCCGATAATTAATTTCTTCCCTTTATTGTTAATTTCTTATTTTGCGTGGTCATAAATTGAATGCTCTGGTCAAGCGTAGACTGAGGATGAATCATTGTTCCTCAATAGGTGTTATGTTTATAGCTACACTGGATAACCCAGCTGATTCCCGAAGTGCCTCTGCTTTATCTATTTGTTCCCACCCAAATTCTGGCTCCTCTCGGCCAAAATGTCCATAAGCAGCAGTAGCTTTATAGATAGGACGCAATAAGTTTAACTCTCGGATGATGCTATCAGGTCGAAGATCGAAATATTTTATAATTAATAATCGTATACGGGCTTCATCAATTTTTCCTGTGCTGAAAGTTTCGACGCTAACGGAAGTTGGTTCAGCAATACCAATAGCGTACGAAATCTGAACTTCACATCGATCGGCTAATCCGGCGGCTACAATATTTTTCGCGACATAACGGGCAGCATAAGCACCTGAGCGATCGACCTTCGAAGGATCTTTACCTGAAAAGCATCCGCCACCATGTCGAGCCATTCCACCATAAGTATCCACGATAATTTTTCGACCAGTTAATCCACAGTCGCCCACTGGACCACCGACAACAAAACGCCCAGCAGGGTTAATTAGAAAACGGGTCCCTTTATCAATCCATTTTTTGGAATAACAGGCTTTATAATTTCTTCGATGACTGCTTCTTGTAATTCTTTTTGTTGAATATCAGGACTGTGCTGGGTAGAAAGCACGATGCAATGAGCAGATACTGGAATACCATTTTCGTAACACAGTGTTACTTGTGATTTAGCGTCTGGACGGAGCCAGTTAAGAACACTCTCTTTGCGTAGTTGTGCTTGTCGTCGCATTAAGCGGTGAGCATAAACAATTGGGGCAGGCATAAAGACGTCTGTCTCTCGCGAAGCATATCCAAACATCAAGCCTTGATCACCAGCTCCTAATTTTTTATCTTTTCCTCCATCTACCCCCATTGAAATATCTGATGATTGTTTGCCGATCGCAGAAACTACAGCGCAGGTTTCACCATCAAATCCAATGTGTGGATCGTTATAACCGATTTGCAAAACTGTATTGCGTGTAATTTGTTCAATATCAGCCCAAGCGCTGGTAGTGATTTCGCCTGCTACGAAAACCATTCCAGATTTTACCACAGTTTCACAGGCTACACGACTGTGAGGATCTTGTTTGATGAGTATATCTAGAATGGCGTCTGAAATTTGATCCGCTACTTTGTCAGGATGACCCTCCGAAACAGATTCCGATGTAAATAAAGTTGTGTACACCATAAATTTATGCCACTACAAACGAAGTAAGCTATCATAGTAATAAAATTTCCAATAAATTGCACTTGTTTTCTGTGAAAATGGACTATGGTAACTTCGATAATAAGGCCCTGAAAAAGTTGTAAATATGACCTATCCCCTATTATATTTGACTTTGTGGAGAAGATCTTTTTTATCTGTACATTGTGACCTAAACAGAGGTTTTGGTCATTAATTTTTTATTAATTACAAGAGTGGACTAATTATATTTTGAAATGATAATACTCGATCGGAGAGGCTCTTACTAAGCTAAGAAAATAGCAAACTCTGGTACACGTCCATTAATTATTGCTGAACTAGAACGATGGCGTCTTTTATTCTTAGAATAAGATTTTCGCTTTTAAGTTTAAACGAAGTTACTTCAAATCACTTTTAAAATCTTCTCAGGAGATCATTAATTTTTGATACTGAGATAGATAAACGAATGAAACCATGGGCGTGATACTGGGTTTGTCTTGTTCTTTTAAGGGGTGTTAGGGTGAATAAAATAATGATTCTGGGATATGTGATAGACCTTCTGTATTCGAAATCTTTCTGCTAAAATTTAAATCTGGAGAGACACAAGCGTTTTTTAGTTTTGAGTAAATTGTTTCAATACTGCAGAAATCATACTATCGAAAATAACACATTTTTGGCAAGCAGGAGATGGGGAAAGCCATTCAGTTCATTGCATAGCATTTTTGTGGTGACGCTCTTCATGAGATGCTATAGTTTTGCTGCACAGAAAAAATATTAACGAAGAGTGACAATGAAACCGACCACATTATAAGGAATTTTAACTGTTCTGCTAAGAATGATTAGCATCAGTTTTGTTATTTTTTAGATGGATTGCTCTGGGTTTCTACGCATAGTTTTAATATAACGACTTTTCAGATTATTTTCATCCGTAAAGTTAGTAAAAGGGGAGCATGACTCAGCTAATCGTTTCCCGCATGTTTTCAAATATAAAAATATGAACTGCCGATATCATCTGTTACAACAATGTGATTTCTGGATTACAAAAGTAAGAGTAGTCGGTTGTGGTAGAATCGGAAAGATCCTGCTGATTTGATTCCAAATCTGCAACGCAATATTTATAGGAAAATCCATGGATAACTTAGAAAATATTCATAACCCTTGATTAATGCTCAGGATTTTTTACACGTACGTTGATTAAACATAAATTAGCGTTTACCATGCCCGTTTCATGGGTCTGACTTTTATTCTGCATGAATGGTGGATAGTACACCAGTATGTAATTTGTAATGTTTTGTTATTAGCAGCCGGTCATTGGTTTAATTCCATCGTTCCAGACCATAAAAAGCCCTCTGTATTTTTTCCATTGGGACCACAAATTTTGTTAGATAACAAAGAATCTAGAAATAACACGTGAGACAAAGACTCCTGCTTTTAAGCGTGGTAGCTTAATAATGAATCTCAGGGGATTTTCTGGAATAGAAATGATGGTATTATAATATTTATAAAAGCATCAGTTATTATACACCGATGCACCAGATTCCGTGAAGGATCACATCACTGATGTGATCCTTCACGGAATCTGGAACGGGATTTAGAAATTCACAATTTCTATAAGACTTGCGCGACAGTGCCTCACCGAGAGATGTTTTGCCGGCAATCATAATAAAAAAGTATTTCTATATTATGGTATGATGTTTAATAAAAGCCACATGTTATTTAAGAATCTTTATAGAGGTTATTTTAGGAGTTCATTTTATGATGTCGTCTTCGTTTCATCTTTGCAGTTAAGTTTGGTCCGATCAGGTTTTAGAGTAATCTTAACTAAGAGGACGACAAGAGGTAATAAAAGTTCTCATTTTTGGGGGGTCATTTGCTAGAATTACCCTAAAATACAAATGATATAATAAAATAAAAGAGATAATTTTGTTTAATCCAAAACATATTAATGACATTGTGAGTCGTCTTGTAAGATCTATACCACCTGGTGTTAGGAATTTACCGAAAGATTTAGAAAAAATTTTAAGAGTGTTTTGCAGCAATCCTTTAAAAAAATGGATTTTGTAACACGGGAAGAATTTGATGCGCAAGTGAAAGTGCTGGCACGTACACGGGAAAAGCTGGAAGCGCTAGAAGAAAAATTTAAACGAACTTGAAAGACAGAAAAAATCAATGTTACCTAGCCCGTTGTACATGACCGATGGCAGTGTGTACGATCGGTACACAGCCCACTAGTTTATTGAAGGAGAGTCGGCATCGCATTCAAACTGCTATGGTCGATAACTAAATGAAATTTTCCGTTCTGGGTATTACTGTCGGTTATCTTATCGGAGGCTGATTTAGTTTATCTAAAAGAAGGAAGACAGTTTTACTTTAGAACGATTAAATGAATATAAATTCTTCGATAACTTCGATAAGTTGCTTTATTCGAAAAATTGAAGCCCATTCTTAATGCGTTTCCCTTCTACAGTGGTGAGACTACTAAAGCCAAGTGAAATTTAGTTATTACTTCGAGAAATGCCGACGATACAGAGTATTTATATTGCTATAGGGCTGGGCAGTGTGAATGACCCAGAGTCTTTTATCGGTAGGAAGCTCTGTTAGGACAGATAGTAGGGAAATAGTGATACAGATTTAGGAGAGGACGAATAATAGCAGAAATAATTCTTTTAGCACCCGACTCTATACCACACCCACGTTCGCGATGACAGGAAGCAGAAATCCTCTATGAACGAGATAAACGACTTGGTATCCATCACGGTTTTATTTTTAGGCACTACCTGAATTCTCATGGACCAGTTGTCGAAATTCGATTTCCTGTCAATTTCCAATTATTAGTCAAACGTAAAATGATGAATTAATTTCTTTTTTATAAGAATATGTCTCATTAAGTTCGTGCTTTGCAGATAGATAATATCATAAATCCAATGCTTGGATCATTGCCAATGCAGTGCGCAAGTATGATGACTTGTAAGAAGAAAACAAGGTATTGTCTCTTGAAGATAGCGCGTATGATTTCTGATTTAGAGAATGCTGAGAACATGGAAACCACATTTGGTAAAGAGTATTAAGTTATCACGTACTTAAATCATTCTCTTTGTACTGTTTAGAATTATTGAACAGATTTTTCCTTTGAAGTCGCAAAGTCGCGATGAAGCTGATAGGACGACAGAAGCAAAAAAGAAAAGTAATAGCATTTGAGATAAAAGTGATATGAAATAGAGGGCGTAGTTAAAGTTTTATTGTATCTCCGAAATAGATAAACTCTAAACAATAAAGGATTAGGTCTATTTTCTGTTTTATATGAACTGCCTTCGTATTTCTTATTCGTGTCGTTCATCATTCTATATCAATCCCAATCGTGAGCAGCAAAACATTTATGCTGACGATTAAGAATAGTTATGAATGAATTATCACTGTGTTAAATTTAGTAAGCGAAAAGTGCAGTAGTAGGAAAAGGTGATGAGAGCACATTATTCCATAAGGTTTACTATTTTGTTAGGCACTGTTTTCTAGTGTTGGTAGGCATTGGAATACCCACCGTTTATGCGGAAAAAATAAAAAATTAAAAACATGATTTCCCGATATTATTCGTCGTCAATTTTAGTCGCGAGCTTAGCTATACCCATTGGGATTGATTGTGGAATACTCAAGCAAGACGGCGTTTTACTAGAACAGTTTTCACATCAAAATCACGAAATGTATTAGTGAGTATTTACTTTCTTAAATAGGTTTCGTTAGTTATGTTACACACTTTATTTTCTCCTGTATTCCTAGAAATGATTAGGGATATCGGTGAATCAGTGGTATAGAAATTTTTCTTGTATGGTTGCTGTTTTAATTAGCAGTTTATTATCTTTTAATTTCACAGTTTTTCATTTAAAAACTAGGAAAACGAAACCAGATAGCTTTATTACTTGAGGCTACTACCATCCTAGAATAATCAAGAAAATTCCCAGTCCAAATGTCGTCCATTGCCAAGGAATTATTGGTTTAGGTCCAATAATAAAACTCGTGATTGCGCTGACAAAAAGGCAATCCCAGCGCCGAAGATAAAAGTACATTTGTGTTTTTTTGGTGGTGCTGGCAGAGTTTCTCGGCGTTGGAAGTATTGACAGAAATTAGTTTTTTGTAGTACGTCATGGAATAGCCGCGGTATTTTTAAAGCCGCTTCGATAGTAGTAGGTAACTCTTTTTTAGCCATCTTAAAAAATAACGAGGACTGCGCTGTTCACGCATCCAATTTTCAATAAGGGGCTTCGCTGTTTGCCAAAGATCCAAATCTGGATATAGATAACGACTTAAGCCTTCAATATTGATCAATGTTTTTTGCAGCAGTAATAATTGAGGTTGTATTTCCATGTTGAATTGATCAGCGGTTTGAAATAAACGCATTAATAATCGTCCAAATGAAATATCTTTTAAAGGTTTTTCGAAAATAGGTTCGCAAACAGTGCGAATAGCTGCCTCGAATTGATCAATTCGAGAATCAGGAGAAATCCAGCTGGATTTCATGTGTAAGATAGCTACTTGTCGATAGTCTTGTTTAAAAAAAGCTTCCAAATTTTCTGCAATATAACGTTGATCTTGGGGGCTTAATGAACCCATGATTCCAAAATCGACGCTGAGGTATTTAGGATTTTCTGGATCGCTGACATCAACAAACAGATTGCCAGGATGCATATCTGCGTGGAAAAACTATCACGCAATACTTGTGTAAAAAAGATTTCAACACCATATTCAGCCAATTTTTTAAAATTAGTGTTAGCAGCTTTTAATTCGGTAATATTGGAAATACAAATTCCACGAATACGCTCCATCACCATTACATTACGATGGGCGTAATTCCAGTAAATTTTTGGCACATACATTTTTTCAGAGTTAGTGAAATTACGTCTTAATTGAGAAGCATTCGCAGCCTCACGCATTAAATCAAGCTCGTAATGAATAGTCCGTTCAAATTCGGCAATCACTTTTATAGGTTTTAGGTGCTTACCACATTTTAAAAATTTGCGAGCTAATTTTGCACTCAAATACATTAATGCGATATCACGCTGAATCGTTTTAAAAATGTGGGGACGCAATACTTTCACAATAATCTCACTGCCGTCATATAGAGTGCCAGCGTGTACCTGGGCAATAGAAGCGGAAGCTAAAGGTTTTTCATCAAAACTGGCAAAACATGCTGAGATAGATTTTCCATAGGCTTTTTCAACCATTTTTTTTGCGATTTTTCCTGGAAATGGCGGTACTTGATCTTGTAATTTTTCTAATTCTTCTACGATATCGTCTGGCAGGAAATCGCGTCGAGTAGAAAGCAGTTGTCCGAACTTAACAAAAATAGGTCCCAATTCTTCAAGTACAATGCGCAAAGATTCTCCTCGTGTTTTACCTTTTTGGCCAAAACTCCATGGATTCAAATAACTTAACGTCCGTAACCACGGTGAAAATTCGCTAACTACAGGACGATTAAAGCCATGACGGAGAATAATTAAATTAATTTGAATTAATCGGATTAATTGTAAGGGGCGTATCATGCAGATATGTCCCTTTTCCCCAGAAGATGATTAATTCGTGCTTCTGTGCGTTCTACATCGTACTGAAGATAGGTAATCGACTGCATAAAATAATCTACTTCTTCAAAAGTGGGCGTAAACCGAGCTTCTATTTGTAGATAATCTTTTATATTTTCACGCAATGTATCAGTGATAGATTTACCAATATCTCTTGCTCGATGAGCCCACACACTGATTTTGTGGGCAATGATATCACCCGTAACTTTTGATAAATATTCCTCCCAATCGATGTCAATATTCGACAGAATATCTCGCACTTCTTCTCCGAAATTTGTATTACCCATGATTTCAACAGTATTTTTAAATAAAGTAGAACCTTTGCTTTTTGTAAATCCTACTTTGAATAAACTCAAAAATGTACTTACAATAGTTATGTCAGGTTCATTTCTGCAGGTGTTCAATAAACGGATTTTGGTTTGAGAAAGCAAAATAAAAAAATCAAGATTCCAGTCAGTGATTTCTATTTTAATAATTTTATTTCCCATATCAGACAAACGTTTAATGGTTTCAGGGTCAAGTTGTAGATAACCATTAAGTGCTTTTTCTAGCCCAGATAAGACTAATGCGAGCATTAAAATTTATAACCTTTATGAATAGCAACGATACCGCCGCTTAAATTATGATAATCACAGTCTTCAAATCCAGCTTCGGCCATATAGCTAAGTAATGTTTCTTGATCTGGATGAACACGAATAGATTCTACTAAATAGCGATAGCTTGCTTCGTCATTGGTGACTATCCTGCCTAGCCAAGGTAACCATTTAAAGGAATAAATATCATAAAGAATTTTTAATAGTGCTGATGTTGGTTTGGAAAATTCTAAAATAGTTGTAAAGCCACCTGGTTTTAAAGCGCAATAGATCGATCGAAGCGTCTTCATCTTATCTGTCATATTTCGAAGTCCAAAGCCAATAATAACGCGATCAAAAGAATTATCAGGAAAAGGAAGGTTTTCCGCATCAGCCTGTATAAGCTTAACGTTCTTGAAAATTCCTTGATCTAATAATCGGTTACGCCCTATTGATAGCATGGTTACATTAATATCTGCTAATATAACTTCTCCATCGTCGCCGACAAGAAGGCTTATTTTTTGAGTGAGATCTCCTGTACCGCCAGCCAAATCCAAGATTCGTTGACCTTGCTGCAAGCAGCAAAGCGTCACAGCAAAACGTTTCCAACAGCGGTGAATGCCTAAAGACATTAAATCGTTCATTAAATCATATTTTTCAGCTACGGATCTAAACACTTTTTCTACTTTGGTAGTTTTTTCATACTGATGGATGGATTGGTAGCCAAAATGGGTGGTTTTTTCTGTCTTACTCATGTGCTAATCATAGCTTGCCCATGAGACCAGAGCAACCCGCCATTACACATTGACTACATCAAAACGGCATAATCTACAATGCGGGTCAGAAGTACTTTTTCTCTTATAAATTATGATTCACAGTAAGTTAGAGAGGAATACTTAAAAATTTTAACGTGTATGAGTAATAATTCTTCTAAAATACTCCATTTGGCATATTCAAATAAATTGTTTCGATTACTCTTGTAAGAGAGTGCCTCGCTAATAAGTTCCACGGCTTTTGATTTCACGCCTACCCACAATTCAGGAGAAAATCTTGTAAGAGTGGACCATGACACTAATCTCTCACCTGTCCTGTACAGCGTTTAAATACGTACCTGAATCGAAATTCTCTCATTAATGTACACTTTTCGATATAAAGCATGTCTTGACTTTTTGAGAATGCCTCAAGGATAGAAATAATTCTGCTTCACTGCCTCTTTTACTAGAAATAAGGTCTCTTCGGCAATTTTATTCGCACGAGCAGATCCTTCTTGCAAAATTTTCTGAATTTCTATCTGATCTTTTTCATACTCAATGCGTCTTTTTTGGATGGGTTTAAGAAATTCCAACAACACATCCACTAATCTTTTTTACATTCTACATCGCCAATTTTACCTTCACGATAGCGTTGCTTAGCTTCTTCTATCCAATTCTTATCAGGATTAAATATGTCATGAAAGATCCATAAAGGATTATTTTCAATCGTTCCAGGATCACTAGCATATAGACGATTAGGGTCCGTATACATGTTCATTATTTTTTTTGCACAATTCCAGGGGAATCACTCAAAAAAATCGCGTTATTTAACGACTTACTCATCTTTAACAATTGACCATTTTTACCAAATCCACCTGTACCAACTAAACGTCGTATACGTCCCATTCTCGTTTTCGGTATAGGAAACAATCCCCCTGCTTTAATATAATCTTTATCTTCCGTATCCGGACTAATACCGCAATACACTTGGCTAAAGCGGCGAGCTACTTCGCGAGTAAGTTCTAAATGCGACACTTGGTCTTCTCCTACTGGTACGACTTCAGCACGCATAGATAAAATATCAGCTACTTGCATAATTGGGTAGAATAAAAACCCCATTGAATAATTATTCCCTAATTCTTTATCTCGAATTTCATCTTTAATAGTCGGATTTCGCATTAATCGATGGAATGGAATTAGCATGCTAAAAAAGCTGTCAATTCAAAAATTGCGGGTACATCAGTTTCAACAAAAATTGTACTTTTTTTCGGATCAATACCGGCTGCTAAATAATCGAGAACGATGTCTAATGTACTTTGTCGAATCGCTTTAGGCTGATTTATACGAGTCGTAAACGCATGCGTATTAGCTAACAAGAAATAACATTCATATTCATTCTGAAGTAAGACTCGATTCTCCACAGAACCAACCCAATGGCCTA
Organism: Coxiella-like endosymbiont; assembly: GCF_024730665.1. Taxonomy (GTDB): domain Bacteria; phylum Pseudomonadota; class Gammaproteobacteria; order Coxiellales; family Coxiellaceae; genus Coxiella. Next base: position 730,249 of record NZ_CP084737.1, read on the forward strand.
GGTGTAAACGACCTGTTGGTGTATCACCAGTAAGCAAGCGTGATTGATATACAGAATTTGACATCACGTCATCATCTCTAGTTCATCTTAGTGTGTCAACACTCAAAATTGATGAAGAATAAAAACTTAAAGGCCGCCTGAGTCTCATCCCCAGCAGTTAAATTTGCTCCTGATCAGGAGCAAATTTAACTGCTGGGAGATGGGGAAGTAAATAGCTACTTTACTTGTCGAAACGATATACCACTGGGCAAGTCCCTTATATAAGGTCCGATTTAATCGCAAGATCAAGGGAAGCTTACTAGCTTGTCAATGAAGTTTAAAAATAGATGAGACAAAACTCCATCGAAACAAATAAATAACGAAATTGTTTATACCGCAAAAGATAAAAAGACACGCCAAATTACAGCTGCTATTTTAATTCCTATACATTGTATTAGAAAATATAATTATTTATATAATACGACAAACTAAATTTATTTTTGACTGAAGAAAAAATCAATGTTACTTGTCATCTGTCGCCTATATGATGGCTCTAAAAGATTATAAAGGGACTATAATCACATTTTGCGCTATTCAATTAAAGAGAACTGACAAAAAAATGCTGATGATATTCTTCCTCTTGAGAGTAGCAGTAATGAAAATTTAATCGCGATTTGTTAGTCGTCAGAATTTAATTAAAATTAAAAAAAGCAACTTATTCAAAACCTTTGGCTATCAAAGTAGTAACGAATGCGATAAATCAGATTATTCTTAAAAAACTCGTTAAGCAATAAGTTGTGAAAACATCATATCTAATTTCATATCGATAGTGCCTATGGTGATTTTGTGCTCTTAAAAAAGTCGACACAATTAAGAATTAGTAGCTTCATCTATTCATTGATTAAAATCATAAAATTATGAATCTCGCGCATATTCGTTCTGTAGGTATTCTTCGATTAGGTGCACTGGGTGACGTGTGTCTTACCGTACCATTAGTTCGTCTTTTACAGAAACATCTTCCTCACGTAGAAATTCACTGGATTATTAATCGACTTTTATATGATTTCGTAGAAGGATTGCCGAGAATCAAATTTATCGTTGTAAATAAACCAAGATCTATTAAAGATTATTGGCGTTATTACAGACAGTTAAGATCTTATTTTTTTGATGTGTTATTGTTGCCTCAGGCTACGCTACGATCGAATTTTTTATGTTTGTTAACGAAAGCTAAAATTAAATATGGTTATGGAAAATTATGTAGCCGAGATTTGCAATATCTCTTTGTAGATCGTACAGTGATATCTAAACGGGAACACCTGTTAGAAAGTTTTTTACGGTTCGTTGAGCCTTTTGGAATTACCGACAAAACCATTAAGTGGGAACTGCCTATTAATGCGGACGACCGCGCATGGGCGAAAAAGCAAATAGATGGATATTTAGGGAAATGGTTAGCGATTTGTCCTGCTGCAAGTAAAGAAGAGCGCAATTGGTTTTGTGAGCGCTACGCTGAGGTTGTTAACAAATTAAAAAAAAATTGGAATTTTAATGTTGTTTTGGTGGGAGGACTAAGCACTTTAGAAAAAGAAATGGCCAATGAGATTAATAATCAGTTAGAGGTGCCCTCTCTCAATCTTGTTGGAAAAAGTTCATTAAAACAGCTAACTGCATTGTTAGGCGAAGTCGATGTTTTATTGTCGCCTGACACAGGTCCTTTACATATTGCTCAGGCGATGGGAACGCCTGTGGTTGGGCTCTATGCGGTAGCGCCTCCTGAAAAGACAGGACCTTATTTTTCTCAACAATGGGTCGTCAATAAATTCCCAGAAGCGGTAAAAACTATTTTAGGGAAAGATCCTGAAAAAATAAGTTGGCGCGAACGAGTTCATTATCGCGAAGCTATGGCGCTAATTACTGTAGATGAAGTTAAACATAAACTCGAACAAATATTTTCAGGAACGAAAAAAAAATGCTCACTATCCATGAGAATTTTTAAATTTTTTAAAAATATTTTTAAACAGATAATGTCATTCCCGGGTAAGTAAGAAGGGATCTGTAGCTACTAGCATAAGTTTTTGTCTGATCTCACTTTCCGCGAGAATGGTCCCTTTTGATTAAACTTAAAATGCCATGTTGCTTAAACACAAATCCTCCACTACTCACCTTAATGTGGTATCTTGGCTTCGCCTGTGAATGTTGCTTCGACCGCTTTCTGACTTATTGCTAGTGCTAAGAAAATAAAAATTTTTAACTATTTCTTCATAGCAACACAGTAGTTGTTAAGCAGCTGCTATAGGTAATCAGACAGTTTTAATTGTTCCGTTTTATCAGGAGAGAACTCAGAACGATTTGTTCAGTGTCATAAAATAATCTCGGAGGCATAAAAATTCTAAAAGTTTTTATTTCCTGTTAAAAGCAGTTAACTAATTGTATGCACAGAAGTTATTTTAGAAGATACGAATTTTGGAAATGTATTAATTCCAGAAATGGAACATGATGGAGAATGAGTTATTGAAGTAAAGGTTGTGGATTATGAGAAAGGATCAATGTATTATAGCCATTTCAATTTAGATTGGAAGGAAAGCTATTAACGCTCTCCGCTCTTGCTCCTGAACGTGTCCAATTATCAAAAAGGATCATAAAAACGAATCCACTGCCTTAATTAATTGAGAGATTAAAAATAGTGATAGAATTCAGACTGCGAGAAGTGTAAATTTCGATTGCGAAAGTTGAATCTCAGTAATAAAAATTATTATCAGCAAAATCACAAGATTTAATTAATAGTAAATAGTAGATGTTCATTAATGAAAGAATTAGGAGATTTTCAGGCAACATTAAATTGCCTTGAAGACGAAAAATCTCTCCTAAGAGCTATTAAATTAGGATACTCAGAAAAACTGAAGTTTTAGTTATAAAGATAGGCTCCTGTTAGGACTCTTTCATTAAGAGTTTTTACACTGAGAATCTAGGTCTTATCAAATTTTTTTTGAGGAAAAGAAGAGACGGCGCGGCGGTTGCCGCGGAAAATCGTTATATCTCCTTATTAGAGTTATATTATTTTGAGACATCAAAAGGAAGCTGAAGAAGGTGCTGCTAAGAGTTGATATTCCCACTTAGTTGGTCACTGTTAGCACTTGTCTTTGTTACTTATCCAGCTCGTAAGACCTCACCTGTAATAGCATCGCGAATTTCTGTGGGACGGCAAGAAGGTCCGATAGGGCCTTCAAGAATCCTATTTATTTGATTGCCAAAAATCATGCGCAATATTCTAACATTCCGAATAGGCTGTTCCCATTTTCGGTTTGCACTGGTTGAAACGATAGGCCCACCGAACCTATAACATAATAATTTTGCTATTAGGTGATCGGTAAGGCGAATAGCAATAGTAGGATGTTTTCCCCGAATCCATGAGGGCGCCTCTGAACTCGCCGGAAAAACCCATGTAACAGGGCCTGGCCAACTCTGAAATATACGAGCGAGTGATTTAGGGTCAATAGGTTGCGTCAGAGTGGCCACTTGTTTCCACGCAGAAGCAATTAAAATAAAGCCTTTTTCAAGAGGGCGCTTTTTCAGTATCAATAATTGAGTAACAGCGTTATGATTAAAAGGATCGCAGCCTAATCCATAAACAGACTCCGTTGGATAAGCAATAATGCCCCCTGTCTGAGTTCAGTGACTGCGTCGTTAATTGATTGGATAAAATCATCCATAAACTTATAACGCTTTTTGGAGTTTCTCATCCGCCTCTTTCAAATCATTCTCATTCAGTTCTCGTTTTTCTCGTAATTTTTTTGCAATACCTGCATCCTGAAGAGCCATAATTTGTACCGCTAAAATCGCTGCATTTTTAGCACCTGCTTTCCCGATAGCTGTACAAGCGACAGGGATACCACCGGGCATTTGCACGGTCGATAACAAGGCATCTAGCCCACCAAGACTGCCACCTGCCATAGGAACGCCGATTACTGGTTTAATGGTATGTGCCGCCACAGTACCAGCCAAGTGCGCTGCCAATCCCGCCGCTGCAATAAAAACTGCACAGCCACGCTTGTCTGCGTCTTTAACAAATTTAATAGTTATTGTAGGATTGCGATGCGCTGACAATATATGCGCTTCAAAAGCAACACCAAAAGATTTTAATTCAATAAAAGCTGCTTCCATGGCAGTAATATCACTATCGGATCCAAGCAAAATAGCAACAAAAGATTTATTCATCGATTTCTACCTCGCCTTCAGAATAAGGTTCCGCAAAATTACAGTCCTTTTGGATACATATCTTTTCTATACCTCTATTTTTAGTAATTTTTATCGATAAAATTGGCCAATGGCATTTTTGGCATTCTTTCGCAATAGGTTTGTTCCAGATCGCGTAATCGCAATCTGGATAATGCATGCAAGAATAAAAGATTTTCCCTCGACGAGTTTTACGTTGCAAAATAGTGCCCTTATTACACTTCGGACAAGTCACGCTGGTATCTTGAGGTTTCTTTAGTGATTCCATATAGTTGCAATTAGGATAACCTCTGCAGCCGATGAATCTCCCATAGAGCCCTGCCCTAATAATTAAATTCGATTGGCATACTGGACATTGTCGTCCATCCACCGTTTTCTGAGATTCATCAGCGGTAATTTCAGTTAAATTACGGGTATAATCGCAATCTGGATATGCAGTGCAACCGATAAATCGTCCTCGTTTTCCGAGTCGAATAGATAATTGAGCCACACATTTAGGACATTTTTCATCGATTTTTTCTTGTGTCACATCGCTGCGTTTCACTGTTTTTTCAGCAAGATCCACCAAATTTTTAAACGTCGACCAAAATGATTCTAAAACAGGGATCCACGCCTTTCCACCGCGTGCAATATCGTCTAGCTCATCTTCTAATTTCGCTGTAAATCCATAATCCACGTATTTCGTGAAATAATGCGTCAAAAATCGATTTACTACACGACCAATGTCAGTCGCTACAAAGCGCCTGTTATTCACATCGACGTATTTTCGATTCTTGAGAGTTGCAATAATGCTCGCATAAGTAGAGGGTCGACCGATATCGTATTCTTCCAATGCCTTTATTAGGCCCGCTTCCGTATAGCGTGCCGGAGGTTCAGTAAAATGTTGCTCACCTTTAATTTTGCTTACATCAACGGTTTGTCTTTCTTCAAGTAGAGAAAGCATTTTGATATCTCCTTCGTCGTCTTTTTTCTGATCATCACTTGTTTCCTGGTAAACATTAATAAAGCCTGGATTTACAATAGCAGAACCATTAGTACGAAAAAGTGCATTGGAGGTACTTAAGTCAATTGATACTGTGTGTAAAGTAGCCTCAATCATTTGGCAGGAAACGGTGCGTTTCCAGATCAAAGTGTAGAGCTTTAATTGATCACTGTTTAAATATTTTTTTAATTTCTCTGGGACGCGAAAAGCAGACGTTGGACGTATGGCTTCATGAGCTTCTTGCGCATTTTTGGATTTAGTTTTGTAAATGCGTGTTTTAGTTGGCATATTTCCAAATCCATATTTTTCTTTAATTAATTCGCGAATTTCTTGTAAGGCTTCTGGTGCTAATATAACCGAGTCAGTTCGCATATAAGTAATAAGGCCAATCGCACCTTCTTTACCGACATTCACTCCCTCATATAATTGCTGCGCAATTTGCATTGTTTTAGAAGAAGAAAAACCTAATTTGCGCGCTGCTTCTTGTTGCATAGTTGAAGTTATAAAAGGAGGAGCAGGATTTCGTTTGCGTTCACGCTTAACAACTTTAGTAATAGTAAGCTTCTTACCATTCACTGATTTTGTAATCGCTTCACAGATTTTATTTGCGGTTTTTTCATCCGTTATAGAAAATTGTTCGATTTTCTCATTTTGAAACTCAATTAAGCGTGCATCGAAATTTTGTTTTTGTAAATGACAGTCTGCATGAATCGTCCAATGTTCCTGACTTTTAAAATTCTCAATTTCAATTTCTCTTTCAACAACTAACCGCAATGCGGGGCTTTGAACGCGACCTGCCGACAACCCGGGGCGAATTTTTCGCCATAATAGCGGCGATAAATTAAAACCGACCAGATAATCCAATGCGCGACGCGCTTGTTGCGCATTCACTAAATCCATTGAAATATCACGAGGATGTTCAATGGCATTTTGAACAGCTTTTTTAGTAATCTGATGAAAAACAATGCGGGAAAATGTTTTATTTTTTAGCGTATTCTTCGCCTCTAGCATGCGTTTCACATGCCAAGCAATAGCTTCGCCTTCGCGGTCGGGGTCGGTAGCGAGATATAAGTTGTCGCAATTTTTTAATGTTTTTGCGATAGCATCCATGTGGCGCACATTACGTCCGATTGCTTGATGATACATTTTAAAATGATCATTCGGGTCAACGGCTCCTTCTTTGGGGACTAGATCGCATACGTGACCATAAGAAGCCATTACTTTAAAATCTTTTCCCAAATACTTTTCAATCGTCTTCGCTTTTGCGGGCGATTCGACCACCACTACTGATTTAACCATAATCAATGTACACACCATCTAACGTATCGTCGAGAACTAATAATTCCATACTTACAAGAGTCTGTTTTTGTCAGACTGATAATCGAAAAGAAGCATGATAAGGGTAATTAACTTGAGAAGACTTATATCAAGGCTTTCCGTTAAAAGCTCAATCACTTGATTAGTAACAAATTCACAGGTATGAGAAAGGATTCCCTGTTGTTCTAAGGTAAGAAGGAAGCGACGACATTCTTTCAGTAATTCACATTTATAATCGCTAAACACGCGACATGAATTCTTTTTAGGAAGCTGTATCGGTTTTCCGCCGTAAGAACGACTATTCAGCCATATCAAGGTTTGGTCAATGACAACTCGATAAAAACCGAACTCTTCCAATTGAATTGGAAATTTTTTCTCTCCAAGGTTCAGGGTGCAATTTTCTTGCATATAATTTTTGGAAAGATACATCGATATATCTCTTTCGTCTTTCATTTTTTAACTCGTATCATAATACTAAACATAGTTATAATAACGATCTAATTCAATAGATAACGATAGCAAAAATTTCGAAGTTAAAACTACTTCTTTCCATGCTTGATCTGCAGAAGCAGCTTCAAAACCGATATAATGTAGTAACTTCTGTTTGTTCGCATCAAGTATCTTTTTGTGGCTATTATCGCTATCAACCACACTTTCAAATTCTCTCTAATTCTGCAAAATATCCATTATAGATTCAACCAGTTTCGCGCCTTATTTCAAATGATTAATACCTCTGCTGGTAGAGCGCCAAGATCGTTAGTAATGATAGAGGTCCAGCTTGGAAAATTTTCTTGAGAAGGATGATTCAGCGTAAGATGCGATGATTGGGTTCAAGCGCAGTATGTAATTCTTTTTGAATGTTCTCGATCTGTTCTATGTAATTTCAGTAGAGCTGATGATATAATTCGCCATCATTTTCGATAGGTATGCAGAGAGTAGTAATTGATTGAAAGGGACTGGCAATATTAGAGATAACATCGTTCATGTCGTTGAAAATTATTTTCGCTGGAACACCTAGATTTGCAGTTCTCACTTTAGAAACTTTAATTCGATCTTCGCATCGAGTAGTCTCCGTTTATACACAGCCAGATCGCCCTGTGGGGCGTGGGCGAAAGGTAAGTCAGAGTCCCATTAAAATTATTGCGAAGCAACATGGAATTTCTGTTAGACAGCCTGCTTCATTACGAGAGACATCAATACAAAAAGAATTAATGTCAATGCAATTCGATGTAATGGTGGTGGCGGCTTATGGATTGCTACTCCCTAAGGCTGTGTTAGCGAGTCCCAGATTAGGATGTTTAAATGTGCATCCATCACTATTACCACGATGGCGCGGAGCCGCGCCAATTCAGTGGGCTATTTTATCAGGTGATGACGAAACTGGTGTTAGTATTATGCAGATGGATGAGGGACTGGATACAGGTGATGTGTTAGCAAAAAAATCCTGTGTGATTAAAGCGAGGGATACTAGTGCCGATTTGCATGATCGTCTTTCGCAATTGGGTTCGGATTTGTTAATGGAAATTTTGAACGCATTAGAAAAAAAGGGCATATAGTAGCGGAAAAACAGGATAGTAGCAAGGCTACTGATGCGCCAAAAATTCGAAAGAAAGAAGCTGAATTAGATTGGTATAAATCGGCCGCTGAATTGGTACGATGTGTACGTGCGTTTAATCCGACGCCCATGACTTTTACGTATTTTAATGGACAGCCTATTCGAATTTGGGAAGCAGAGGCGTTGAATGAAAAAACGATGTTAGAACCGGCGACGCTGGTCCACGCTGATAAAAATAGATTGGATATTGCAACAGGAGCAGGTATTCTTCGAATTCGTAAACTTCAATTGCCTGGTAGACGAGTGCATTCCGCTAATGATTTTGTTAATGCATATCGAAGTAAATTAATTTCGGGAGAGACGATTTTTAAAACTCATTATCCAGCAACTTGGGGCATATAGATTGAACAAAAAATTAAGCCCATTCAATTTCTTCTGTACTCATCTCAGGTTAGATAAATTCAATTGATCTTAATCAGACCAAGGGTGATAGAGAAAGAGAGGAATACAATTTTGAAAAAAAGAAAAAATTAATTATTTTAGACCGTGATGGTGTTATTAATTATAAGTCTGAAAATTATATTAAAAATTCCGACGAGTGGATTCCTATTCCAGGAAGTTTAGAAGCGATTGCATGTTTGAATACAGCAGATTATCAAGTTGTCGTGGCGACCAATCAGTCAGGTGTTGGGCGCGGTTATTATTCGCTAGGTACGTTAGAAATGATTCATAAAAAGATGCAGCGTGAACTGGTGAAAGTTGGCGGTTATATCAACCACATTTATTTTTGCCCACATATACCGGAAATGAAATGCCTCTGTCGAAAACCACAACCCGGTCTTTTGCATTCGATTGCGAATGATTTTCCTGAGGCGTTTCCTAGTGCCATATTTGTCGGTGACAGTTTACGGGATATTCAAGCAGGTCAGGCAGTGGATTGTCAGGTTGCGTTAGTAAAAACAGGCAATGGAGAAGAGACCATTGCTGCCGGGAAAGGATTAGAAGGTATTTCGATTTATGAAGATTTACAGGATTTTGTGAACTATCTAATACTAAAATCAAAATAACATTCCAGCCCAATTTCTTTCAAATGGATATTGTTCATAGTTACTGAGGGTAGTCCTTCCCGCAGAGCTATTTAGTGAGCACTGTCATTACATTCTGGACGCACTTACGCGTAATATAAAAATTTCGATCAGATGATCTAAACAATCTAAACAAGGCAAACCTGCAGAAATTAAACATCACAATAAAAAAACAAAAATTGTCCCAGAGTAGTGAAGCAGTCAAAATTAGGAAGGTTCAAAACAGCCTAGCACAATCGCTGCTGATACTGATGATATTATGTACATGGATTGGCAGATGAATATGGAAAAAGTATCTAGGTACTGAATAGTGAATAAAAGATCTAAAGTGAAAGCCGATAGAATTTACAAAGAATTAACTTCTCAACTCGATGTTATTCTCAACTCGATGTTACCTTTTATTCAATCTCTTAAAGAGAAGTTGCGTATGTATCGCAATTAAAATACACTCGTGTTTTTATTGTACTCAATGCAAACGCGGGAGATGGTATTATGGAATAATTGGTTTAACTTAGAAAACGATTTTATGATGTTCTTTTATAATTCTGAGAGTTATTTTGAGAGAATGTCTTATCCGAAAAGAAGACATATGCGTTTTTCTGAAAAAATTAATTATTTCTTTTACAGGTTAGACTACAGCCAGGATGTTTGGCCTAAGAGGATAGAGTATTGAGTTAGAATGATTCGTTTCGGATAGTTTTGATATGTGATTTGAACGCACCACAGTAATTTTGTGGCAACACGTGGAAAAGGTGATTATGAAATTTGAGCGGCTGAAAATATCAGAAAACGATTTATTGGGTATTTAATGGGTACAAATGAAAAGGATCATAACGTATGATTGAAATTGAAAAGGAAGTAAATTTGTAGCAACAAGAATATTGGGTTGGGTGTGTATTCTTTAGCGATATCAATCGTTGACGATTGAAAAATGGACGTCTCTTAACTAGAATTGGCATGAAACTTTACTGAAAAGATTAAATTTCAAATGATTATTACCCTTGTTGCTGCCATGGATAGAAATCGTCTGATTGGCCAAAACAATGCTTTACCATGGCATCTGCCGGTTGATTTAGCACATTTTACAGAAGTCACTCTGAGGAAGCCAATTATAATGGGCCGACGAACCTTTGACAGTCTTGGGAGGCCACTGCCATATCGGCACAATGTTGTAATTACGCAGCAAAAAAATCTAGTTCTTGAGGGCTGTAATATTTTTCATTCATTAGACAACGCATTAGATGCGTTAGTTCAAGAACGCGAAATTATGATCATAGGTGGTGCACGCATTTTTAGAGAAGCGTTATCAAAAGCTAATAAGATGATTCTTACAATTATCGATTATACTTTTAAAGGTGATGCTTATTTCCCTGAGTGGAACACTGAAGAATGGAAAATAGTTTTTGAAGAAATACATCCGTTGAATGAGAAAAATCTTTATTCTTTTCGATTTCTAGAATTAGAACGGCTTAGTATGACGTAGCCCATTTCTTGAAGTGTATTATAACATCACATTCCCAATGATAAACAGCAGGCGACAGAAAAACGTTCTTTAGTTTCGAGATTAATCGCCGTTAATCGGCGTCCCCAGGCGCAACCCGTATCTAGTGCGTGACAGCGAGGGGAATCGCATTCCCCATTTAAGGCAGACCAATGTCCGAAAAGAATGTCGATATTGTCTTTCTGAGGATCGCGCCAATTAAACCATGGTTTTAACTGTTTAGTGTTGGTTTTTTTAGTCGTTTCGAATTCGAGGGTCCCTTGAGCATCGCAAAAACGCATGCGCGTGAAAGCATTACTAGTATAGTGTAACCGATCTTGACCGCTCAGTGTGTCTTTCCATTGATCAGCTTGATTACAAAATAAATGCGCTAAATAATCTTCATAATGAGAGCTACGTAAAATAGCAGAAACTTCATTTGCGTGGTGAATACTTTCTTTAATAGACCACTGCGGGGGTATACCGGCGTGAACCAAAAGCGCATTTTTGTTTTTTTCGTAGTAAATCAAAGGGCGTTCTCGTAACCATTTTAATAATTCCATTTTATCAGGCGCTTGTAAAACGGCATGCAGCGTATGCTTGCAAATATCAGGCGACATGAGACCATAGCCAATGACTAACAAATATAAATCATGGTTACCTAGAACCACCATCTGTGAAGGTAAAGATTTTATAAAACGCAACACCGCTAATGAATTAGGACCTCGATTCACGAGGTCACCCACAAAACCTAGCTGATCTTTCGAAGGATCAAATTGAATAAGTGTTAGTAATGCTTGCAATTCCTGATAGAACCCTTGTACATCGCCGATAATATAAGTGCTCATTAATAAACCTGTTCACGAATAGACGCGGCCTCATTAATTAAATGAAAATAAATATCAGTGACAGTATTACGAAATAATGCTTGTAGCAGAGGTGTTTTTGTAGTGTAGTCGTGATAACTTTTTGCACAAAACTCTTGTCGAAGCACTGTCTCTAAGTTAGCTGTCCCATCCACGATGCCAAGAGTAGCCGCTTCTTTCCCGGTCCAAAAATCCCCTGAGAATAATTCTTGACGATCGCCGTGCAATCGGTCACCACGTCCTGAAACCACGAGATCAATAAAATTCTGATGCACTTGTGCAAGGACTTGTTTTATTTTAATAACATCGTTAGGATTTAAAGTTTCGAAAGAGTCAAGTCGTCCTTTGTGACTACCGGCTGTAAATAAACGGCGTGTCACTCCTACTTTTTTGAGCGTATCCACAAAACCGAAGTTGCTCATAATAACACCGATGGATCCTGTTAGCGTATCTTTGTTAACGTAAATTTTATCAGCAGCAGTAGAAACAAGATAAGCCCCGGAAGCCAATTCATCTTCTCCCACGACAATCACTTTTTTATGATATCGTTTTTTAAGATCAAGAATTTCATCATGAATAATCGATGCCTGAACTGGACTGCCGCCTGGAGAATTAATCACTAAAACCACGCCTTTAGCGTTCTTATCCGCAAATGCTTTTCTTAATGCAGGAATTACTAGACGTGCAGAAAACATTGTATTTGCCATGATTAAACCATCCATACGTACTAAAGACACGTATACTCCGTTTATTTTTTCTGCTTCTAGTGCGGCCGGTGAAGGAGCAAAAATTAATATCGTTAATAGTGACAAAAATAATATCCAACCTGTAAATCGAATATTACGCCACCGCCGTTCTAACCGGCGGTCATCCAAGACCGCTTTAATCAGTGTATTTTCAATTGGTTGATTGTTCATGGAGTTGCCTCATTAGGATCGATATCCGAGCCTTATTGTCACTATGCACAAAAAGGTAGGTAATTGCTAGATTGGTCACTACTTTTTATAGCTTTCTAATATTACAAGTCTAACTCAATCATAATCCGTTTCATAAATAAATAATTAACGCCGGCATCAAAAATAGGACAAATATGCGCTTTTCCACCTACATCGTAGATTAATGTAACACCAACATTATTGGAACCACGCAAATCTATTCGGCTAACCTAAACTATATAGATAATAAAAGAAATTTTATAAAATCGAGGTAAAAGGTGACTGTGGTAGCGATATTAGAAAAGCATGTATAATTTAATTCCACAGCGAAATGAGGCTGGACTCATAGCTAACTACAAAAATTCGTAGAGAAAATCTCGATTGCTAGTGTTAGTCGGTGTAAAAATGACAAGTGCGAATATTCCCCTCCCCGGCTAGGGGAGGAGCCCTCCTCTCTCCCGCGCGCAACACCTTTTTCAACTAATTAGCTCTCTAACGGTGCTTCTCTGGCAGAGGCTAATACCCATTTAAGGAATATGTGAAATGAAGAAGATCTCCCTACAGTTTGCAACACCCATCAACGTCCTGTAAGTATAGGTGAAAATAACCGACAAATCACCGCTTTCATGTTATTTTCCTTTGCTTACGCGGGGGCACATCCGCACACTTGGTGGCATGCAAGACTAGCTCTCAAGCCGAGTATTATCTCCCTTGATGATTATCGGTGCCTACGACGGTTAAAGTCGGCATTTACTTTCTCTCGATAAGGTTCAAGGGCGTTCGAACGATGTCGCGCACTATGTGTTTCTATGAAGTGAGAGTTTTGCGAGCCTATAGTCTAATATTTTCAAGATCTATTAATGTGTAACTCTCTTGGTGTTAATGTCATCAGACGATTATGAATGCGAGATAATTATGTAATGTACCGCTTTTAACTCATTTATAAGTCCAATTCAAATCATTAGAAAGCCCTTTTTCAATTTAGACTTCCAATTCAAGAGATTATTATCGAACCTCTCTTTGGGATACTTCTCACAGCTTATCTTAAATGAAAGTGTCATATATAAGAAAAAAAATACCAAGAAAAATTACTAATCCTACCCAATTGTTATTGCGAAAAGCTGCAAAACAGTTTTCAGGTTTTCGATGACAGATCAACGTTTGCTGATAGATCATCAGCCCCAAGGCAGCTAAAAGCCCCAGATAAAACCAATAATTCAATTGCAAACGCCTCCCTAAAGTGCTTAGTAACAGTAACATCCCTCCCTGTAACAACGCAATCGTTAAACGATCATAGCGTCCGAACAAGATAGCCGTTGATTTCACGCCGACCTTAAGATCATCTTCTCGATCCATCATCGCGTATTGTGTATCATATGCCATCACCCAGCATACCCCCGTCATAAACAAAATCCAGGCTGTTGTAGATACACCCCTCTCTGTTCTGCCGTAAATGCCATCGGAATACTCCATGAGAAAGACAACCCTAACCAAAATTGAGGTAAATGAGTTACTCTTTTTAAAAATGGATAAATAACCACTAACAAGATTCCCACTATCGCTAATTCCAGTGTAAAACGGTTTAATAACACTACAAAACCCAAGGCAAATAAACATAAAATCCCAAACAACGCTATCGCTTCAATAGTTCCCACTGCCCCTGTAGTAAGTGGTCGAAATTGAGTACGTTGCACATATTTATCGATATTGCGGTCCGCAAAATCATTCATGATGCATCCCGCTGCTCGCATAACCACAACACCTAAAATAAAAATAATCAGTGTCTTAAAAGAGGGTATTCCATTCGCTGCCAGCCACAAAGCCCACAAAGTAGGCCATAATAAAAGCAAAATCCCGATCGGTTTATCAAACCTCATCAATCGAAAATAGTAAGGAGCTTGATGACGTAGATTAATCATAGAATAACACTTTATTTTCAAACAAGGCAGACAAAAAATTTCACCAACGAACGAGCCCCCCCCGCCTTTCTTCATGGAAATAAAAAAGAAAACGTGACGCTTACATCATACTGTTTCCATGCTAAGTTAAGACAAGAATGCCTAAGAATGATCTTTCGCTTTTTCAAATTCAAACTCACTGCAGCTTAAGTTAGAATCTGCAAGTAATATGCACTCCCAAAGAGTATTACCCAATTTTTAACGGAGGTTCTTTACTTCTAGTATTTGAACATGGATGACGACGTGTACAAGTATTTATAATTCCTTAAAATACAACTCAAAAAAAATTGAACTTTTCGGAACCCCTAGTTTAAAAAAGCCAGTCAAGTAAATCAATATTGTCGTAGTAGTCCACGCATCGCCCCATTATCTCCAAAAAATACATGCAAATGTGTCGAGAGATTGTCTGACTTTTTCATTGATTATCAGGATTTTACTAATCCAGTTAATTTTTTGTTTTATATCAAACACAAATCTTAAGCACTTACCGTTAGTTACGACTGCTGCCAACAATATCGAATTTTATACTAATTTTTATTTTACTGAGCCTTGAGATATTAATTATTTTCGCATCGTGTGCGGCCCCCGCCTCTCCCATAGAACCACATCTTTTCATCAATCCATGAGTGCAGGTCAGTAATCTTTGCGCAGAAGACCTCGCGCCCAGCACACATACCAATGGGAAATAACCATAATCGGCACACGATGTTTAGGAAAATTAAATTTGGAGCTGTCCCGATTTTCTCAAAGCCACCTAAAGATACCCTATCAGATTGTCTGGATCTAATACAAGTTTTTAAGGTAAGTAAAATAGACGGCACACTCGGAGCGGATGATAAACCAACGAGGTTATAATATGCAATGACTATATCCCCCTTATTATTTGAATACGATTTGTTTGTATCGATCCATCCAACTGAAGCTCCTATTTCATAAGAAAAAATTGATAATACGCGACTTTGGAAGCGATTGCTCTTGCATTCGTTGCTTCAAATAACCAATCAGCTCAAATTAGGAACCACTTACTATTATCACAGAACATTTTTCTACAGGAGAAAGGAGCCTATCAACTACAGTACCTGATATGCGAGACGCATGTAAAGTTCTAGGGATGAGAGGTATAGCAACTCATTTTTCTCCACTTCTTCGGTGACCGACGTGAAAGAATTCTTGCGTGTTGAGGGTATTTTGTATTATTGATGCTATGTGATATTGTACAACACAATAAACCATGAGCTAGCTTAAGAAAGCTTCATTCAAAAATGAAAATTATTTTTTATTCCCAATAAAAAATAATCACGTTGAAAAGAGAGATTTTCACGAATTTCGGCAACTACAAAAAAGATCGATGGTGGTTATTCGATCAAACAAACCTCTTGATCGAACTTTTTATAAGACCTATTCCGTTACCAAAGAAGAAAATCGAATCAATAAGAGAAAAACAATAAATACTGGCATTGTTTCACCTACAATTCTTAAAATGCTCTTTTAGTGGGAGGTCCACTATAGCCAATTCATTTTAACGACACAATAAAGATCCGATTAACTTTCAATGTTTCATTTATGAATGTTGAAAGCGCCTGACTATAAATCTCGAGGTAATCCTTGCTTTATCAAAATTTTTTGATAGAACGCCTGACGAGTTTTTAGGGAACACGAAATACAGTTTACAATTAATCAGCTTCAGTCTGGAAAATAATCATTTAGACAAAATGAAAAGCGTTATCTCAAGTAGTTCTTATCACCGTCGGAATCGTTAATGCTTCTATAATAGTTTTTAAAATACATAACAAAACAATCTTACCTTCTAGCGACAATCATCCGTGGTAAGCCAGCGGGATCAGTGTAGTCCTGTATTTGGTAATAATTAGCTTCTTGCATCAACTCGATAATCTTTTGAGATTGGTCAAACCCATGTTCGAGTAATAGCCAACCACCATCAGTTAGGTATGATTTTGCTTCTTCGATAATTGTCTTAATAGAGGCTAACCCGTCGGGCCCACCAGCCAAAGCTTCGTGAGGCTCGTATTTTAATTGCTGCAAGTGTTTGTCGCAGTCAAGAATATAAGGTGGATTACCAACGATAACATGATAATTTTGCTGTTCCAAAGCTTGACACCATTCACTAAAATGAAAATTAATATTGCGTATATGGTGTTTCTCAGCATTAGTTTTTGCCACCTTTAAAGCTTTTTTAGAATTATCGACAGCAATTAGCTGCCAGTAAGGCCGCTCTGAAGCTATAGCGATCGCAATAGCACCAGACCCGGTCCCTAAATCAGCGACTTGCAATTTTTCATCTTTTGGTAAATTTTTTAGAATCCACTCTACCAACATTTCTGTTTCGGGGCGAGGGATCAGTACATCTGGTGTTACTGTTAAACTAAGCGACCAAAATTCTTTTTCTCCTAAAATATAGGCAACTGGCTCACCGGCAACTCGACGACTTATACAATCTGCTAACTGTTTTTTTTGTGTGGGCCTCACTCGAACTTCCGAATAAGCAAATAATTCAGCACGGGATTTTTTAAAAATATGACCTACCAATATTTCCGCATCCAAATTCGGCGTTTCTGAATACATAACTAATTGACAGGAAATATTTTTAATTATTTCCTTAACAGTCATCATCTTCGCCATTTTCCTGACTTTTCATTATTGCTGTTTTAAAAAAATTTTATTCCTTGCTCAATTCTGCCAATTGTTCTGCCTGCAGTTCGCGAATTAACGGCCCAATCACGGAGTCTAAATCTCCTGCCATCACTTCGTTTAACTGATAAATCGTCAAATTAATACGATGATCAGTTATTCGTCCTTGTGGGAAATTATAAGTGCGAATTCGTTCAGATCGATCTCCACTTCCCACTAATACTTTTCGTTGTGCTGCTTGTCTCTGCTCTTGCTTCGTGCGTTCAGCATTTAAAAGCTTGGATTGTAATAAAGACATAGCCCGTGCTTTATTTTTGTGTTGTGAACGCTCATCCTGACATCCTACCACCATACCTGTCGGAAGGTGCGTAATACGCACAGCCGAATCGGTTCGGTTAACATGCTGCCCTCCTGCACCAGAGGCACGATAAGTATCAATACGTAACTCTGCCAGATTAATTTTAATTTGGTCAATTTCTTGTACTTCAGGCATTACAGCTACGGTACATGCCGATGTATGAATACGTCCTTGTGATTCGGTTGCAGGCACACGTTGAACTCGATGCGCGCCCGACTCAAATTTTAATTGCGAATAAACTGCACCACCGGCTACCCGAGCAATAATCTCTTTAAAACCACCATACTCACTCTCATGGGAGGATACCACTGCTATGTGCCATCCCTTTTTTCCGCATATCGCACATACATTCGAAATAAATCACCCACAAAAATAGCTGCTTCACTTCCTCCAGTACCAGCACGAATTTCAAGAAAAACATTGCGCTCGTCATCAGGATCCTTAGGTATCAACAACAATTTTAATTGATTTTCTAATTCATTTTTTTTAATAGTTAATCTGTCCAATTCTTCTTTTGCTAATTCTTTTAATTCAGCATCTTTTTCTGAAGCCATTGCTTTCGCAGCTTCGAGCGCTTTTTCATTTTGCTGAAATTCTCGAAAACATTGCACGATGGGCTCTAATTGCGCATATTCTTTACCTAATTCACAATAACGATTGCGATCGCTCATGATGGTGAGATTGCCCAATAAACCACCAACCTCCGCGTACCGACTGGATAATGTATTTAATTTTTGAATTAAGGAATCTTTAATCATAACTCAAATGATTCTTTAGCGGACAATAATAATGCTACACTGCATTCGTAAGTGACCTTTCGCAATTTCGCGATGCTGGTTAGTATGTATTTTACATGTTATTCTTGGAATCATGAGCAAGACAAGCAATAGCCGCTCGGGTCTTGAGTTCGCTAACTTAATAGCGGGCCTTTCCCTGGTTATAAACTACCTCTAACGCTCACGAAAAAAGGTCATCATACTCCAACTCTGTAACTCTAAGCTCAAAATATCACGAAGACAATATAAGAGCTATAAAATGATCATTGGATGACACCTTAGCGCAACACACTATTAAACCAGACACCTTTTTCCAATCAACGACATTCACTACTCCCATTGGATTAGTCGCATCCATATTCTCCATCTATACAGGAATCTCTCACGCATGTGAATCCGTCAGCATAGTAAATATCCGTTGACTGTTTGGCCATTTTACCGTTTGATTTAAAATGGATGCGAACAAACTAGTGCTACCGTATCACCTGCACCAATCAATAATACCCGATCTAAATAAGACAAGAAAAATCCGCTAATCGCGCGCCACTACATAAAATCGAAATTTATTAGAAGCACAATATCCCTATTAATCCGCTACGTCTCACCAGCAAAAATTAAATGTTTTTCATATATAAATCTCCTATCAACAAGACAACGATAAACCTATCTCAACTGACCAAAAATTTACGGCTCTCTTAAAAACCATTGAATCAAGCCCACTCATCACTCACTACGTGATAAAAATCTCTGTATACTTGAATATGTGAGAAAAAATGAAGAAATCCCCGAATCTGCTACAAAATGCAGTTTCTCGGGTAGATGCATAGCTAATCAATAAAAACCCTAAAATTTCATTGATAGTGATATAGATTTTCGTACGACCATAAGTCTGAGATAATAAATTATGCAAAGGTAAAGTTCTACTCTTATACTAAATATACTAGCTTTCATGAATATCCAACGGGGCTGATCTTTACCACATACCAACAATATTATAAGGGAAAACTCTCTTTCCTCTAGAAGGCTTTCTTTTACACACCGCACCTTAGAAGAATGCCGCTCTCAGAAATGACAATCAGTTGAACCACCTATTTATTAGAACGAAGGGCCTTGGTTTTTATTCTTCATAAATGGTAAGTGATGATGCTAAACTAAAGGGGAAGGAGAATTTTAATGAAAAATGACGAAATACCAAAGGGAAGTAATGATATCTTTTCTCTCCTTAGACGCGGAATTGTACGAAACTATAAAGCACTGCCAATGGTAAAATTATGACATCCGCATTCGCTCAACAATAACTCCAGCCCCCTGTGCATCATCAAAAACGAAAAGCTTTGTGGCACTCAATTGCAACCACTGAATACCAAACCGATTCACTAAAAAATTCGCACATCGATCCGCTAAGGTTTCGATCAAATTAAACTGATGCTGATTTAAAAATTCGATGATACTTTCACGAACTCTAGCATAATCAATGGCGTGCCTCAGATCATCAGAAACAGCAGCACGCTCCGCATCCACACTGAAAGTGATATCAAGCGAAATTGTCTGTGCCGCTATTTTCTCATGAGGCAAAATTCCTACCCAGGCCAGCACCTTAAGATTGCGGATGAAAAGCTTATCCACCAGACTGCTTCTCTCGGATTTCTTCAAAAGTCTTGCAGTCGATGCATTTAGTTGCTGTAGGACGCGCCTCTAATCGACGAATACCAATCTCAGCACCACAATCCTCACAATAACCATACTCTTTTTCATCGATAGCATCCAAAGCTTGCTCAATTTTCTTAATCAGCTTGCGCTCACGATCCCTTGTGCGCAATTCTAAATTAAAACCCTGTTCTTGACCAGCGCGGTCCAAGGGATCTGCGTAAGCATTCGCTTCCTCTTTTAAATAAATCACTGTAGAATCTACTTCTTCCATTAACTGCTTTTTCCAGTTAAATAAAATTTTCTGGAAATGCTTCAATTGTTTATCATTCATATATTCTTCGCCCTTTTTAAGCTTATAAGATGCAACCCCAAGTACCGCCGTTTTTGTCTTTAATACTTTTGGTACCGCCATCTCCACCTCCTTAAAGCCTCAACGTGGCTAGTTAAAACTCACACATTCTATAATCAAACTATAAAACTCGCAAAGGCAAAAGCGCTCAAAAAAACACACTAAATTAAGTAGAGGTTCAAGATTTATTTAGTTAACGATTAAGGATAGACAGCTCTAATCCAGCCACTCGCCATCAAAAACCTTCGCTGCGGGACCTGTCATTATTACGGGAGTTTGTGGTCCCTGCCAATCGATGGTTAAACTCCCTCCGGGCTGGCTCACCATAACTCGTTCCTGCAACAAACCTAGACGGCGCCCTACAGACACGGCAGCACAAGCACCACTACCACAAGCCAAAGTTTCACCAACTCCTCGTTCGTAAACACGTAACCGAATAGTTTGCGGATCAACGACTTGCATGAATCCAATATTTGCTCCATCAGGAAAACGCTCATGAGTACTTAAACAGGCTCCAAGAATTGATGCTTGCTTGGTATCAATATGCTTCACGGGGATTATCGCATGAGGATTTCCGATGTTAACCACACCCAGTGTTATAACTTGATCCTTTACCTCAACTTCATAAATGTTTGCTGTTTGCGCTGTAATAAAAGGGACATCCCGCGGATCAAACTGCGGGATTCCTATTTTCACGGACACCTTATCATCAGGTTGAATTTTTAATTCTAATACATCGTTAATTGTAGAAATAAGAAGCTCATTATGATTGCTAAGTTTTTGTGAGCGAATAAATCCTGCAATACAGCGAGCACCATTTCCGCACTGCCCTACTTCGCTTCCATCAGCATTAAAGATGCGAAAATGAAAATGGACAGCATTATTTTTAGGGTGTTCAATTACTAGTAATTGATCGAATCCCACACCTAAACGCCGATTGGCCATTTTTTGAATTTGCGAAGTCGTTAATGCAAACGGTCGCTTTGTAGCATCAATTACCACAAAGTCATTACCCAAAGCATGCATTTTTGTGAATTTAATTTTCATTTTATATCAACTGTGGTTTGCATGGATTTTTTGGTAAATATAAAGGCCCTCTGGCCCCACAACTAATCAGAATAAAACTGAAGCTTATGCCTATCATTATTAGTGATATAGCTCTCCATTTTCTACCGTTATGTTGCTTTTTCCTCCGTTCTCCAGTGGCTTAACCCACAGCATCCAAGCTACAATGTTCTTTTGTTGGATGCTGTGGGTTAAGCCACTGGAGAACGGAGGGAAATCAGGGAAATCGTAGAATGACGATAAACCATAAAACAACAGATTTTTTAAGAGAAGAAACGCTTTCATAATCGAATGCTATCACGACGATAGATTTTACCACATATCGATAAAGTTGATAAAAAAATCTAAGATACGCTCGGAGATGATATATTAACAGATGGCTATGAACAAATCTTTAGAAAAAATTACCATTCTACCAATTAGAACAGCCGTGGGCAGCGTTATTTGGCTACATGGACTGGGCGCCGATGGACATGATTTTGCGGGTATTATCCAACAGCTGAATTTGCCACAAGATCTTCATTTGCGTTTTATATTCCCCCACGCACCTTTAAGGACAATTACCATCAACGCCCAGATGAGGATGCGCGCTTGGTATGATATTTATAGTCTTGAATATTTAAGCCATGAAGATGAGATCGGTATTGCTCACACACAGCAATCAATTAATAAATTGATCGAACAAGAGATTATAGCAGGTATTCCCGCCGAGAATATCATTCTAGCGGGATTTTCTCAAGGCGGCGCAATAGCTTTGTATGTGGGATTGCGTTATTCCAAACTACTGAAGGGTATTCTGGCTTTATCGACTTACCTTCCCCTCGCTGACAAGCTTCCTAAAGAAGCCAACAAGGCTAATCAGGATGTTTCCATTTTTATGGCACATGGCAACGCTGATCTGGTTTTACCATTTATGCGTGGATACCAAACTTTTCAACGTTTAAAACACTTAAATTATTCGATTGAATGGCATACCTATCCTATGGGGCATCAGGTTTCCCTTGAAGAAATTAAAACCATCAGGAAATGGTTAACAAACCGTTTTTCTTAAAACTAAAAATCCTTATGTAATTCACCTATCACCTTTCCATAATAGATTTAAATTAATAAAGATGAGGAATGAAATTTGGCAATGTTGAACCACATCAAGCTTACCATGACTAACTCTCTACCTTCAGATGTTAATATCAACCATTACTGGTGTAGGTAATACGGATTTTTAAAATTAAGTGCACATTGTTATCAGATTCAAAAAATGTTCTACCAAAGAAAAATTGCCTCTCCCCGGTTACAAGCGATTGATCTCTGTGATAGGAATAATGAAATATTAGCTTTATAGCGCTTGCCATCGCCTACGGAATAATCTATAACTCATTTTGCATGATTTTTCATACTACCTCTCTGAACACCAATACTCCTCAATTCTCAACTGTGTTTAACTCAATTTTGAATTGTGTTCAATTAAATTCTTAAACCCAGCAGGATCATTAAGGGCTTTTGGGATAGTATCTAATAGTTTTATCATGAGCTAGCACCGCAGTGGGTTATATCACAGTTTTCATTAATGCTTGATCCATTTTTAGTCACAGCTTTAGTTCTCCAATTCAGGATACCACTTATAAATCTCTTCCAAACAACCAATTACCCGTGGAATATATTATAAATACATGAACTTTTGTCACATTCTTTAATTGAGGAAAAGAAAGATACATTTTAAATGTCGTTACAACCAGAACCCAATCAAACCAACACAGAAATTATTACTTGCGCCTCTTTCAGCACACCTGACCCCACGCGCACCTGATGATGATAATAAAACCCTATGTTTCTATCCTTTCTTGGCTAATCAATAAAAAAACCCTATAACAACAGAAGATGTAACTTACAGACCCTAACACGATACCTTAAAACATAACACAGTTTAGAACATTAACCATCATCAAACCAGGAAAATGAGATAGATAATGCATGCAAACTTGTAGCTATGATTAAAAGCTATTACTAAATCATAAAACAAAGATATTCTTCGACAATAAACTCCGATATAAACGGCTATAATTAATAGCCTTCATTTACGTGGATAAACAATAAATCGTTAAAAGCGTGTCAATAATCCTACGCCGTATTTTCCTGAACGCATCAACAACATAAACGATCGCTAAAATCCGTTAAAAACAAAATCGCATTTTTCTTGTAAGTCTTGTAAGAGATAAACGATAGGAACCTTTTAATTCAGCTGATAAAGCGTTTTATGATAGCAATATAAGTGAATCTTATGAGACTCCCACAGGCCCCTAGCCGGCAATAGGGCACGAGCCATGATTAATGTATGCGACACACACCAAAACGAGATGCAAGCTTGCATCACTCTGTACCCCTGCAGAAAAAAGAGAGAGCTTATAGGCATTACTCTCGCTCACCTAGCCACTGTTGCTCACTGTAAAACGCTTTAAAACATTCGCCTTGCACGTTTTATTACATCGAGGTTACTATTTCTAAACAGTGCTATTCATAACTTAGAAAGAAATTCCAACAGTGAAGCTGAAAAAATCATTTTTTTATATTGTCTCATCTCTATATTACCTTTTTTCAGCAAGTTAGCGTCGCTGTGACAACCAGCCTCATTAAAA
The DNA here is from genome assembly GCF_024730665.1 of Coxiella-like endosymbiont. Taxonomy (GTDB): domain Bacteria; phylum Pseudomonadota; class Gammaproteobacteria; order Coxiellales; family Coxiellaceae; genus Coxiella. The sequence goes on from NZ_CP084737.1 coordinate 754,113, forward strand.
CCACTAAAACAACAGAGTGGAAACAGTACACATTGACGAAAGGAACGCTACCCAAATTCGGGTCTCATCAGCGTTACCAACAACATATTGCAGATATTCTCGGATGGGTATCCACCACAGACCATCCACATCTCCTTTGCTCAGGTTATTTCAAAGAACCATCCATCCTCAGCGAATTTCCGCATCTGGCATTTATTAAAAAAAATCGACGATTATCACCGCTGCAGGCCCTTCTATTGTAACTGCCCACGGCGTTTCAATTTTACGAGAGGTTATCATCACTCAGTCAGGACGAATCGTCAAAGCAGATACAGCTTATATTTATCGCGATACTAAAAGCGGTCAGATCGCTAAAATTATTCTTGTAGGTCATATCCACTTACATGAAGCAGGAAAATTGATTATTGCAGATCATGGAATACTCATACTTTTTCCTAAGACGGCGATTCTAACGAACGCAGCTTATCGCGTTTACAACGATATGTCTTTTATCCATAAATTTGACTATTCATTCAACGGCTGGGGTGTCGCGAAACACGCTACTCGCAACAAGTCCGGTGTGATTACTTTAAGACATGCGACCTACAGCACCTGCGATCCTACTCATCCCGCCTGGTGGATGAACGCGTCGACCATCATTTTAGACAAACAAACTCATCGAGGCAAAGCCTATAATACGTTGATTCGTTTCGAGGGAGTGCCGATTCTTTATTTTCCTTATTACAACTTTCCTATTGACCATCGCAGAAAAACCGGTTTTTTAACCCCTAAATTAGGTTATAGCAGTTATTCTGGCAGAACTTTTTCACTACCTTTTTACTGGAATATGGCGCCCAATTATGATTTAACGTTAACCTTTGAAATCATGACTCAACGCGGACTCAACATGGGCGCGCTACTTCGTTTTTTAAGTGAACGCAGTAAAGGAAGTATCTATCTAAACTACTTGCCGAATGACATAGAATTTCAAAAATTTCGTGAAGATACTATCAGTAAACATCTTCCTATTTTATCAAACAATCTTCTCATCGTTCCTTACGTTAACCAACTACAAAGAGCGAAGAACCAACGCGGTTTTTTAGCCATGGATGATACTATTTTATTCAATTCCGAGTGGTCATCCCATGTTATTTTAAACTATGTAACCGATCCCTATTATTTTCAAGATTTAGGCTGGCAGCTAGGTATCGACAGCGCAGCTAATCAACTTTTAAATAAAATTGATCTACAGTACAGTGGATTACACTCGCAATTTAATGTGCTTTTACAAGCTTATCAAACACTTCATTTAATTGCACAATCTGACAATCCCCCATTCGACCAGTATTTACGATTACCTGATTTTAATATGAAGGGTTATTATCCCGACATTGTTCATGACATGGATTTTAATTTCAACATCGAAATAGTTAATTTTAAATATAGAAGTGACTTCACTCCAAAGCATCCTATTGGGCAACGTTTTCATATGCGCTCTGGTGTGAGTTTTCCTATTTATTTTGCTTTAGGCCATTTTATCCCGCAAATTTGGTGGGATGCTATTGGTTACAATCTCACCCATCTTCAACCGGGACAACTTCACACAGCCAGTCGAGTATTACCAATTTTTGATATCGATTCTCGGCTATATTTTAATAATTATCTAAAAATTGGAAGTCACTCATTTATTCAAACTTTAGAACCACGTTTCTTTTATTTATATGTTCCTTATCAAAACCAAGAGAGATTACCTAATTTTGATACTGTTTTGCTGCCCTTTTCTTTTGAACAACTATTTGCTGTCAATCAATATACTGGCGACGACCGGATTCAAAATGCTAATCAAGTCACTTTCACACTGACTTCAAATTTGCTAGATACAAACAGCGGTGATGCCATACTGAGTGCTAATACTGGTTTTATTTATTACATTAAAAATCAGCGCGTCTGTCTCGATAAATGCTGCACGTTGCCAAAAAAATACTATTTTTCTGATATTGTTGCCAAGCTTGTATTTCGTCCAATTCTTCACTGGTCATTATCAGGAAGCCTAGCGTGGGATCCTTACTTAGGAAAAACGAATAATACCTCTGTTACTCTGACTTATCAAAATTGGGGAAAATATATCGGCGTAAGTTACGTTTTTGTCGGACAAAAGCGTAACTATATCACCCTAACCCCAGCAATCCCCCAAGGTAATCTCTTCAAACAAAATATTGGCCAATTTATATTTTCCGCGGCATGGTCTGTTTTCAAGAGATGGAACACCACTAGCTACTGGAACTATAATATTGGTCAAGACCATATCGACAACTATTCAATTGGTGTACAATACGATACGTGTTGTTGGGCGTTGAGTTTTATAACGCAGCGTTCTTATATAGGCTCGAGGTTAGGTATCAAAAGCAATCTCCAAAATGTTTACGATACTAACTGTTTTATTCAGTTTCGGTTGAAGGGGTTAGGCGATTTTGGCGCGTCTTCTATCTCAAGCAGTGGCATATACAATATGATCAACAATAGGCCTTTTCGATTACGCGAGGCAGGGTAATATATGTTGAAAAAAATAGTAAGTTTCATCGTCATCCTATTTACTATAGGATATACCTTTACGCAGTCCGCCTTATCTACAGCACTTACTATCACTCCTGAGCAATCGCTAAATCAAATTGTAGCAGTTGTAAATGATGAAATTATCACACAAAGTGAATTTACTCATGCAGCGAGTATTGCAAAACAACAGTTCGCGCAAGAGCACATTGCTCTACCGAATGAGCAAACATTTAAACGGCAAGTGCTTGATCAACTAATTTATCAGGCATTACAATTACAATTAGCAAAACGGAGTAACATTAAGGTCACTAATAAAGAGGTCAACGCGGCTATTGCGCACATTGCTGCGCAAAATCATTTTTCGAGAACAATTCTTCAACGAAAATTGGCCCAAGAAGGAATTGCTTACAAACAATTCCGCGATCAATTACAGGAGCAATTAACCATTTCAAAATTACAACATCAAATTGTAGGTAATGATATTACCATTGATGAATCCGACATCTCAGCATTTAAAAAACAACATCAAAAGCAACTTGCTCCCACACAATATCATATCGCAACCATATTAATTCCTCTGTTTGATTCCAGCACTCAGGCTCAAATCAATCATGCCAGAGGAAAGGCTATGCTAGTTTTAAACAAGCTTCGTAGCGGGTCCAATTTTGAAACAGGCATGAAAATGCATCCTGGTAGCATTGACTTAGGTTGGCGCACCGCTGATAATTTACCACAAGTTTTTGCTAGCGCAATTACTAAAATGAAACCAAACGAAATTGCAGGCCCTATCCAAGCACCTAACGGTTTTCATATTATCAAATTAATAGACAAAGAAGCGACAGGCAATGTTACTGATCAACAAGTTCAACAAATCGTCTACCAACAAAAGCTTGAACAAGCGATACAAAAATGGTTACTGCAATTACGCCGTGCAGCTTACATACGTATTATGCAGTAACGCATTATTTTTTAAAATCGCGGGAAGAAATCCGGGATAAAAATGAATCACTAGCGTTAATTAAAGTCCCGCTTTTTAAAAAATGATATAACGGTGGTGAGAATGAGAGGCGTAGGTTAAACTGCGCTATCGCAATGACTTCGTCTTGACCTTGCAATGACATTGATCGCCATTACACCAGGAGAACCAGCAGGTATTGGACCTGATATTTTGATTAAGCTCGTGCAATACGAGCTTCCTGTGCCTTTGTGCGTAATTGCTGATCGAGATTTATTGCAAAACCGCGCCAACATGCTCGGCCTCTCACTGCCTCAAAATCTTTCAATCCAGCATGTCCCATTAAAAAAATCCTGTATAGCCGGAAAACCAGACCCCGTTAATGCAGAATATGTGTTAGAAACATTAAAAATTGCAGTGAAGGGTTGCCAAAATGGGAATTTTAAAGCTATGGTAACAGGTCCCGTGAGTAAATGTCTCATAAACGAAGCCGGCATTTCTTTCATTGGACATACGGAATGGCTGGCAGCAATCACTGGAACTAAACAAACGGTAATGCTTTTTGTAGCCGATAATCTAAAAGTGGCTCTATATACGACACACATTCCTTTATCCCAAGTTTCTGCTTCACTACATTCATCCACATTGAAAAATTGCATTAAAATTTTACACGATGGTTTGCAGAAATATTTTTCCATCAAAAATCCGAACATTATTGTGTGTGGGTTAAACCCCCATGCTGGAGAGCAAGGTTATTTAGGGAAAGAAGAAATCACTATTATTCGTCCCGTCATCGAAGCCCTTCAAGCAGAAGGTCTGCAATTAAAGGGCCCACTTCCTGCAGACACTGCATTCATTCCCACTCATATTAAAGCTTCTGATGCCATTTTAGCGCTTTATCACGATCAAGGGCTACCACTCATCAAATCTATCGGATTTAGTCATACAGTTAATATCACGTTGGGACTCCCCTTTATTCGTACGTCAGTTGATCATGGCACCGCGTTCGATCTCGCTGGCACAGATTTAGCCGACGAACAAAGTTTATTCACAGCAGTCAAATTAGCATTAAAAATTTCTTGCCCTTCTTCCTTGTCATCGAAAGAAGATTAGGATGAAGAAAAATATTTTTAGAAAACGATTCGGTCAACACTTTCTTCATGATCCATATTTCTTAGAGAGAATCACCGCGGCTATTCATCCTAAAAAAACTGATATTCTCGTAGAAATTGGTCCTGGTTGCGGCGCGCTAACAGATCATTTATTAACTGAGTGTATAAAATTAGTTCTGATCGAAATCGATCATGATCTCTTAGCTTTTTTACAAACTAAATACAAGCAAAAAAGAATATTATCTTTTGTCAAAAAGATGCTCTGCAATTTGATTTTTTAAAATTGAAAAGAGGCGGACAGTTTCTTCGAATAGTAGGGAATTTACCTTATTACATTTCAACGCCATTGCTTTTTCATTTATTTACCCAAATAACCTGCATTGAAGATATGCATTTTATGCTACAGAAAGAAGTAGCACTGCGACTAACTGCTTTAGTAGGCACTACTAATTACGGACGGCTTAGCGTAATGACACAATATTTTTGCGATAATACATTGCTATTTACTGTTCCTTCCAACGTCTTTGTTCCGGCGCCACGCGTGGAATCTGCGATGGTGCGACTAATACCGAGGAGAAATCCAGCTCTGACAGTAGAGAATTTAGAATACTTTAGCGCCATAATCAAAGAAGCATTTTCTTATCGAAGGAAAACAGTTAGCAATGCATTAAAGAAAATCATCAGTGTTAACAAGTGGAACACTATAGGCATTAACCCCCAATTACGGCCACAAGAATTAACAGTGGAAGATTTTATTAAAATCAGTGATATGACAAACTAGCGCTGCTATTCCAGCGAAAGTTAGGAATCCAAGAGTTTATTCAATAATGATAAAGCAATGGATTTATAAACATCTGTATCTCGCTATCGACCTTTTACTGTACGCTGAACAGATAATCAAACAAGCTAGAGCTCACTACAGACAGTAGTGTTACCACCGCGTCCACATGAGAACTTACGTTATTATACTGGTAAATTTCTAATTCCCATTAATAGTATGCAAAGGTTAAGTAACACTACTGCTATTTCTTGCAGCCGCTCCACTCTCTGTCAAAACTTAATTTTCTGAACTAAAAAGGATTTTTTAATGTGTTAAATGCCATTATCAATTTCTACGGAAGAAAAATTCAAGGTTGGCCTAAGAGCGTGATAGTGGTATTTATGATTCTCGAGTGATATAGCCAGTTGTGGAACAGAAAATTTAGTACTGGAATAGATCGACTACCAGTTGAAATATACTTGTCATTGGGCAGCCTCATGTCGGATCCACACATATCAGTATTTTGAAGCAGCAGAGACAACATTATGTCCTTCCAATTTAGTGCAAATAAAAATAAATACCTAGTTCGGGTATTCGTGAGGTTCGATATCAAACGACATAAAGTATCCTTAAAGTTATCTAGTGTAATTCAGGAAGGATGAGTTGTTGGATCAGCTCAATATGTTTGACAACCGCACCAGTATTAGCAGCACTGACCTGATAAACGCGTTCGGCAAGGGCATTTTTTTCTTTTGGATTTTGGAACAATTGTGAAATTGCGTTAGAGAGGCTCTGACTGTCGTTCACAATAATTAAAGCATTTGCTTTTTTTAATAACTCGCTTATAGCTACAAAATTATGTAAATAATGTCCGCTAATAAGAGGAAGATGAAGAGCGGCAGGCTCTATAAGGTTGTGCCCGCCAACGGGAACGAGACTGCCTCCTACGAAAGCGACATCACTGGCTGCATAAAGCAAACAGAGTTCGCCCATAGTATCACCAAGCAAAATATCTGTTTTTGGGGTTGGAATTTGTTGCAGACTCCGTTTGACCGTTGAAAAACCGGTTGCTTCACATAGTCGTGCTACTTTAGCAAAACGGTCCGGATGCCGTGGCACTAAAATTAAAAAAGCCTCTGGGAAATGAATGCGAAGTCGATGAAATGCTTTGAGTAAAATTGTTTCTTCACCCTCATGGGTGCTCGCTGCAATTAATGTTGGACGTGTTCCCCAAGTTTCTCGTAGGGATTTACCTTCTTGAATAATAGATTTTGGTATGTGGAGATCGAATTTCACATTACCGGTAATTGCTAATCGTTCAGGGAGTAAGCCGAGACGAATAAACCGCTTTCCATCTGCGTTGCTTTGCGCAGCCACACAAGTGATCTTTGAAAGCATTTTTTTTATCATACCATCGATGCGTCGATAATTCTGCATAGAACGTTCCGAAAGACGAGCGTTAGCTAGAAGCACAGGAATATTCTGTTGATGGGTATAATGCAATAAATTAGGCCAAAGTTCGGTTTCCATTATGATGGCAAATTGCGGATGGACACGTGCCAAAAATCGTTTAATGGTGGTGGGTAAATCATAAGGTAAATAAACATGGTGGACTCGTTCAATGTCGAAATTTTTTGGACTTGCAAAGAACCAGTTGGCGTTGTGGTGGTAACCATCAGCGTATGATAAGGGTAGTGTTTTTGTAGTGCTTTAATTAAAGGAGTGGCAGCAATAACTTCGCCTACAGAAACCGCATGAATCCAAATAGAATGAGTGTTTTGGTCGATAAAATCGATATATCCAAAGCGTTCAAAAAGTCGTTGACGATATCCTTCCCGTCGCCCTGATCGCCATAACAGGCGAAATAATATGAAAGGCATAGCAGCATAAAGTAATAAGGTATATAAATAACGCATAAGCAGCAGTAGTACAGTCCCGTGGTCATTAGGCTTTCAATAATGACTTACAATAATGTGGATTATATGCGATAGCAATGCTGGTAAAAAATAATAAGCGACAAAAATGAGGTGATATACTGTGGCCGTTGCGGAGTTACTGCAAGTTGTTAAAGGCGAGTGGTTTAGATCCAGTAGTAAGATGCTATTCCTACATGTATAGTACATGTTGATACTACTTGCTCAAAATTATCTGGCTCAGAAACTATTAATATAAGTGATTGTGATGGTCACGGTATGCCAACAGACACGTATTCAGAGCATAAAGTTGCATTATATTGTAACTGCGGAGAACTCAGGATCTACTAAATTACAAATTAGGATACAGAATTAGGCGCGAAATAAAGTCGGATCAATCGCGCGGAAACCACAATGAATCCGGAGACATGCTATTTAGTGAAATTAACAGTCAGTACTAAAATTAAAGCAGAACATCTTCAAGGAATATGCTTTCGGTAAAAAGTGATCTGCTGGTCGTCGTCATTGATTTGAGAAAAGACAATCTTGCTGAAATTGAAATTTAGGAGTGCACATAAAAACACATCCACGAATTTGCACAATCCCTACAGAGGTTGCGTCTTAGATTACTTGGATTGAACTAGATCGTATACCGTGAAAAATGATAGAATAGAAATATGGTGAAGATTCTGATCTTGCTGGCATCTATTGAAAAAGATGAATAAAACTAAAATGTTTTTGATCTGTCATTGTTTTTAAATTCTTGTAAGAACTATTAAGCTCTCGATTAACCTTCTGTAACTACTGATTTTTGTTTTTAGGATAGCTTTAAACAGGATGGATGAATTTTTGTCGTGTTTTTTTCTTCTCATAAATTTTTGAATAGACTACCAATAAGTATTTTGAAATACAACGTAAGTGATTAATGTTTTCTTTTAACTAATCTTTTAAAAATAAATAATAGGCGCTGTTCATTAAACGAATAATGTTCATCATTTTTGAACTTCGTTTTAATATTTAATAATAGGGCTAACTGAGCAAGCATAAGCACTTGTTAGTGCAATCTGAGTTGAAGATTGTAAGAAATTTATATCCTCATAGTTATCGGCACAAACATTTCATCAGTAAGTTAAATATTCAGTTTATGAAAATTAAAGACGATATATATTCTCTTTAACAATCAGTCTGGAAATTTCATCAGAAAATAGTATTTTTATTTCTTTATCTAAAGTGATTTCTATAAATAGCAATAAATTTTAATATTAATTTTATGACCATTATAGAATGATAGAATTCTATTTTAATAAGTTTGATCAAACTTATTGTTTAGAATAAATACGCACTTTAAAGTTTCAGTGTTAAGAAATTCTTTATTTTTAATCAGGAAAGTGAAAATAGCAGGATAACAGGTAAAAATTCTTCAAAGTTTGCCATACTCAACATGAGAAGATTGAAATTTAATTTATTTGTACACCCATAAAATTCGCATAATATATTAATATTATTATACTTTTACTGAAAAAAGATTGTCTTAATGCGATATCTTCTCGTCACTAATTTTTGTAACGATTGGCAGTGAGATTGGTAAAATTCGTATCACTTGTAGTGAATGCTTGAAATGTTAAAGTTACGCTTTAAGTAAGAGAATACGCATTTGGTTTCTTGCTAACTAGTCTGCCCCTCTTCTTTTTCACTTATCTAGGCTAGATTTATAGGTAATTAATGAAAGAATTTTGTATTAAAGCTGGATATTTTATTAGCTCTGCGTGATGAGTTAGAAATTGAGATTGAATTTTCTGTAATTGTTTTATTAATCTTGTTAAGCTCAGAAATTTTTTCGGAAAAGTATTTATATTTCGAGTCGAACTTAAAAAGAACTTTTAATAACAAGCAAAGAGTTATAGTACTAGTGAAATCGGTTAAATTGCTAGCTAGGTTGAGGGGCTTTTATGAAACAATGCTTATTTATTATGTAATATGATGAGTGGACCATGATATTCTGGATAGAATAGTCTTTCGATACGAAATGTTTCTTATATAGACACCGTAGTTGTCAACCGGTGATGACTGAGGTAAAAATTTTTCAACAAGGCGGGGAGTATCATTCATTTTTCGAATGTGCAGAACTTCTGTACTTTAATAGTTACCTTGGCGATTAGGGCCTGCAACTGATACATATTAAGCAGTATAAGGTTGTACCTTAGGTGAGCTTTTTCTGAAAAGATATTTAGATGATGTACAAGTATAAAGCAGATCTAGATTCATTGTGAACGTAGCATATTTCACTAATTTTTCTATATGATTAATTAGGTATTGTTCCTGCTGAGATGTAAATTTCAGGAGGTGATGTGTACTGAAATGCTTTTTCTTATAAAACTATTTTAAAATTTTTATCTAATTGGTATTAAAATGGCGTTTTGGATACCCATCCCTGGAAGAAGTTTAAATGGATTCACTTTTTTTGATTTATTTAAAGTGAGAGACATTAAGGGATGAGAGTACGATGCATCTTAAAGCAGCTAGAGAGACAATAAACAAAAAACAAATGTCAAAATGTGCCACTTTGCCTTGGGGTTTTTTGAAATCACTCTTGTTTTTATTAGTCAGAAACAATTATTTTCATTTGGACTTTCCTGGATATAACTATATTTATTCCTAGCTATTTTCTCTTTAGTGACTTACTCTAGTAATTTTGTTATCTATTGGGTTATTGTTCGAAGACGGCGCTAAAAATAATAAACTTCCTGTTCTGTGACAACGAGGTTTAAAGGAATATCCCAAATTTCGGAGGGAAGTTTTTCTACTTTCTGAAATTCATAAGCAATCCCTATTAAGAGAGGTTTTTTTTCTGAGTGCTGTAAAGAAGCCAACGTCCGATCATAATACCCAGCGCCACGACCTAAGCGATTACCTTTTTTATCAAAAGCGACCAAAGGTAGAAAGATTAAATCCAGTGCTGTTATCACAATGGATTTATCTTGCGTCAAGCTGGGCTCTTCTATTCCAAAACGATTTTTTATTAATACATTTTCTGTATGATAAAGATAAAAGTCTAAATAATAATCTTGGTTAGTTTGTAAAGTAGGTAAATAGCATGATTTCTTTCTTCTCAAAGCCTTATTCAACAGATTTTTAATATCCACTTCACCGTCGTGCGCGAGATAAAATGCTATCCGCTGGCTTTCTTGGAATAAGGGGAGTGCCATTGTTTTTTTGCAGATAATATAAGAGAGCTTATTTCTTTGTTGACAAGAAAGGTCATTTCGCTTTTGACGAAAGAGGCTTCGAAATTGTTTTTTTTTAGTTAAATTCATTTTTTAACCCCCCATGACATCACTTACAAGCCGTTATATGTCGGTTTAAATGCGCGTTCTTTAGAGGATGGGCACGGTACTGTCATTTCTTTGTTCGTTTCCATAAATTTTCAATACGACTCTGTAAATTTCGAACGCGTTGGCTCAACTACATCCATATAATTATTTTTCTGTTTACGTAATTGTATGAATTCATAGTAAGTATTGAACGCAGTGACAACCGCGGTCGTTCATTATTGTTGATACTCTTGATTTGCCACATTTTTTGCATTTGTGCATTAACATAGTTAGCAGCTTCTTAAATAGCTCTTGCCACTGCTTAGGCGGAGATTTAATTTTAAGCTGTGATCCATTTACGGCAATAAACCCTGTTCAGCTTCACTCACAATATCGCTTCCCTTAATTGTGTAATTAATTTTTTTATTTTTTGTGCTGCCTGTAAATTTTTTCTACTAATAACGACTGTTCACGTACTTGCATGGCTACTTTTCGCTGCAGCCCATTGTTTTCTGCTTTTAGACGTTTTAAGTAGCGAAGCAAATAATTAATCCGATCTTCTAATGCACTAAGTTCAATCATATGTGTTGCTTGCATCCTTATGATCCCTTATTTTATTTTCAAGGACTAATCTGTGTTTTATGACCTGATATGTAAGAATAATGCCTTACCTTTTTAAGGTCAACCAACCTTCAGCTTTTTGGGAAGAGAAGTTTTTATAGTGGAGTAGTTGCTGCTTCAAGCCAATCAATTAGTTCAGTAAAGGGTAATAAATCCTTTACTGTTTGATAAACTTGGCAATGATAGTCGTTAATTTGCTGCATTTCTTCATGGGTGAGTGCCTTGACTTGGATTAATTTTCGACAATAAGGGACTAGTGTAAGATCTTTAAACGCGTAAAAAGGGCCGTGTTGAGTCTGGCTGTCATCTACGGTAAATTTTTCGATTACTAAACAAAGGTTTTCAATTCGGATACCGTATTTATTAGCTAAATAAACGCCGGGCTCATTACTCAAAATCATGCCTGGTTGAAGAGGAATATGCGTATTGTGAGCAGTAATGGCTTGCGGTCCTTCATGTACACATAAATAACTACCAACACCATGCCCTGTTCCATGTCCATAATCCAGTGCTTTACGCCAGAGAAATTGGTGCGCTAATGCGTTAATATGTTCTCCACAAGTGTATTTTGGGAAGACTGCATGCCGGATTGCCAAATGTCCTTTAAGCACTAACGTATAGAGCTCTTTTTGCTCTTCCGTTGGCGTTCCTAAATGGATAGTGCGAGTAATGTCGGTCGTTCCAGCCGGATACTGGCCACCGGAGTCAATGAGGTAAATAGAGGAATTATCGATGCGACTATCGGTTTTTGGGGTTGCGGAGTAGTGAATAATAGCACTGTGCGGTCCAAATCCACTGATAGTTGCAAAGCTTAAATCTACACAGCGGGAATCCTCCCGACGAAATGTCTCTAATTGCTTACTAGCCGTTATTTCAGTAATGTCTTCTCTCCAGTGGGTTTCGATCCAGTGTAAAAATTTGATCATGGCTATGGCATCGATGATATGAGCTTCGCGTGCGCCTCGCTGTTCTGTTGGATTTTTTACAGCTTTTTCCAGCGCAATGGGTGAGGGCTGAGTAACCCAATCAATAGAATTTTTTAACTGTTTCTTGATCCACCAGTTTGTGGTTGTTGGATCTATCCATAGTGTACTGTCTGACAATTGTCGGAGCGCATTAGGAAATGCCTCGTAAGATTTTACTTGAAGAGAAATTTCTTTAAATTTTGATTTAACTTCCTCTGTAATTTTGTCGAAATCGACGAAGAGAGTAGCTTCTTTTGCGGTCACAATCGCATAGCTAATTACGAGCGGATTATAGGCAATGTCGTTGCCTCGAATATTAAAGAGCCAAGCAATGGCATCAAGGATACTAAGTATGATGGCATTAGTATTTTTAGACTGCAGAGTTTTTCGTAATTGAGCCAATTTCTCTTCTGCGCTTTTCCCTGCGTAAGGTTGAGGTTGCAAACGGATAGGGGTTTTTGGGATTGATGGACGGTCCTTCCAAATCTGATCGATGAGGTTATCTTCGACAGCTATTAGTTTACCCTCGTTTTTTTGAAGCACTTTCTCAATCTTTTCTGCTTGCTGAATACTGATAAGACGGGGGTCAGTGGCAAAAGTGAGGGGGCGTTTTTGTTGGGATAGCCATTGAGCAATGGCTGATATTTCACCATTCTCTATTTTTATTAATTGATACAAAGAATGATCAAGTTGCCGTTCAGCTTGTAAGAAATACCGCGGGTCTGTCCAGAGAAAAGCTTCATGCATCCCGACTACGACGTCTCCTGCAGAGCCTGTAAAATTGCTTATCCAAGCACGACGTTGCCAGCAAGGGGTACGTACTCGTTTTTATGCGGATCGACTGCAGGGACATAATAATAATCTGCGCCTATCTTACGGACGAGCCTTCGTAATTCAGATAAACGAGCAGCGATAAACCTCATACACTTTCTATTTTTGACAGAGCTCCATATTTCGTCGCACTAAACCTTTCTTCTCATCCTGAGCTCTCTAAAGGGAATTTTTTGACTAGGAATTATAAAGCAATCATCCCACAAGTAACAACAGCTATTTAATCTATATTCCAAAGAAGGTAGAAATCCAGGCTGATATTTGTTTAGTCATATTTTTTGACTCCTGTCTTTAAAGAAATGATAGGCTTTAGTTTTTATTAACGATGAAAATAGTATGGCGGGGCGGGAAGCGGAAGGGATAAAAAGATCCATTAGTGCTGTTCCGATTTTTGGGGTAGGATTACTAAAGGTATATTTTAAGAACACTTTAGTATGATAGGATGCTCCATCATATGCAGAAATCGGACATTGTTATTGTAGGTGCTGGACTGGTAGGTACAAGCTTGGCAGTAGCTTTGCAAAATCAAGGGCTACGTATAGCTATTTTAGAACATCATTTACCACAAACCACGATGCATGTTCCAAGAGACATACGGCCGATTACTTTATCTCTAGGTAGCCATCAAATTTTGCATACTTTGGGTGTGTGGAACGATTTAGTTGATGAGGTTTGTCCGGTTAGTATCGTGCACGTATCAGAGCAAGGCGTATTAGGTTCAGTACGTTTTCGAGCCGATGAATTAGGCGTACCTGCCTTAGGTTATGTCGTACCTTTTTTTAGATTACAAAAGATCCTTTATCAGCGAGCTACTGCTCAAAAAGATGTTGAGATTATTGCAATGAATCAAATAAAAAGCATTCAATGTGGTTATGAAAACGCTGTAGTCCATTACGTAACGGTTGATGGAGAAACACGACAATTAGTTGCTGATTTATTGGTAGGCGCTGACGGTACACGGTCTATAGTGCGTCAATTTTTAAATATTGCTGCCAAAGAAGAAAATAAAAATGAAATCGCATTGGTTGCATTGCTGGAGTTAGAAAAACCGCATCATTTTACGGCTTATGAGCGTTTTACATCGCGAGGCATATTAGCCGTTTTGCCCCTCTTCCATCGCCATTACTGTCGTTTGGTTTGGACGATGTCGAAAGTAAAAGCGGATGAAATAGAACAATGGACAGATGAACGCTTTAAAGAAGCAGTGCAAATAATTTTTGGCCATTATCTCGGAAATATTAAATCGGCTATACGAGATAAGCGATATTTGTTGCATCTATTACTAACTAAGCGACAGATTCAATCTCATTCTATATTGATTGGAAATGCAGCGCATACGTTTTACCCCTTTACAGCCCAGGGATTTAATTTAGGTTTGCGGGATGTGGCAGTGCTGAGTGAAGTGTTAACGACCGCACATCGCGAAAAAAAACCATTAGGCGATATTCATCTTTTACAAAATTATGAACGGTGGTGCAAAACAGACCAAAATCTGGCAGCAGGGTTAGCACGTGGCATTTCTGGGTGGTTTGGTTTGCAATTGCCGTTGATAAATCGGCTGCGTGGATTGGGTTTATTAGCAACAGAATTATTATTCCCATTTAAAAAACGCCTAGCTAAAAGCGCAATGGGTTTGGTGGGTCGTTTACCGAAATTGGTTCGGGGATTAAAACTCGATGATCATGACACAGTTATGTGAATTAAAACCGCTGACAATTATTGGTGGTGGCGTGGTGGGATTGTTATTGGCCGCGTTATTAGCCGACGAGAAAATAAGTGTTGTGGTTATTGAAGCGAAAAAACCTTTATTGCACTGGGATAAAAAAGTTTGGATTCGCGTGTGAGTGCGATTAATTCTGCATCACAACGCTTATTAAAAATAATTGGTATTTGGAAAGAAATTGATTTAAAAGCCTACTCCCCTCTGATGAAATTAAGAGTATGGGATGGTTTGGGGGAGCCGAAATTATATTTGATAGTGCGGATGTGGGTTCGCCTTCATTAGGCGCTATTGTTGAAAACCGAGAAATAGTGCGTGCTTTGTGGCAACGGTTAAACAACGATCCCTATGTTAGATTGGTTTGTCCTGAAAAACCTCTCCATTTGTTACAATCGGATGATTTTATCGAGCTTGAATTGAATAATAAACAAAAAATAAAGACATTTTGTGTAGTAGGTGCTGATGGTTCGCATTCCTGGCTACGAGAAAAAATGAAAATCGAATTAAGTGAGCGTTCTTATAAACAAAGCGCTATAGTTGCAGTTATTAGGACTGAAAATGATCATCAGAAAACAGGCTGGCAGGTTTTTTTACGAGAGTCGATAATAGCGCTGTTGCCATTAGCTGATTCGCATACTTGCGCTATTGTATGGTCTTCCATAGCTGAAGAAACTGACAAATTAATGATGGCAGATGAAAGAACATTTAAAGTAGAGCTAAACAATGCTTTTAAATTTCGGTTGGGAGAGATTCGTTGCCTGAATTCTCCTAAGTTGATTCCGTTAGTCATGCATCATGCAAAAAAGTATGTCAAACCAAGAATGGTCCTCGTGGGTGATGCAGCTCATACGATTCATCCTCTGGCGGGGCAGGGTGTAAATTTAGGATTTATGGATGCAGCTTGTTTAGCGCAGTGTATTATTGACGCGCAGCGAGAACAACGAGATGTGGGCAGCTTACGGGTTTTACGCCGTTATGAACGTTGGCGTAAAGGCGATAATACGACGATGTCAGCTGCTATGCGTTTACTTAAAGAATGCTTTAGCGCCCAATTTCCATTCATCGTGCAAGCGCGTAATATGGGTTTGGCGATAGCCCATCGTTTTAATTTTCTCAAAAATTTTTGTATGAAAATTGCTATGGGTGAGATGAATGATTTACCGAACTTAATGAAATGAAAGTATCTTTTCTGTTCTGCATCTCATAGAATCTTATTCGAATCGGTAAGTTTGAGATCGGAGGGAGTAGCATTTGTAAATTTTTTACGATAGCTTCAAAGATATCGTTACTTTTGGAGGCCGATTGCATTTTACCTACTTTAATCCAATTTTGACATTAAAAAGTTGTTGCTGATTTCCTTTTCTATTCAAGAGCATTAAAATGCTTTTTAAATGCATTAAAATAAAAACCAATAATACCTCCATAAAACTTAAAAAATTATGATGATTATTATGGTAGTATTATAAAAAAGGTTGAATCTATCACAATGAAAGTAATATTTAGTTATGAGGAAGAAATTGCATTACGTTTCATAAAATCGTTAATCTCTGCAAAAAGTTTTAAAAATTAAATCAGAGATTATTTTAAATTAAAAGAAGGATGAAACTGACTTTATAAAAATACGAACCTGAATAACCCCTTAGATGAGATCTATAAACTAATTATTCAGGATTAAAAAAGACAGAATTGATGGAATCAAATCACTTAGAATTTTCTCTATGTCAACCTTGAAAATTTAACCAGCAGCTCTTGTGCTCTTCGTACTTCGCTCAGCCCAATCCCACTGCTCTCGGACTTGTTCTATTTCAAAATTATTACATTGAGCAATACGGTTGACTTTGCAATCCATGGACGGTTCCTCAATCACAACATGGACAATGGGAATAATAAAATGGCTACTCACCTCTACCTTACTAAAATGCGTCTCTTAATCTGTTTCTAGTAATCGATTAATTTAAATAACTAATTAAATAACATTCGATACAAACCATGTACGAAGAACGTCGTCAAAGTGCAAGCGAAGACAGGAGGTATTGTTATTGCGGGGAATTTTGGGTGAGTAAGCCAACACCACTTGCACCTGCCTGTTTTAAAAGAGCCATCATTTGCACCACTTTTCCGTAATTCACTTCATTATCACCTTTAACATAAATTTCCCTTTGTTGATGTTTTTGTTTGGCAAGCTGTAAAGCGGCAGCAACACGAGTAATTAATTCTTTAGTTGAAACCGGTTGTATAAAATCATCTGAAATATTGAGAAAATAATTTCCATGATTGTTGATGCTAATGATAATCGGCGTCTCTTGTTGAGCAGGAAGCGCTTTTACCTTAGCTTGAGGTAATTTGACATTGATTCCTTGAGTCAATAAAGGAGATGTAATCATAAAAATCACTAATAAAACTAACATGACGTCAATGTATGGAACGACATTAATTTCAGCGATCGGTCGTCTTCGCATGTTCCCCTCTTTCTTTAAATGTAAGACCGGTGATGTAATATATTTAAAAACTCCTCTTGAAAGGTGTCATAATTTTGCGTGATACGATATAACTCATCAGAAAATCGGTTGTAAGCAATAACAGCAGGGATGGCAGCAAATAAACCAACTGAAGTTGCGATCAATGCTTTTGATATTCCCGGGGCTACCATTGCAATTGTCATTTGTTGAACAGCACATAAGGCGCGAAATGAAGTCATGATACCCCAAACGGTTCCAAATAAACCGATATATGGGCTTGTCGATCCTACGGTTGCTAGAAAATTTAAATTGCGTTCAAGAAAATCTACTTCGCGAGTTTGGGCGATACGCATAGCGCGTTGCGTGCCTATAAACATAATGTCAGGATGCGTTTTTAATTTTTGATGGAACCTGATAAATTCGTTAAAGCCGGCATAAAAAATACTTGATAAACCAGAAAGTTTCTCTTTTTTTCAGATAATTGGTGATAAAGTGTTGCTAAATCACTACCTGACCAGAAACGACGTTCAAATTCTTTCATTTCAAGTCGCATTTGTTTTATTAAAAAAATGCGTTGTAAGATGATTGCCCAGGAGGCGATAGAAGCAAGAAATAAAAGAAAAATTACTGTCTCAACAACAATACCGGCGTCCCTGATAAAACTCCATAATGTTAGTTGGCTATCCAATCTAAATTCTCCGATTAAAGAAGCATGCATTCTAACAAAATCAAATGCTCTTTGCTTTAAAAATGTGATTATTTGCACATCATATTTTTAAAAACTACGTTTTTTTAGAATCTATCCATTCATGTTGAAAGATTTTCGTTTGGTTCCTGGTTCCTATCAATTTTTGCAATCCATTACTGTGAGAGCTAAGCTCCGAGGCTATTTGTAAGATGGTGTCCGTACTCGTAAATAATTGAGCGAAACTGATGTGTGAAGAAGATAAATAGTGCAAAGGTAAATCATTCGAAGAAGGACAATAAGGCTAAAAATAAAAAAGATCCCTCATTGCTCAATTCCAATACAAACGCAATGGTAAAGAGAATGACTCTCGTCGGTTAAGAAGAAATGTTACATTGTCATAATGCTATTTTGAGTTTAAGAGATATATAGGCCCAATAAGCTGTAGATTGAGCGCAACATCAATTCAGAACGAAAAGCAGCCGAAATACACACACATATCAATGGCCCATCCATCCGGTTGTGGTGATTGCAAAAAGTTAAGGCAGAGAGGATTCATTAGGCTTTCAAGTGCAGTGTGGTAATTCTCACGCCATAGCTAGGGAAAAGTAAAGCCGTAAAATAAAAGGGCACACCTTTTAAGTCGCCGATGCTTAATAAAAGTTGACTGAGTGCAGCATAAAAGCGACCGTGTAAAAGAAAATTTTTTCTCGTGTTTGTTAAGCAGTTTTAACTAATTAGCTAACTTTTAATAGTGATAAAAAGTCCGCGCGTATAACAGTCGTTAAAAAGTTGCAATCCAAGCAACCACCACGGAGTATATAATACGAAAATAACCGATAACAAGAGCCTAATACTCCAATCATCCAATGGAGCACACTACCAATCTTGCTAAATGGAGACTCGCCATGATGTAAAGTGAGAAAAAGTCGTTGTCGGGTGTAAAAGATTAAACCTAACAAGAATGAAAAACGGTAATAAGGAAAATTTTTCCTGATTTCATAGTTATTACTGTTACGTAAAAAATAAAAATAACAGATCTAATTTTCTTGTAAGAATTGTGTAGAGTTTCATATCAATTACTCACAACCAACAGCTATGTAATCCATCATCCCCATGAAACGGGAAAGAAAGGCTACGTTGTTATCATACTTTCTAACTAAATCCACTCATTCGCCTGTGCTCGGATAGCGGTCTTTAGATTTTTCATTCTTCATCAATGGTGAGCAATGATAGTAGCATGACCTGGTAAACCAAAGTGCTGATAGGTTTGTTGCGTGACAATTCGTCCACGTGGTGTACGAATGATAAGACCTTCCTGAATTAAATAAGGTTCAATAACATCTTCAATGGTACCACGCTCTTCACTGATGGCTGTGGCTAAACTTTCGATACCAACGGGTCCGCCCTGAAACTTTTCAATTATGGTATGAAGCAATTTTCGATCCATTAAATCTAAACCGCGAATATCGACGCTTAATAAATTCAATGCTTCTTTTGCAACGGCTTCAGTGATGATGCCATCCGTGCGTACTTGCGCGAAATCACGCACTCGGCGAAGTAACCGATTGGCAATTCGCGGTGTGCCACGGGACCGTCGTGCAATCTCGATTGCGCCCTTTTTTCGATGGTTACATCAAAAATATGAGCAGCACGTTTGATAATATGCATAAGATCATTAACGCGATAAAATTCTAATCGCTCAACGATGCCAAAGCGATCGCGCAGTGGTGATGTTAATAATCCGGCGCGCGTCGTGGCACCGATTAGGGTGAAGGGCGGTAAATCTAGCTTAATCGATCGTGCGGCCGGCCCTTCGCCGATGATAATATCCAGTTGAAAATCTTCCAAAGCTGGATATAACACTTCTTCAACAGCCGGATTTAATCGGTGAATTTCGTCGATAAATAAAACGTCGTGTGGTTCAAGATTAGTGAGCAATGCTGCAAGATCTCCTGCTTTCTCAAGTACAGGCCCTGATGTTTGTTTTAAACCTGCACTCATTTCGTGAGCAATGATATGTGCTAATGTGGTTTTTCCTAAACCCGGAGGTCCAAAAATTAAAACATGATCTAGCACTTCTCTTCGTTTGATAGCCGCACGAATAAAAATTTCCATGTGCTCACAAACGCTTTCTTGACCAACATAATCTTGAAGTCGCCGAGGCCGAATAGAGCATTCGATAGCAAGCTCACTCTCACTAGATTGCATAGCGACATTAGTAGGATGTTTTTCAGTTTGAATCGTATCCATCGCTCATGTTATTACCTGCTTTAATGCTAAACGAATTAATGCCTCAATGGTGAGCAAGGGAGGTTGTCGAACTGCGTCAACGGCGCGTTTTGCTTCTTTAGGTTTATATCCTAACGCAATTAATGCTCTGATGGCATCTTGTGTCGGTTGATTAATGGGAGCACCATTTCCTTTTGAAGTAAATGCATTCGTTTGCCAACGCATTAGTGCGTCTTTTGTTTCGACTATTAAGCGTTCTGCTGTCTTTCGTCCAATGCCAGGGATACTAACGAGTTGGTCGACGTTTTGATGAAGAATGCATTGCACGAATTCATCATGGCCGATGGCTGATAAAATAGTTAAAGCGGATCTTGGACCTACACCGCTCACCTTAATTAAAGCACGAAAAAGACGCCGATCGCATTCACCATGGAAGCCATAGAGTATATGAGCATCTTCGCGAATAACCAGATGGGTGTAGAGAATAACTTCCTCAGAGGTATCAGCTAAATAATGAAAAGTAGATACGGGTGCTGCAATTTCGTAACTGACCCCCGCCACTTCCAACAACAGGTAGGGTGGCTGTTTTTCAAGTACAATTCCTCGAAGTCGCCCGATCATATTCGAGTGCCTCTTTTTTGAATTTGTGTTAATTTTTTTGATAAGCGTTGAGTTGCTGCATGACACAATGCGATCGCTAAAGCATCCGCTGCGTCGACAAGCGGTTTTTTAACTAATTGTAACAATATGCGAACCATATGTTGTACTTGCATTTTGGTTGCAGCGCCATATCCTACGATAGCTTGCTTGATTTGGCGTGCGCTGTATTCGGCTACTGGTAATGCCTGATTAGCGGTAGCGACAAGAGCTGCGCCTCTGGCTTGCCCAAGTTTTAAAGCTGACTGAGGGTTATGAAAGGTAAATACTTGCTCGATAGCAACTTCCTGAGGTTGGTAAGTAGCAATCACATGACGCAATCCCTGATGAATTTGTTGTAAACGAACATTGAGCAATTCAGAATTTGTTTTGATTTGTCCAAAGGTAATGCAGCCTTGTTTTGATTCCTGAGACCAGATTATCCCATAACCTGTGATCCTCAATCCCGGATCGATCCCGATGATAATTCGTTTCGGTTTGTCCATGTGCCGTCCCTATTCTAGCTGGTAAAGGTTCCCTATACAAGAAGGCTCGTCGTCAGAATAGTTATTATTATAGCGCTTCACTGGCTCGGCGTTAGAATACACATTTTGTACGTCATCTAAATTTTCCAATGTTTCTCTCAGACGGAGCATTCGTTCAACATTTTCTTTATCTAATTTAATTTCAGTTGAAGCCAGTATAGTTACTTCTGCATAAGAAAAATTGAGGTCGGCGCTTTTCATAGCATCGCGTACTTTTTCAAGTTTCTCAGGTACTGTAATGACATTAATACTTCCATCATTATTGGTTGTGATATCATCTGCGCCCATTTCTAAAGCCATTTCGATAATTTTTTCCTCGTCGCTATTGGGAGGGAAAGTAAGTAAACCACGTTGTGTAAAAAGATAAGAGACCGACCCATCTGTGCCCAGATTGCCTCCGCATTCCCTAAAAGCATGTCGCACTTCAGCCACGGTACGATTTTTATTATCAGTTAAACAATCCACCATGACAGCAACGCCGTTAGGGCCGTATCCCTCATAGCGAACTTCCGCTAAATTATCGCTGCTGGCTTCACCACCGGTAACGCGCTTGATAGCGCGATGAATCATATCTTTTGTCATATTGGCGGCATAGGCCTTATCTACCATAGCGCGCAATCTGGGGTTGGAATCAACATCTTCTCCGCCCAAACGTGTTGCCATGCTGATTGCACGGATTAATTTTGTAAAAATCTTTCCGCGTTTTATAGCCTGTCGTGCTTTGACATGCTTAATATTTGCCCATTTGCTATGTCCAGCCATGATGAATACCTGCTAAGGGAAGTTATTCTCTCCTGTGTTTGCCTACCCATAGTCCTAAAGCTTCTAGTTGTTGGATTGCAACCAGCGTAGGAGCGTTTGTCAATGGACAATTGGCAGTTTGGGTTTTTGGGAATGCGATGACATCGCGGATGGAGGTGGCGTCTGTCATAATGGCAGTTAAACGATCCAATCCAAATGCGATACCTCCCAACGGAGGACAACCAAACTGCAATGCTGTTAGCAGATGACCAAACTGTACTTCGGCTATTTCCTTTGAAATTCGCAGAATTTTTAACACTGCGTATTGCATTTCTATGTTGTTAATACGAATAGAGCCGCCACCGATTTCACTACCGTTTAAAACCATATCATAAGCGCGGGAAAGTGAAGCACCCGGATCAGCGAGAAGTTTTTCGATGTCTTTTTCTTGAGGAGCGGTAAATGGATGATGTAATACTTGCCAAGAGGTGGTTCCTCCACTATCTTCACGTTTGAACATCGGAAAATTTGTGACCCACAATGGTTTCCATTTTCCTTGGTATAAATTGCAATCTGCACATAAACGATCACGCAATGCACCCAAAGACTCATTCACGATTCTCGTTTCATCTGCTCCAAAAAATAGAATGTCTCCGTTTTTCGCTTGCGTGCGTTTGAGAATTTCAAGGATGGTATTGTCAGATAGAAATTTTAGAATTGGTGAGTGTAATCCTTCAATGCCTTTTTCCATATTTTTAATTTTGATATAAGCTAGCCCCTTAGCACCATAAATTCCGACGAATTTCGTGTAATCATCGATGGTTTTACGCATTGTTTCTAAACCGCCTGGCAATCGCAAAGCAGCCACGCGACCCTGGGGATTATTAGCTGGTTCTTTAAATACTTTAAATTCGACCGATTGCATAAGATCAGTTATATCAACGAAAATTAAGGGGTTACGAAGATCAGGCCGATCCGTACCATAATTTTTTATCGCGTCGGCATAAGTCATTTGTGGAAAAGGATTGGGCAGTTGCACATTTAAAAACTTAGAAAACAAATACCGCATCATAATTTCCATCAAATCCTGAATATCTTTTTCTTCGATAAACGACATTTCTAAATCAAGTTGGGTAAATTCAGGCTGACGATCGGCCCGTAAATCTTCATCACGGAAACACCGCACGATCTGATAATAACGATCAAAACCAGCCACCATCAAAATTTCTTTAAAAATTTGCGGCGATTGCGGTAATGCAAAAAAATGACCAGGTTCTACACGACTTGGGACTAAATAATCACGAGCACCTTCTGGTGTTGATTTTGTTAGTATTGGTGTTTCAATATCGAGAAAGCCTCGCTCGTCTAGAAAGCGACGAATTTCGCGAGTAATATACGAGCGCATTTTAAGTCGATAAGCCATCTCTGGTCGCCTCAGATCGAGATAACGGTATTTCAGTCGGACTTCTTCTCTAACTTCCTGATATTCACTAATATTAAAGGGTAGTGCTTTAGATTGGTTTAATAATTCAAGATGAGTTGCAGCGATTTCCACTTCGCCAGAAGCAATGTTGTGGTTGATAGTTCCTTCTGGACGTTTTTTAACAGTGCCTGTGATTTTAACCACATATTCGTTTCGTAAATTTTCAGCCATTTTAAAAACGTTCTCTTGTGTCGGATTGCAAACTACCTGAACCAACCCCTCTCGATCACGCAGATCGATGAAAATTAATCCCCCATGATTGCGACGTCGATGTACCCACCCGTAAAGTATCATCGTCTGCCCAACTAACGATAGATTGATCTCATCAGTGTAATGCGTGTGCATATTATTCCAGATAGTGAAATAAGCTTGAATATTAGCGAGAGTTGTTGAAGGGATCAAGTCACTTTTTCCTACTTATAAAAGCTCTAGGATTTATGATGCAAAGCCTTACAGCAATAAACTGTCACATCCCCAGCGCTGGAGAAAAGAAACTTCGCTCGGCTCATTGGCTTATTATATAAAATCCTTAGATTAAAAAACATATGGCAAAGTTCATATAATAGTAGAGTAATAAAGGTGAAGACACCGAGTAAGCAGATTCAAAGATGAATCACGTTTCAGATAATTAAAGGGATACTGGTAATTAATTAAGAAAGAAGATATAAATCCTTGTGGTAATGAGGATCAATATCTTGGTCAAGTAAGGCTTGATAGATAGTTCGAAAAGAGGAGGTGAGCAGTGTCTCCCGCCCGCGGGCCCGCCGCGGAGTGTGTCGTCCACAACCAACGGCATAGCCAGAATCGCGTGAAAACATGCACCAAAATAGATGCGGCAGAGATGTTTAACTAAATTTTATAGTGTTTATCCCCTATCACGATGGTTGATAGATAAGAAATATAAAAAATAATAGATAGAAAGAGCAAGAAACATTCCTATCATTACAGGTACTTTCTTATGAAAATAACGAAATTTACTATTGCTAACAGACATATTTTCGTTCCATGCTTCCTGCTCAATGGTAGTCGTTACTCCACCAGAGAAGAATAGAGCAATGACCATGCTTTAATGCGGTATAAAAAATAGTTATTGGTGAAAAGGTAGCATATTTCGGGATCAATACAAAAGAAAGCAATCGTCAAAAGGAATGATGGGGAAAAAACACCAAATGCACAGCGCAATAGCCTATTTTAGGCTATTGCGCTGTGCATTTGGATCTCTTTGCTTAAAATTGAGATAACACTCTTAGATAGTAAATGTGGTGGAAATGTATACTATATAGGGTTATTTGCTTATCGCAGAGAAATTGAGCCAATATAGGGATTATGAAAGAGTGTGAGGCAATTGAGTATGGAGTATTTGCCTAAAAGGAAACAATTATTCGGGAGATCTATTCAGATGGTATTTGTGGACTAGGATTAGAAAGTGAACCAGGGATGGAAGATTGTGTGGTACAAAACAGCCAGCGTGTGATCATCGTTTCCTCCATTAAAGATAACACACAAAATTGTTGGAAGTGAGAAATCTTATGCTCCATTGACCTTTGCAAGGATACTCGATAGCACTACTTTTCAAAAAGATTAGCTTTTAAATTGAATAAATGCATATGTCACTTTTACAACGATTTAATACTTCGAATAGAAGGAATGCGGACTAAAATGTGTTCCCACTATTAAAATAAATAATGAGCTATGAAATTAATGACTAGTAAACCGGTGAAAAAGAATGTTAAAGTGAAGTTTAATCTTAGACCGGGCATGTTGTATACACAAATCTCTGCTCATGGTGTGGTGTAGCGATAAGATAATAAGTTCCGTCTCTAGAAGATCGACGAGAAAGAGGATAACAAAATTGCTACTAAACGTAATCTAGCAAGAAAGTAACGGCGAATAAGGTTTTTCATGTTGTTTTCAATTTTCTTCGTCCTGTTTAGCCTTTTTATCTCTTCTTTTTTTGATCATTATTTTAATCAAAGTGAATTGAGGTGGAGGAAGGTAATTCGGCAGATTTCTTAGAAAGAATGATTTTCCAACAAAGATTTACATCCATTTAAAATGTGGAAATGACCTTTTCTGTAATAAAGAAGATGATTAGTCTGTCTCGGTTGTATCGCGCTTTAGGTCAGCTATAAATAATCGCAACAATGTTCCAAATCCATAATAGTGCCCATAATTTAAGCTACTATTTCCAAAGTTAACGCTCAATGAGACAATTAAAAGAGAGCATTAAACTTAAATGATGAATTTAAGATTGGCATATAAATAAAAATTCTTTTGGCCATCTATTTTCATGATTTTCATTTTATTATTCATGATGTTAACTAAGAAATAGATTTAAATGAATAGATAGCGTTATGAATCTCGGACCCATAATAAAGTAAATTAATGATTAATTCGCCATTCATTAACCGTATATTCTTGAAGGTAAAAGAGTGATTAATTACCAAGAGAGATAAGTTGTTGAGATTTTCTATCCATATAATTTCGATGCAATTTTTATAGTTAAATGGAGATTTGATAATAATCTCCAAAATTTTCAAATCTGATTCGTTCAATTTAAATTTTATTTTTATTGGATTGTGATTAATATAAATGGATATATGTTAGATCATTTCTAATTTCATAAAAGAGGGGGTCCCGATAAATTTTAGTAATGCAGTTAATTTTAAGCTATCAATGATCACTTGTTCCTTCAACAGCGGAATAGTATTGAAGTAAGAAAGGTGATTGTAGTCCAATCCGCAAAAATATGATTTTCTCTATATACTGCTGTTGAGATTGTATAAATATAAAGATCTAATATAAATACATTGCTAATTTTTTCATAAGTACCGCCACCGACGGATATATACCCTTCTTCTTCGATATATTCACCGGTGCGATGAATGATTGTTGCATTAACTAAGCCAAAATATTCTATGATCATCAAATATAACAAGATTTCTTGCATCCAATGATAAATTTGCTTACTATTTGGATCAGTGAGGCGTGATAATTGCACTCCATATTAGCATCTACATGCTATCCGGTGAAAAACCGTTATATTTTCCATCGCGTGACTTCTAAAAAGACATCCAGCTATTTTAACTAATTGATAAAGCGTGAATTATCCTCCTAATTTGGGTACAATAACCGACATGGAACAGTCAGGTCTTTTAGAATCTCTTAATCCACCGCAAAAAAAGCAGTTACTTCGCCTTTTAAGCATGTCCGTATATTAGCGGGGGCAGGGAGTGGAAAAACAAGGGTGTTAACTCATCGTATAGCTTGGGTCATTCAGCAGAAAAGCGTTTCGCCTTATAATATTCTTGCCGTCACATTTACAAACAAATCAGCTCATGAAATGCGCGAACGAATCAAGTCCATGCTAGGGATTCCTATCGATGCCATGTGGACAGGGACTTTCCATCAGTTAGCCCACCGTTTGCTCCGTACGCATTGGAAAGAGGCAGATTTACCGCAAGCTTTCCAAATTTTAGACGCGGATGATCAGTATCGTCTAATTCGGCGTGTACAACGGAGTCTTAATCTAGAGGAATCACAATGGCCTCCAAAACAAGCGCAATGGTTCATTAATAACCAAAAAGAAGAAGGACTGCGTTCTAATCAAATCCTTAATGCAGATGGCGCTTATTTTACAGAAACACTGATTAAAGTCTATAAAGCATATGAAGAAATTTGCCGCCCTAGTGGATTGGTCGATTTTTCAGAACTCTTATTGCGCTCTCTTGAACTGCTGCGCAATACTCCTTCAATTCGAAAACATTATCAAAAACGATTTCAACACATATTAGTCGATGAATTCCAGGATACTAACACCATTCAATACATCTGGCTACAATTGCTGGTCGGAAATGATACTAGTGTGATGGTCGTGGGTGACGATGATCAATCCATTTATAGTTGGCGTGGGGCAAAAATTGAAAATATTCATCGATTTTCTAGCGATTTTGGTGATGTAGAAACTATTCGTTTAGAACAAAACTATCGCTCTACACAAACCATTCTGAACGCAGCAAATGCTATTATTGAAAACAATAGTAATCGTCTCAGGAAAAAATTATGGACCTATAATCATACCGGAGAGCGAATTACTCTATGCACCGCCTTCAATGAACACGACGAAACTTTTTATATTATTTCCTGTATTGAAGAATGGATTCGCCAAGGTCGGCACTATAATGAAATCGCTATTCTTTACCGTTCTAATGCGCAGTCGCGTTTATTTGAAGAGCGATTGGTCGATCGTCAAATTCCTTATCGCATTTATGGTGGACTAAAGTTTTTCGAACGTGCTGAGATTAAATATGCACTCGGTTATTTACGTTTACTAGCAAATCGCGACGATGATGCAGCGTTTGAGCGTGTCATCAATACGCCAACGCGCGGCATTGGCAATACAACTCTTATCACCTTGCGCACAACTGCTTGTGATAAAGGTATTTCGTTGTGGCAAGCTACCCTTTATTTGATTAAGAGCCAGGCTTTGAATTCTCGGGCATTAAATGCCTTACAAAATTTCTTTCAATTAATCGAAACACTGCACAAAGAAACAAAAAATCTTCCTCTAAGCGAACAGACAAAAACCGTATTAGCAAAAAGCGGTTTATTAGTGTTGTATAAAAAAGATAGGAGCGAAAAAGCTCTTTCTCAGGTTGAAAATTTAGAAGAATTAGTTAGTGCTACTTCGCAATTCACTCCTGATAAAAAAATAGGCTTATCGCCTTTAGACGCTTTTCTTTCTCATGTTGCACTAGAAGCGGATGGAGGACAAGCGAATTTCTATAACAATTGTGTCAATTTAATGACGTTGCATGCGGCAAAAGGCTTAGAGTTTCCATTACTTATTATCAGTGGTCTGGAAGAAGATTTATTTCCTCATTACATGTCAGCTGAAACTAAAAATGGAATTGAAGAGGAACGTCGATTATGTTATGTCGGCATAACACGCGCAAGAGAAAAATTAATTTTAACCTGTGCTGAATGCCGTCATTTACACGGATTGGAAAAATTTAATCAACCCTCTCGTTTTTTAAGCGAAATTCCTGCTGAATTAATTGATGCGGTGCGCCCTACTCGAAAAATAATACGAATTTCCTCGACAAATTCTACATCATACCAATTTATCAGGAAAAACAATCTGCATGTTGGTCAGCGTGTTAATCATAAAAAATTTGGGCCCGGCGTTATTACTAATTATGAAGGACAAAGCGAACATGCCCGTCTACAAGTGAAATTCGACAAATCCGGTACTGCTAAATGGCTCATGGTTAGCTATGCTAAGTTGGAAGTATTGACATAATTCTTTCCGAATCGGTATTCATATTTATCTACTATCCAATATTTTTCGTCGTTAGCTTAGATAATGGCGTGAATAAAGGTTCCGAATCACTGTCATTTTTATAATTTCCTTTATACTTTTAAGCATTCTATTAAGTTTTTGTGTTTTCAAAGTTATCCCAAAATTTTCAAATTGCTATCATCGCTTTTAGTGTCGCATCCCTCCTTTATTTAGTTGCTAAAGAAATGCTCGCCAACACCTACAAAGTCTCTAAAACTTATCTCGAAATAGTCTATTTTCATTAGATTTTCACTTATATTATTTGTTCATTTAGATAAAATTCACTAAATATTTTACTAACAAGGTAAAAAGCCACCAGTATGTTGAGTAAGTTTGTACTGCTAGCGTGGGAGTTGCATTTGATAAATAAATATTTCTCTGATACTACATGATTGACAATCATTGATAATTATTCTCTGATAATCGTTGCCTATGTTTTCTCTCGATAACCTCCTTTAGTGTTTTCGTAATAACCTATATGAAACACAAATACACCATTAAATACCTAATTTATGATGAGCTAACTTTGTGTAGTATCCCATCGCGGCATTAAAATTGTGTCGTCCAATGACTTTAATTTATTAAAACTTGAATCGAAATCGAAACAGTACATAACTTTTTACCGTCGCAGTAGCCAGCATAAGTTTTAAAGTAATGGCAACCAACACGGTGGTAATTGAACTTCCCTTACTGTCAGAAAAATGAATAAAATACTAACTAAAATTTTTCTCGTAAAAATCAATAAACTTATGAACTTCCAACGAATAACAAATAAGTGCCTAAGGCCTACAGCCATTAACAATAACGCCAATAGCCATACCAACAGGAACAAAATCTTCAATAACCATAAATCACCATATTGTTAGCACGATTCTTTTTCATCAATCATGAGATCGGCAATAAGTTTCTCGTAAACAAAAAGCAGCGATAAATGCAACAAAAAAACCAATGGGTAACATTAACATTGCCCATTGAAAATCAGAAGCTCTGTAATTTGCAGAAAAGTGTTGAAAATAGACTACCTGTAAATCCATTAATCGTCCAAAAAGAGGTTGGGAGACAGCTTGGCCCATCATTGTAGTAATACTAACTACACTGACAGACATTGCTGTAATTGCAGGTATACTACTTTCCGCTACCACTGGATACCCAATTACTTGAGTACTTGTCGTTAGTCCAATAGAAAAAAATAAAAATAATAAAGCGGGGAAGGATAAATATGGCCCACACATTATGATCAAAATTAATACTAACGATAAAATAGCACCTATCAGCATCGGTAAACGACGCAAACTGATTTTATCTGACAAAAAACCAACCGTTGGGCCACCAATCACTGTCCCTAAAAACAACATGCTGATTACATATGTCGCATCGAGTTTCGTGACTTGATGTGCGTCTACCAGATATAAAACACCCCAAACACCCCCCAACAAACTAATGGGTAAATTCATCAGGCATGTATATATGCCTCCCAACCAATTTTGTGATTTTAGAAAAACCAATCTCGCGCTTTCCCAGTATCCAATCTCATCCACTTGCTGTCGTTCTAATTGATAATATTCGCGATCATTCGACGGAAAATCTTTCACAACGCTGGCGATGATAGCAAAAATTGAAATTCCAAAAATGGCATCAATTAACAGTGCCCTCCGCCAATTCATCGATTCTGCCAATAAAGTTAACGGGGTCTGTGCAGCCATTCCACCCAACATAGCCATAGTTACAATAATACCTGTCACCAACGCCAATCGGGCTGAGGAAAACCAACGGGTTGCTAATCGCATAACGCTTAAAAAACAAAACGCGCTACCAATACCCATTAAAAATCGGAATATAGAAGCCCAAAACACAGATTTTGTCAAAGCAAACAAAAATACACCTAAAATGCAAATACTCAACGAAGATAAAATAATCTTTCGTGTCGAATAGCGATCGAGCAATATCCCTGCAGGGAATAGAAAAATAACATTAGAAATAAAATAAAAACAAGATAATTCTCCCAATTCTGTAGCTTTGATATGAAAAGATTGCATTAATTGTACACTAATCGCATTAAACATATTCATCTGAATAAATTCGTAAAAGAAAAAGAGCGATGCCGATAAACAAACTAGCCACGCATACCATGAGCCGGATTGTTCACATGGTTTTAAATTTAAAGAATTCTCGATACTGATAACTGACTTTTTCATTTCGGGATTTTCCTTTCTCGGTAGAAACAGTGAGTTTTTTTACAGGCTTCCTGATCCCAACACAAAAGCTAACGGTATCATGGTTTTAATGCCAAGCCGACAATCTTTAGAAAAGAATACCACTTGATTAACAATGTCTTCCGTGTTAGTAAGCGCCAAAGAATGATTGCTTTTAGCAACCAAGGATAACTTACTAATTTATGTGCCGGTAATAAATTCTAATACTAGCAAAATAGCTAATAATGCGAATAAAGATAAAAAGGCAACTGTATAAGAAATAAAACTAAATAAAGGCAATAATCACCTACAATCATAGGGTTCTCATAATCACTTGATTTTATCCGAAGCCACCCCATACTTATTTTCCGATGATGACGCCAATTACAAAGCATCTAGGTATAAAAAACAGTATGTATTTGTGTTAATCAACGAATTTGCACAAATATAAACTGTCTACATAATATCTATCAAAATTAGCAAGACTTCATACGCTTGTAAAGGTAAACAATTTATCGCACACCAACTTAATATCTTAATATCTGTTAAGAGCATGGCACCGCCAGAGAAAATAGATGGTTGTTTATTTTGGGATGATGAATTTCTTCATTAGCGACAGGCTTTCTTAGGTAAAAAAGAAACGGTAAGAAGCGATAATTCCGTAAAATATTAAGATATAATCTCTGTGCTTTCTAGGTGCGATTATTTTTGTATAGTGTTGCTGAATCAATACTTTAGTTATAGAGTAGAACTGATGTCGTAATTGCAGCATAAACATCTTTGCCTATGCTTTTGCTTTTTCTAGGAAAGTTTATTGGTCATTTTATCTCAATACCTAAATGATATCCGATTCTACAGTCTCTTTCTATAGCCTCTAGTTCCCTAAGTTATTCACAAAGCATGGTTTTTTAGGGAATATTTTTATTCTAGTTTTAATAATTTTTCGGCACTTTCCCATCTGAATTTCTCGGCCACCTTTTATTACGATTAAAACTTTTACAGTGCATATTAGTAGCTTGATATTGAGAAGAGGGAAAAGATGATAGGGAAAAGATGATTTTGTTCGTGATACAGAATTTATTTTTTGGCTTCTTTTTAGCTTAGTACTTGGTGACAAGATTACAAATTAAATTGATATCAGAATGAGTAATCTTTTTGATATTCCTTCATATCTTCAATATAGGAAAGAATTTTATTATTGAGCCTAACTTTTCTGTTAAACGATTATATTTCAATACTTTCTACTATCGAATTGTTCAAAGGAAAAAGAATTGATTGCTTGGTTTCTTGCCATTAATTTTTTGAGTTTATTATCGATATGTTTGGATAAAAGTCAAAATAAGCTTAGTTAATTTTTCAGTCGCCAATTTTACACCATGTAAGGTTTGTTCGTGAGTGAGTTTTGCTTTTGTCATTCCTGCAGCAAAATTACTGACAACTGAAATTACACTAACGCGCATATTACAATGTCGCGCGGTGATAACTTCAGGAATTGTCGACATTCCAACGATGTCAGCACCCAAAATTTTATACGCATTAATTTCGGCAGGTGTTTCAAACGTGGGACCCAAAACACCAAAATAAACCCCTTCTGGCAGATTAATCTTTAATTGATTAGCAATTTCTAAAAACTGAACACGAAAATGAGGATCATAAGCCTCTTCCATACTGACAAATCGAGGTCCAAAATCATCCTCATTTTGACCTATAAGCACATTATTAAACTGAAAATTAATATGATCTCTCACTAAAACCAAGGTGCCAGGCTCGATATCTTCTCGCAAAGACCCAACAGCATTGGTAGCTAACCAGGCCTCGCAACCCAATAATCTCATTGTACGTACCATCGTTTTAATCGCATTATTATTAGTACCTTCATAATAGTGCGCACGGCCGCACAAACAGGAAACAGGGACACCTTTAATTTTACCTAAATATAAGTTCCCTGCATGCCCTGCAATTTTTGGCTTATAAAATCCAGGGAGTTCGTGATAAGAAATGACAGTGGTTTCTTCAATTTCATTAGATAACTCACCAAGTCCAGAGCCCAAGATGATAGCTAATTTTGGTTGAAAATTAGAGGAACGTCGTCGGCGAATTTCTTTGAGTGCGTCATAAGAATCAAGTGTCATGTTATATTGCATTTTCCAAAACAGTAAAAGTGCCAGCTGAAAACATAGTACAGGAATACTATCCATCCTCTCCTTTTTTTCCTTTTTCAAAACACGACGCCAGTTCTTGATAGTATGTTGGCGTTTACGGGAAAGGGTGAGATGATCAGCAGGAGCATCTTGGGTGATGGTAGAGCCAGCACCGATGGTAGCGTTTTTCCCGATGATAACAGGAGCTATCAAAGTGGCGTGTGAGCCGATGAAAGCACCGTCTTCAATTTTTATGGGCCACTTATTGGTGCCATCATAATTGCAAGTGATGGTGCCAGCACCTATATTAACGTTTTTTCCAATAGTAGCATCGCCTAAATAGGTTAAATGATTAGCTTTGCTCCTAATGCCTAAGGTAGATTTTTTCATTTCGACAAAATTACCTACTTTGGCCCCTTCTTCTAAAATACTACCGGGACGAATACGCGCGAAAGGACCAACGCTGCATTGTGCACCAATGACGGCATCTTCAATAACGCTACTGGACAGAATTTCAGTATTTTTATCAATAGTCACATTTTTTAATAAAACATTAGGACCAATCCGAACATTCCGACCCAAACGGATTTTGCCTTCAAGAATGACATTAACATCAATCACAACATCATGACTAACGTTTACATTGTCACCGCGAACATCAATGCGATTAGGATCAATAATTGTCGCACCAGCCAACGCCAATTTTTTCGCCATAGACTGTTGAAAATAACGCTCTAACTTAGCAAGGTCCCAACGATTATTAACGCCCTGGACTTCCTCGAAACAATGAGCCATTACACCGCCAACGGGGCAACCTTCCGACACCGCCATAGCAACGATATCTGTCAAATAATATTCTTTTTGCCGATTATTGTTACCCAATTTCGGCAACCATCTTTTTAAATTTTTTGAAGAAGTTGTTATGATGCCAGTATTAATTTCGCGAATTTTTAGTTGTTGCTTGTTGGCGTCTTTGTGTTCGACAATTCTAACGATATCACCAAACTCGTTACGAATAATGCGGCCCCATCCTGTAGAATCAGGTAATTCAGCAGTTACTAAACCCAACCCATTGGTCGGTGTGCTATGCAACAAATCTTGCAGCGTCTTAGCGGAAACTAAAGGCACATCGCCGTAAAGAACTAAAATCTGATCATTGTCGTCACTACATAAAGGAATTACTTTCGAAACAGCGTGACCAGTACCGAGTTGTCCGTTTTGTTCCACCCAATGTATGGGAAAATGATTGAATGTTTCATGAACTAAACTTTCTCCACTGCTATAAACGACATAAATGGCATGAGCCCTTAATAATCTAGCAGTGTTTAGGACTCGTTCCAAAATGGGGATTCCGCCAATAGAGTGTAACACTTTGGAAACACCTGAAGCCATTCGCTTTCCTTTGCCTGCTGCAAGAATAACAACGTTCAATCCCATGTTTATTCTCTAATGTCTTTCTCGCTTACGTATCGACTGGATGATACGCAATTGAATGATAGCTTCGGCCAGTTCCCTCATCGCTTTTGAATATTCAACACCTGATTTCTGCTTAGCTAATTGTCGCTCCGATCTCTCTTTTGCTACTAATGCGACTGATTCATCCAGATCGGCAACACGTAAAACAGTATCAGCTAAAACTGTTACGATTTCCGGCTGCACTTCTAGCATTCCTCCTGAGATATAAAATATATCTTCCCCACCTACTTCTAAGAGGATGCTAATTTGTCCTAGCTTTAAAAAAGTCAAAAGCTGACGATGACCTGGATAAATCCCAAGTTCACCAGCGATGCCAGTAGCATTTATTCTCTTTACTTTGCCGCTAAAGATAGCAGCCTCCGCTGAGACGATTTCCAATTGCATGGTTTTTATTGTAGTCATTAGTCATAATCACCTATTTTACCTAGCCGCTATCCTGATTGTCTGGGTAACTAAATTAAGCCATCACAATGACTTTGCTTTTCCAAACACTTCTTCGATTGAACCTATCATATAAAAGGCTTGTTCTGGCAATTCATCATATTCCCCACTGATAATGCTTTTAAAACCACGAATTGTCTCTTGCAATGACACATATTTTCCTGGTATACCAGTGAATACTTCTGCAACAAAGAAAGGTTGAGACAAGAAACGCTGAATTTTACGAGCACGACGAACAGCCAGTTTGTCTTCTTCCGATAATTCATCCATACCCAAAATAGCAATAATGTCTTTTAATTCTTCGTAGCGTTGCAGTATTTCCTGAACTCCGCGTGCAACACGATAATGCTCTTCACCGATCATTAATGGATCAAGTTGTCGACTGCTGGAATCTAGAGGATCGATAGCAGGATAGATACCACGCTCTGCAATTTGCCGCGACAAAACTACCGTGGCATCTAAATGCGCGAACGTTGTAGCAGAAGACGGATCAGTTAAGTCATCTGCCGGTACGTACACTGCTTGAATAGAAGTAATAGATCCTGTTTTGGTTGAAGTAATGCGTTCCTGCAAAACACCCATTTCCTCCGCTAGAGTAGGTTGATAACCCACTGCGGAAGGCATACGACCTAAAAGCGCAGAAACTTCAACACCAGCGAGGGTATAGCGAAAGATGTTATCAATGAATAATAATACATCTCGGCCTTCATCTCGAAAAGCTTCAGCAACCGTAAGACCAGTGAATCCGACACGTAATCGATTTCCTGGTGGCTCATTCATTTGACCATAAACTAATGCCACTTTATCCAATACGTTAGATTCCTTCATTTCATGATAAAAATCGTTTCCTTCCCGTGTTCGCTCACCAACACCGGTAAATACGGAATAACCACTGTGTTCGATGGCGATGTTGCGAATTAGCTCCATCATATTAACAGTTTTTCCCACACCCGCACCACCAAAAAGACCCACTTTACCACCCTTGGCAAAGGGACAAAGCAAATCAATGACTTTAATTCCTGTCTCTAGTAATTCCGTGGTGCCTGACTGCTCTGCAAAGGATGGGGCCAAGCGATGAATAGGTAATTTTTCTTCAGCATCGATAGGGCCTGCATCGTCGATTGGTTCCCCTAAAACATTCATGATACGGCCCAATGTTTTTCTCCAACGGGAACTTTAATCGGTTGGCTCGTATTTTCCACTGAAACACCACGTTTTAAACCTTCCGTGCTGCCCATAGCAATGGCGCGAACAACGCCATCGCCTAGTTGTTGTTGTACTTCAAGTGTAAGGTGATTATCTTTTACATATAAAGCGTCGTACACTTTGGGCACTGCGTTACAGGGAAACTCGACGTCAACCACTGCGCCGATAACTTCATTAATCGTTCCGGTTAGTGTCATTTTGCTACCTCATTTTTATTCTACTGCAGCAGCACCTACGACAATTTCTGCAATTTCTCGCGTGATGCCAGCTTGACGCGCTTTGTTGTAAATCAATTGCAATTCGTCAATCAATTGGCCTGCGTTTTCTGTTGCATTTTTCATCGCCACCATTCGCGCGCTTTGTTCACACGCGATATTTTCAACAACTGCTTGATAAACTTGTGATTCGATATACCGAACTAATAACATTTCTAATAAATCTTTAGGTGAATCTGGTTCATAAATGTAATCCCAATAGCCTTCCTCCGCTCTCTTTTGATCAGCTTGCAGCGGCAATAACTTTTGGATAATTGGCTTTTGAAGTACTGTATTGTAAAACTTATTTGTTATGATATAGACCGCGTCAATTTTTTTATTTTTATATTGATCCAGCATAACTTTCACAACACCAATAATATCTCGCACTTCCGGTGCATCACCTAAGCGATCCGCTACTGCTAAAACCGGTATGCCATAACGACGAAAAAAGGCTTCACCTTTTCTGCCAATTACACACAAATCAACATTGATACGATCTTCTTGCCATTGCTTCATATCTGCAATAGCTGTGCGAAATAAATTAACATTTAAACCACCACATAAGCCGCGGTCAGTCGTAACAATGATATAACCTCTACGTTTAATGTTTTCGCGTTTCTGTAAATAAGGATGAGAATATTCAGCATGGCTGGCTGCAACGTGGCTAATGACTTTGCGAATTTTGCTGGCATAGGGGCGCGACATTGCCATGCGATCCTGTGCTTTTCGCATTTTACTTGCTGCAACCAGTTCCATCGCACTCGTAATTTTTTGCGTGTTTTTTATGCTCGTAATCTTCTTTCTGATTTCTCTTACTCTTGACATAAGTTATTTCTCGTTATCCACATAAATATCGTTTCCCCGCTAATATGACCGTGTTTCTTTGAATTTCTCTAATACGGCTTTAATTTTTTCTATTCTTCTTCCTGAAAAATGCGGATCTTTATTAATTTCATCTAATAAATCCTGATGTTGATCGTGTAGAAAGCTTAATAATGCCTTCTCAAAATCAACTACTTTTTTAACTCCACTTCATCAAGATAATTATTATTAACCACATACCAAATGATCGCCATTTCAGATACGCTTAATGGCTGATATTGCGGTTGTTTTAAAATCTCCATTACCCGCTGGCCGTGCTCTAATTGTTTTCGAGTAGTTTTGTCCAGATCAGAAGCAAATTTGGCAAAGGCTTCTAATTCACGATACTGAGCTAATGACATTCGTAAACCACCAATCAGTTTTTTAATAATTTTAGTTTGAGCAGCCCCACCCACACGTGATACAGATAACCCCGCATTGATCGCCGGTCGAATACCAGCGTTAAATAAATTGATGTCTAAATAAATTTGCCCGTCCGTAATTGAAATAACATTGGTAGGAATAAACGCTGAAACGTCTCCAGCTTGCGTTTCAATAATAGGAAGAGCAGTCAATGAGCCTGTTTTCCCCTTAACTTCACCTTTTGTAAATTCTTGAACGTAATGTTCATTGACATGCGCTGCGCGTTCTAATAAGCGAGAATGCAAATAAAAAATGTCCCCAGGATAAGCCTCACGACCT
This sequence comes from Coxiella-like endosymbiont, assembly GCF_024730665.1. Taxonomy (GTDB): domain Bacteria; phylum Pseudomonadota; class Gammaproteobacteria; order Coxiellales; family Coxiellaceae; genus Coxiella. The sequence continues at coordinate 792,231 of NZ_CP084737.1, forward strand.
GGCGGTCGACGCAACAATAACGAAATTTGTCGATACGCCCATGCTTGTTTGGTTAGATCATCGTAAACGATTAACGCATTTTGACCACGATCACGGAAGTATTCGCCCATCGCACAACCTGAATAAGGTGCTAAGTATTGCAAAGCAGCCGCTTCAGAAGCGCTTGCATTGATAATGATAGTGTGCTTAAGTGCACCATGCTCCTCTAATTTACGCACGACTGCAGCCACTGAAGATTGTTTCTGACCGATGGCGACATAAATACATTTAACGCCAGTACTTTTTTGATTAAGAATGGTATCGATAGCAATAGCCGTTTTTCCTGTTTGACGGTCACCAATAATTAATTCTCGTTGTCCACGACCGATAGGAACCATTGCGTCAATAGACTTAATACCAGATTGCAATGGTGTATCAACAGATTTTCGTTTAATAACACCTGGTGCTACTTTTTCAATAGATGAGGTAAGTTTTGTTTCAATTGGACCTTTTCCATCGATCGGTTTGCCTAGTGCACTAACCACTCGGCCTAATAATTCTTCCCCTACAGGTACCTCCAGAATTTGACCAGTACAGCGCGCAGTCATCCTTTCTTCTAAATGTTCATAAGATCCCATGACTACCACCCCTACTGAATCACGCTCAAGATTAAATACCAAGCCGTAGGTATATTCAGGAAATTCAATCACTTCGCCAAACATGGCATCACGCAATCCATAAAGCTGCACAATGCCGTCTTTAATATTAACGATTATGCCTTCAGTACGTTCTTCTGCTTTAATACCAAATTTTTCAATACGCGATTTAATGATGTCACTGATTTCAGCTGATCGTAATTGCGAACTCATAATTTACCCCTTAAGACTTTCTGCTAATCGAGTCAATTTTCCTCTAACAGAGCCGTCTATTACCCAATTATCGGCACGAACAATAGCACCGCCCAGCAAAGATTTATCCTCCGTTACCCTTAATTTAACTTTAGAGTTAAATCGCTTTTTCAGTTTATTTTTAATTTGTTCTTGATGTTCAGTGCTTAACGGAAAAGCACAAATGACTTCGGCTTCCATAAGACCGTAGTAGTTGTTTAATAATTGGTGATATAAGAAATCGATATCTGGTAAAGTCGTTAATCTTTTTTCGTGAATGAGCAATTGAAGAAATCGGTCGATTTTTCCTTTCAACGAATCTGATTCGGCTTGAATGGTTTGAATTAAATGAAGCAACAACTCTTTGACATCTTCCTTAGAAATCTGAGAATTAAAAATCAGTTGGGCTATTTGATTATTTTTAATAATTTTTGAGAAAGCATGCAGCACCGCAGACCATATTTCAAGCTGATGGGTTTCTTTAGCATCAGAAAATACGGCTTTAGCATAAGGTCTTGCTAGTGTTAGTTGTAAGACCATTATTTAATCTCGCTCACTAATTCATCTACCAAACGATCATTGCTTACCTTGTTTATTTCGCACTGCAAAATCTTTTGAGCGCCGACCACAGCAATATCAGAAATCTGTTTGATCAGTTCTGCTCTTGCTACGTTGTATTGTTGCTCAATTTCACTTTTAGCTAGTTGCAGTAAATACGCACTTTCTTTCTGAGCCTTGTTTTTTGCTTCTTTAATGATGCGATTTGCTCGTTGATTAGCTTGTTCAACAATATGTGCTGCTTGCGCTTTTGCTTCAGTGAATATTTCTTTGGACCTAATTTCTGCAACTTCCAGCTTTTTATGACCTTTTTCAGCAACCGCTAGCCCATCGGCAATATTTTTACGACGAAGTTCCAATACTTGTATAATCGGCGGCCAAATAAATTTCATCGTTAAGCCAATGAAGACAATAAATACCAGCATTTGTACAATCAACGACGCATTAATATCCACTAAAAACCTCTTTTTAACTTACTCTTCTTGTCGAAAGCGGTGTGATTTGTCATTGACTAGCTATTTTCGCTGCAGCATCCATAACGGCAGTCAAGAACGGATTTTTAGAAAAAATTAAAATCAAGCCCATGACCAACGAAATAGCTGCGAAAGCATCCACTAAACCAGCCATTAAAAACATGCGAATCATTAACATCGTAGATAATTCCGGTTGTCTGGCTACACCTTCTAGAAATTTACCTCCAAGTATGCCAAAACCAATAGCTGTTCCCATAGCAGCGAGGCCGATAAATAAGCCAGCTGCGATGGCTGAAAACCCTTGTACACTTGAGATTAACTGAGCTATAACCATAATTTCTCCTTTTTCTAAATTAGTGCGATCTTGTTGCAAGGCTGAGATAAACAACTGTCAGCATCATAAAGATAAACGCTTGAACTGTAATCACCAATAAATGGAATAGGACCCAAAGTACACCTAACGTAAATTGACTGAACCAAGGCAATAGCGCAATCAAAATGAAGATTAATTCACCTGCAAAGAGATTACCAAAAAGCCGCAACGCTAATGAAATTGGCTTAACACCTTCGTCAATCACTCTGAAGATAATGTTAATGGGTATAAGATACCAACCAAATGGTTGACTTAATACCTCCTTACCGAAACCAATTACCCCTTTCATTTTGAAATTGTAAAAAACGACCAAAATAAAAACTGTAATAGACATAGAAAAAGTCAAAGCGGGATCGGCAGTGGGAACAGACTTGAAATGCTCTACATTGACAAAATGAAATAACCGAGGAATAAGATCCACCGGTAAGAGATCCATAAAGTTCATCAAAAAGACCCAAGTAAAAATAGTTAATGCTAGAGGCGCAACCAAACTTCGATCACCGCGAAAAGAATCTTTGACAGTGTTGTCGACGGATTCTACTGCCATTTCGACAAAATTTTGCCACTTACCAGGAATCCCAGCTGTCGCATTACGCGCAATAATATAAAAGAAACTCAAAAACAAAATACCGAGAGTCACAGAAATAACGAACGTATCGAGATTAAGTGTCCAAAAATCACCCCTTGTGAGGGTGAAATCGTGCAGGTTCAGCTGCCAATGAGACATATGGTGCTGAATATATTCGCCCGGTGTTAGCTTAGCCTGTACATACATCTACTGTGTACTCTTCACCTTATTCGATCGACTCCACAGAATCTCTAGGGGCGCAAACAAAAATCCAAACTGTGCTCCCACAAATCCAATAGTAAACGGCACGATAGAAACCGGAATGAATACTATGATAAGTATCACCAGCACAGAACTCAGTGCCAACTTAATCAACTCTCCTAAAAAAAATCGATTATGATCCTTTTAGTTGCCCGAGAACTCGTAATAGAAAATAGACGCCAAGCAAAATAAAGGTTAGGTAACACACAAGCTGCACCACCTAAAAGCGCGGACAGTCCATCAGTCGCTCCCTGAACCCACCAATACCAGGTAATTACAATAACCACCACTGCTTGCAGTCTAATTAACCGGTAAGCAATGAGACGAACGGAGCATGTCGCTGAATCTATAGACGACTTTTGTGCATAAAACAACTTTCCAACCCATCGATCTCGGTATAATTGGGGCGAGTATATAGATTTTTATAGGGTAAGGCAAGGCCAACTTAGCTTTAATTTGAACTTAAAACTTTATCTACACCATAAGAAGAAAAAACTTTTTGGAAACTAAAAGCTCATTTAGCTTGAAGGTATGCGGCTGTATGGGTGAGAAAGGTCGGAATGGAAATTTTTTCTTTCTGTTGGTTTTAAAATTAAGATGAGAAAAATCATAAAAGCACTAAAAATATGAAAATATGACTTTAAAAGCCAGCACAATAACTCTATAGTCTGAAAAATCGAATAACGCAACAATGTGATGTCATTACTAGAAATAAAAACCAACATCCATATGTTCGGTTTCTTATCTAAGGATTTTATAGTGCCGGTGATCCTTCCAATCGAGCAATAACAAAAACCAGAGGGCAGTAACAAAGAAATATCAAAAATGTATAAAACCATGGAATAAAGTTTTTATAATCCTAGTAAAAAGATGTAACGAGACCTGTAAATCCAAACAAAGATCTAAACAAAGTTGCAATAAAAAGTAACAATATAGATAAAAGAACGAAAAAAGAATACCAACTCTTTATTGATAGGCTATATCTCGAATAATATCGCTATTTTCTAATTTAAACGAATAAATTTATACTGTCTTAGCATTTAAAATTCATGATATCTATGTGCTTAGATAATTAAAAAATTTGAAAAATAGGTGCTAATATGGGAACAGTAAAATGGGACAGAAAAATCGAGACCCCTAGTAATGTGTGCTAATCAACGAACTGATCTTTCAAATCTTCAGCATCGAAACAATCTGTTTTATAAAAGATTAAAATAGAGCTATAAAAAAGTATCTTTATCTTCCATCACTATTTCGGTTCCAAACAACGATAAAAACTTAGAGCAATTAAAGCAAATGGTAAAGAATGGAGAATTTTAAAAAATCCAAAAACAACTTGACTGCTTTTTTAAAATCAAAAAGAAGCTGCTTATTTTTACTGTAAAAAATTTATTAAAGAATTAAAGAAAGTGCTTCCAATAAAGATAATTAATTATCAAAGATATCGTCTATTAACACTCCTGATACTTAGGGTAACAGTTAAAAAGTTGCCGCACCAAACACCTAAAGAACTTAAATCCAGACTTTCAATGATCTTATCATTAATTTTCCAATATAAATTCATAAGCAAATTGAAAATAGCAGATAAGAAGGCTTGATAATAATGAATAACCTATAACTATCTCCGGGACATAACAAAAAAGCGAAAATAAAACTAATGGCAAATAATCAGACCAAGTCCATTTACGTGCCGATTAATCTCATATTGTGACAAAAGGAGCGGATTACGACAATATGATGCACTATTTATCTGAAACCAGGCGGCCACCCCACCAGTTAACATATTTTAAGAGGGTAGTTAATTACATGAAGTTATGCTATAGATTTCGCTTCAAGTATTTCCTTTAAACAATGCCTTTGTTAGCCTAATTTTAAAAACCGCCTAGATTAAAGTACGGCAAACTGCATGGTTACTCAAAATATGCACTTTTATGAATTTTTATGAATCTAGATTAACCATCAGAATCTATCGTTTAGTAACAGTGAGTAAAGTTATAAATTAACAGTAGAAGTTATTTTACTAACCCAGTCTTCTTTTAATCAGCGTTGCGATTACGCTTATTTCCAATTTCAACAAGATGACGCTCCGCGTTTAAATCCGGCACCTTTAAACGATAGACAACAAAAGGCTCTAAGATGATTTGCAATTCCTCCTTTGGATAACTGCCTTTCATTATAAACCATCGCCCATCTGGGCAGAGCAAGTGTTTAGTTTGATTTATAACAAACCTGAGATTTCCAAAAGCACGACAAATAATTGCGTCAAAACCAAATTCTCGCCGATAGTCTGGAACATGTGCTCGCACGATGGTGACATTAGATATCTTAAATTGAGAAATGGCCTGAAGCAAAAAAACTGATTTTTTATTTTTACTATCAAGCAAAGTAAATTGTTTATCTGGGCATGCTAACGCCAGTGGAATTCCTGGGAAACCCGCCCCACTCCCCACATCTAAAATCGTTTTTCCCTTTAAATAAGGGAAGATAGACAAACTATCCAAGAGATGATAGGTTATCATACTTTCTGTGTTGCTGATTGCAGTGAGATTGTAGGCCTGATTCCATTTTTGTAGGAAAGTAAGAAAATCGAGCAATATTTTCTGAGTGTTTTCTGGAATTTCTAACCTTAATTCATCAATTCCTTTTTTCAGTTTTTCTTTCATTCTTACCTTACCCACTAAAACTCCCACTAAAATCGACCTTTTCTTCAGAAGACTGGAATCTAAAAGCTAGTTTATCATTCTCTCCTTAGATTCTTGATAACTCACTCTGATGACAGGGTTAACGGCAAGAAGTACTGACTCGAATGACACAGATAACAATTACCCAAATAAGGTAGCACTACCTTACTTCTTCTTTTTAGATAAATAAGTAACAAAGAAATTGCAGCTGGAGTAATACCAGGAATTCGTGTAGCTTGCCCAAGGGTAGTTGGTCTAATTTGACTGAGCTTTTGTCGTACTTCATTCGATAATCCCGCAACTTCATTATAATCAATGGATTCTGGAATATATGCAGATTCGTATTTTTTTGACGAGTAACCTCAGCCAACTGATGAACTAAATAACCTTCATATTTTGCCTGTATATCGATTTGTTCCGCGACAGAAAAATCATTTACAGATGGGCCTAAATTTTCTATTTTCATCAGCTCAAAATAAGTAATCTCGGGACGACGTAAAAGATCCATTGCAGAATATTCCCGCTCTAATCGTTGTTGAAAGCATTCATGAATTTTCCCGGCAATTATTGAATTAGGTTGAATCCATTTTTTTTAAACGTTGTTGTTCCTTTTCAAGGGACTCTCGTTTGCGAGCAAAAAAATCCCAACGTTCATTATCGATACAACCTAATTCACGTCCTTTTTCTGTCAAACGCAAATCAGCGTTGTCTTGTCTTAATAAAAGTCTATATTCTGCACGACTTGTGAACATTCGATAAGGCTCATTCGTTCCACGAGTTGTTAAATCATCGATTAACACACCAATATAAGCTTCATCTCTTTTAGGTGTCCATGATTTTCTTTCTTGGATTTGTAAAGCGGCATTAATTCCGGCAATTAAGCCTTGCGCAGCAGCTTCTTCGTACCCAGTAGTACCATTAATTTGGCCAGCAAAATAAAGTCCCGGAATACATTTGGTTTCCAAAGAAAGATTCAAACCACGTGGATCAAAAAAATCATATTCAATAGCATACCCTGGGCGAGTGATATGACAATTTTCCAGTCCTTTTATGCTGTGAATAAATGTCGATTGTACTTCGAAAGATAAGCTAGTCGAAACGCCGTTTGGATAAACTTCAGGTGTATTTAATCCTTCTGGTTCTAAAAATAATTGATGTGATTTCCGATCCGAAAATCGAACTACTTTATCTTCAATAGAAGGACAATAACGCGGTCCGATACCTTCTATAATACCCGAAAAAAGTGGTGATGTTTTTAACCCGGAGCGAATAATGCTATGCGTTTTTTCATTGGTATGAGTAATGAAACAGGAAATTTGTTTCGGGTGTTCTTTTACATTTCCACAATAAGACATTATCGGCACAGGTTGGTTGCCCGGTTGCTCTTCTAGCTGAGAGTAATCGATCGTTCGTCCATCAATACGTGGTGGAGTGCCTGTTTTTAATCGCTCAACGCAAAAAGACATAGCGCGCAGTCGTTCAGCTAGCGCAATGGAAGGGGATCGCCCATACGACCCCCATCTCTACTTTTCATACCAATATGAATTTTCCCCCTAAAAAGGTCCCAACCGTTAAAACCACAGCGGGTGCGTAAAATTGAAGGCCTATTTGAGTGTCAACCCCTACTACTCGATTATTTTTCAAGATTAAATCATCAACTGCTTGTTGGAATAACCATAGGTTAGATTGATTTTCCAGTGCTTTCCGAATAGCGGCTTTGTACAAGATCCGATCAACTTGCGCGCGGGTAGCTCTAACGGCAGGACCTTTTTTGGCATTGAGTATGCGAAAATGAATTCCAGCCTGATCAGTCGCCCGGGCCATAACCCCCCTAATGCATCGATCTCCTTTACCAGATGCGTTTTGCCAATGCCGCCGACAGAAGGATTGCAAGACATTTGACCCAGTGTTTCAATGTTATGCGTAAGCAATAAAGTCCTAGCTCCCATGCGCGCCGAAGCCAATGCAGCCTCAGTGCCTGCATGCCCACCGCCGATAATAATAACGTCAAATTTCTGGGTGGCATTTTTCATACATAGGATTCTATCATAAGAAAAGGTTATTTGTAGGTCGCAGAAAGGAGACTATATTATTTTCCGATACAAAATTCAGAGAATATTTTCCTGAGTAAGTCATCTGCTACAAATTCACCAGTAATTTCTGAAAGGGTATTTTGTGCTTGTCGTAGGTATTCGGCGATAAGTTCGCCGGCCTTTTGCTTGAAAAATTGTTCATCCGCTTTTTCTAGAAAAAATCTAGCTCTTGTTATAGAATCGCAGTGGCGTCGTCGCGCGATAAAGTCATTTTCGTTAGTAGTTTTAAATCCAACAATCTCTTTTAAATGACATTTGAGTAAATCAATACCGGCGCCAGTTTTAACAGAGATTTTAATCCGTATGTAATCAGTATTTTCTTTTGACGGTTTTTCTCCAGTTAAATCAATTTTATTTTCGATAATAACAAGTGGTATTTGTTTTCCACTATCTGAAAATAATTGTTTTATTGTTTTATGAAAATCTTCTTCTTTTGAATGACTAGAAGAATCCAGCATAAGTAAAATAAGATCAGCTTTATCAATGGCTTTTTTAGTACGATTCATACCTTCCTTTTCAACAACGTCTTCGGTAATTCGTAAACCCGCTGTATCTAGAATATTAATGGGCATGCCGTCGATATGGATGGACTCTCGGAGAACATCGCGGGTAGTACCTGCGATATCAGTCACAATCGCTATTTCTTGTCCACTGAGTAAATTGAGCAAACTCGATTTACCTACATTCGGTTCACCTGCTATCACGACAGTAATTCCGTCACGTAACAACACGCCTTGTTTTGCCGTTTTTTTAATTTCCTTCACTTGTCGTAGCAAATTTTTTAATTTTATTTCTATCGATTTATCTGCTAGAAAATCAATTTCTTCTTCTGGAAAATCAATTGCTGCTTCTACGTGTGTCCGTAATTCAACAAGGGCCGTAACGAGTTCACGAATATGGTTGGAAAACTCACCTTGTAATGAACGGACAGCAGACTTCGCAGCCCGTTCAGAAGTAGCATTAATTAAATCTGAAATGGCTTCTGCTTGTGCTAAATCGATTTTGTTATTTAAAAAAGCTCTTTCAGAAAATTCCCCTGGCCTTGCTAACCGCACCTCCTCATTTAAGATGCTTTTAAGCAAGCAGTCTATTACAATAGGTCCACCATGACCATGGAGTTCTAAAACATCCTCACCAGTGAATGAATTTGGCCCTGGAAAATAAAGGGCGATGCCTTCATCAATAACTGACTGTTGATATTTAAATTTAGCAACCGTAGCATGTCTAGGTTTAGGTAGGCACCCTAGCATCTTTTTCGCAATAGCTTTAGTCTGTGGTCCAGACACACGAACAACACTAATCCCTCCCTGACCAGAAGGCGTTATTTGTGCAACAATGGTCTCCCTAGAGTCACTAGACATAAAAAATGTAATTAGATTTCAACATTTATTTTCTAGTAGTGCATCTGATTTTTAATTTCGCTTTGTGGCTTTCATATACTCTATTAACGTACCATTGTTGCAACGTCTGAACAACATTATTTATTAGCCAATATAAGACCAATCCTGCCGGGAAGTTGATAAAAAATACAGTAAACATCATAGGTAAAATCCACATCATTTTTTGTTGTGTAGGATCTGGAGATGTAGGAGATAATCTCTGTTGGACTAACATACTTAATCCCATTAAAACTGGAAGAATATAGTACGGATCTTTAGCGGATAGATCATAAATCCATAGAATAAACGGTGCTTGACGTAATTCAACACTTTCAATGATGACGTAATAAAATGCGATAAAAACGGGGATTTGAATTAACAATGGCAGACAGCCGCCAAGAGGATTAATTTTTTCTTTACGATACAGTTCCATAGTAGCGCGGCTTAATGCTTGTCGATCATTGCCATAGCGTTCCTTTAACGCTTGCACTCGAGGTTGCAGTTCACGCATACGCGCCATTGAACGAAAACTTTTTTCAGAGAACCAGTAAAAAACAATTTTAATTAAAATCGTCGTAACGGCAATAGACCAACCCCAGTTTCTTAAAATTTTATGAACAGCACTCATAATCCAAAATAAAAGCATTGAAATAGGCCATAACCATCCATAATCAATCGTTCTCTCTAAACCAGGTGCTAATGGTTTCAATTGATTAGCTACTTCTGGACCAATATAAACTGTTGCGTGACTAGATGCAGTTTTTCCAGGCGCAATATTCATTGCTGGACTTAAAAAACCTATGGTATAAATATTCTGTCTTCCGTTTTGGGAAGGGGTGATATAGCTATAATAGTAGTAAGTTAATTTGGAATTTCCTGGAATCCATGCGCTCAAAAAATAATGCTGCTGCATGGCAATCCATCCGCCTGTCGATACTCGATTGATGTTTCCTTTGTCAAGGGATTCATAAGTCACCTTTTTGTAAGGTGTTTGTGGACTCGAAATTGCAGGACCATTATAGCTTCGGATATAAAAATGGTGATGCTTAACAGATGGTTGTCGGCGCGTTAATTGAGCAAACAGACTACCTTGCCACAGTTTAGCAGTCTCATTTTTTACCACATAATTAAGTTGAATGGCATAATTACCACGATGAAAGGTATAAGTTTTAATAATTTTTAATCCATTAGATGTTCGGCTAGTCAATTGAACTACAAGCTTAGTTTCCGCATCTTTTAAGACATAATTTTTTTCTGTAGAGGTAAATTTAATTGGGAAGACTTTTTGATTAGCATTCGCATTCGTGAGACCACTTTGTGCGATATATAATTCATTGCAATCAGAATTTAAAATTTGAACTGGCGTATCTTTTTCTTTAATAGAAATTGGATATTTCGGAAGTGCAGCCGAAACAATATTGCCACTCTGCATATCGATTACTATTTTGAGCACATCAGTTCTTACAGTAATGAATTGTCTTAGAAAATTTTTATTTCCTGCTGCAATGGTTCCTGTTACTTTGGTTTTGGCCGTTTTTGGCATAAGAGCTGGAGGTGTATAAATCGTTTCTTTTCCATCCGTATGTGGGGATGGGGCGGATTGTAATGATTGTTCCGAAACTGGCGGATAATCTCGCATCCATGCATTAAAAAGTGAAATCGCTAAAAGTACCATAATGATGTATAAAACTATTTTTTTGCTATCCATTGTTATATCGTCTTCTTATATTTTTTAGGAACTGAATCAATGCCACCTAAATGAAAAGGATGACAACGTAATAATCGACAAACCGATAAATACACACCTTTCATAACACCTAATTGTTTTATTGCTTCTTCTGCATAAGAAGAACAGCTGGGATAAAATCGACAACAACTAATAAACCAGGGACTTACTATATACTGATAAAATCTAATTAAACTAATAAAAATGAACTGTGTTATTTGACTAATTGTTCGAGTAAACGATTTATACATTTATACAGCTCTCTGTTGCTTGCTTCACTAGCACATGCCTTTGCAATAAAAACAAGATCAAACGATGGTAGTTGATTTTTTTGTCTGCGGAAGGCCTCCTTTACCATTCTTCTAACTCGATTTCGGATGATGGCCTTTTTAACACTTCTCTTACTTGCTACCACCCCTAAACGGGAATGCCCGATATCGTTATTAAGATAATAGAGTACATAATACCGATCTAATAATCGCTGGCGTTTGGAATAAACACACCGAAACACTGCTGTTGTCCGGATTCGCCAATCCGATGAAAAGTGATATCCCATTAGTTTATTGGACGCTTCTCCCTTTGGCGCGACGACGTTTTAATACTTGACGACCATTTTTTGTGGCCATGCGTGCACGAAAGCCATGTGTTCGATTTCGCTTTAATTTACTGGGTTGATATGTTCGTTTCATAAGTCACTCGGTGTTATCAAGATCCGAAATCATAAATCAGCGCGAACGGTGCTGTCAAATAAAGTGATTACGGTTCTTTCTACTATCAATTAAATTTAGTTAATAAATTCATGGTAATGATTATAAGACCTGTTAATAAAAGAACAAGTTAAATTACTGTTTATAGAACAATTGGTTATAGTATTTTCATCTGTTAATGAATGAAAGGACATTGAAACGAATAACCTGTGTAAAACCATAAGCATGTTGTTTTGCTTTTAAAATATTCATTTTCTATAGACAGTTTATCCACAATTTAAAAACACATAGAAATGAAAACCTTTTTAATTTTTAGTTTAAAAATATTTACGTTAGTCTTAAGAGAAAAGACGCTTATAGTGTGTCACCGATCAAAGTACGTTAATCCTCCTTTTAGCTCTCTTTGTTCTTTTTTAGATTTTATATCAGTATCTGTTGCATTCCTTTTCAAGAAGAAAACTTTAAAACTAAAACTAAATTCCATAAAGAAAGTGGAATGAGAATTTCACCTTAGTGTGCGCTGGGCCCTGTGAGAAGTTTTCCTTCATTACTTGATGTTTGCACTTACTTAATTTGAGTCAGAAGCCGCTTTTGAATATGGATTCTATTATTTCTTATGGAATCTAATCAATTTTATATTCATCTAAATTCTTTAAATTTTTCCCTCGATTGCTGCTACTTCCAAAAGATGGTTCTCGAGAGAAGAATTCCCATTAATATAAGTTTTCGATAAACCGCGTATATTGGTTTGAATTTATTTCTTGATATATGGTTTTAGCAAAACCATTCGGATGCAATATCCGCTGTAACATAGAACATAGCTCGGAATTGAGTCGTATTTTCCTTCAACTATATTCATTATAAGAAATAATATAATATGTGATGAATTTCAGTGAATTTTATGATTCGTCGTTCTATAATGATTTGTTGCTATCGTAAAAACTATTAAATACAAAATAGGAATGCAATTAGAAAAAACGATATGTCTCTTGCTTAAATAGTTTAAAATTATATACAATATAGATAATAAAGGCCGCTCATTGTCAAGCGCTCCAATTGGTAGAGATGAAGTTAACGCACTCATCGTTCGATCGTATCTGTATCAACCCATTTTCCAAACTTCTTGCTTTATTCATTGTGAGGCAGTTATCGGGGTAGCTTGAATCTTTCCTAAAAAATCAGAAGTAGAAAGCGTATTAGCATATTGAAAAATAAAAAGGTAGCTACTCTCCATTCATGTTTGTATTCAAATAAAGTATATTATTTTTCTATCAAGAATTGGACATCAGACTAATTTCGATTTCTGATGGTATATCATTATTGAGATTCAGTTATCCTATTCTCTAAAAACACGTAGATATAATATTCTACTCATGGTATCAGAGAGAGCTTATAGGCTTCAGCGGGGGATTTTATAATAAAATCATATCACTGCTATGTAATGTTCTCTTACAAAGGTCTATAAAAAATAGTTTAACAAATGTCTAGATAAATCCTTAGCTTTTACAGGGCTATATGTGCGTTCGTTAAATTTTTCAGAGTCTACACATATAGATAAAAGTTAATAAAAACAAGTTTGCATAATTGGGCTAAGCTCTTATAGATTTAACTACAATAAGTCTTCTTATTTTTTTTGGATTCCATGTAGTGCTTAACCATTTAAGGGATTCTAAGTTTAAAATTACCCAAGGCATTCTGGTAATAATTAAATAAAATTAAACGAAAAAAATTTCATGAATTTAGTCTGTTATAACTAGGATAAGGTATGTTGAAATGTTGTTCATTGAGAATCAAGCGACCATAGTTTATATTCATTGATTTAATGAAGTTTAATAAATACGGAGTATAGCTTAATTAGTAATAATCTTTGTTAACACAGTTAACAGTTTGGGTTTCGTAAGAAACTGCTATAATGATTTCTGATTCTTAAAAGGTGATCTAGTGTGGTAGCTGTCATAGACGAATCTTTAGTGGGAGTTGACCTCATTCTGCCTGGAGATCATCATAGTGCCAATAGTATCACTACTACTTGATTCTATGGAAAACACTGTTTTGCATGGAGTAAATGTGATGTTGTAACAAGTTTAGCTTAGAGAATTGAACTCCGTATTTTAAAAATGGCGCTATCCAGTTTTGATAAGTGAAGGTTTGGTCTATTTCTTTATTAACAAAGGCTCCGATAACATTGATGAAATCGCTCTTTTTATTTTTTTCAAATTTAGTATCTGTATGCAAAGTGCATTCATTAAGGACGCAGTCGAATATTTCCACTTTTAATTACATTAAGACTAAGAAACCTGCTGATTGCCATGTCTATGCTGCGCATATTCTCGATAATATTTTGAATCTAGCTAATTTTATTATGCTATAGGGTGAGTATACTGTCCTTTAAGTTGTAGCTAAATGGTATATTGATAAAAGTCAATTAAAAGTAAGTAAATAATAATTTTGATTTTCACGTGGAGAACAAAATAATTTTTCAGCGATAGATTTTAATTTAAGGTACCGCAAAGCATCGTAGTGCGCCATAGCCAATAATGCAGTCTTTTATAAAAGCGCCACGCACATGCTATAGCAGAGAAATATCTGCGATCTGCATAAAAAGTTGTTGTAACGATGAAAGTAATATCAAACGATTGGCACACTTTCTCTTGTCATCTACCATTACCATAACTTTATTAAAAAAGCATCAATTGGCCCCTTAAGGGATGCTAATTCGCTCAGTGCTTTGGTGTAATCTGCTTTTTTATATAAATTATTAACAGAGTCAGCATGTATTCTCAGCTGTGTGGCGAGAATGCGTTCAGCATCAGAATCAAATAAAGAATCATTGATCAATTTTAATTTTTCCACATTTGACTGTTTTTTTAGAATATTATTGATACGTTTATTAGCGGCTGCAAGTGCGTTTGCTTCGGGTAGCGTTTGAAAATGTTGTACTGCCTTAATACGTCGATCGAAATCTAGAGGTTGAGTGGGTCGTGAAGATAGAACTGACATAAATACAGATGATGGTACATTCTTTTCGAGATACCAGGTACGTAATCGTTCAATAATAAACTTAAAAGATTGATCAACGACATTTTTGCTAGGTAATGCTATAGTGAAGTTCTTTTCCGCTTCTTCAAGTAATGTTGATAAATCTAAAGGAAGCTCTTTCTCTATTAAAATACGCAAAACGCCAATCGCAGCTCGGCGTAAAGCAAAAGGATCTTTATCTCCTGTTGGCAGTTTATGAATACCGACAATTCCAATAATAGTGTCTAGCCGATCTGCGAGAGCAATGCAAGCGCCGGGTAAACTCTTGGGCAAAATATCACCAGAGAAGCGGGGTTGGTAGTGTTCTCTAATAGAATTGGCCAAACTTTCAGATTCTTTACTGTGGAGTGAATAGTAATAGCCCATAATGCCCTGTAGTTTCGGAAATTCATGCACCATTTTACTAACTAAATCACATTTGGAAAGAAGACACCCGCGATGAACAAGGAGTTCATCGATATGAATTTGTTTAGCTATAAAAACCGCGAGCTTAGCAATGCGTTTCGTTTTATCAGCAAGTGTACCGAGCTGGTGCTGAAAAACAACATCAGCTAATTTAGGTAGTCGACTTTCTAGGGTAACATCGAGATCGTTGTTATAAAAAAATGAAGCGTCTGAAAGACGGGCGTTAATAACGCGTTCGTTTCCTGAAATTACACGTTTATGGTCTTTGCTTTCAATATTACTGACTAAGATAAAATAAGGAAGTAAGTTGCCTTTTTCATCTTTTATAGGGAAATAACGTTGATGTACTTTCATCGCAGTGATTAATACTTCCGGTGGTAGTGCCAGAAATTTTTCTTTAAAGCGTCCTAGTAGGGCAACAGGCCATTCGACCATACCGGTCACTTCTTTTAGTAAATATTCATCGATGATAGCTTGCCCTTTTAGGCTAGCTACTTCTTGAATTAAAATCCGAATTTTTTAAGCCGTTTTTCGAAATCAGCGATTACCATACCATGCGTTAATAATACTCGCTGATAATCATCAGGTTGGCTGATTGCTATTCGTTGAGGGTAATGAAAATGATGTCCTCGTGTTTCAGCAGAAGTCATATGACCAAGGATAGTGGTTGGCACGACATCTTTTCCAAAAATCATCACAACCCAATGAACAGGACGAACAAAAGTTTCTGTATGAGCCCCCAGCGCATGGCTTTAAAAATGGGTAATTGCTTAATGGCCGTTTGGATAATTTTAGGTAATAATTCTTTGGTTAATTGACCCGGTTGCTTAATGCGACAGTATATAAAATCCCCTTTTTTTGTTTCTTTTCTTTGAAGCTGATCTGTTGAAATACCACAAGATCGTGCAAAACCTAAACACGCTAATGTAGGAGCACCATCTTTTCCAAAAGCAGATTTGACACTAGGGCCCTGTCGTTCAATGACACGTGCGGGTTGTTCTGTTGAGAGACGATTTATTAATACTGCTAAACGGCAGGGCGTTGCGAATGAATGTAAAGTGCCAAATGACAATTCTGATTTTTCAAGCTGTATCTGGATGTTTCGAGATAATGAGTTTGATAATTGATTCAACATGCTTGGTGGTAATTCTTCACAGCCAATTTCAAATAAAAAATTTTTCGTGACCATCAAGCAATCTCTTTTTTTAATAATGGAAATCTAAGTTTTTCTCGCGTTGAATAGTATGCGCTTGCGACAGCAAGCGCTAGTTTTCTGACACGTAGTATAAATCGTTGACGTTCCGTCATTGAAATAGCTTGGCGAGCGTCTAATAAATTAAACGTATGAGAAGATTTTAATACCATTTCATAGGCAGCTAAGGGTAATTTAGCTCCAATTAAGCGTAGTGCTTCTTTTTCGTAGAAACCAAAATGCTTGAATAAGGTATCGACATCGGCGTATTCGAAGTTATAGGCTGACATCTCAACTTCGTTTTGGTGAAATATATGTCCGTAGGTGATGTCACCATCTGGGCCTTTAGCCCAAACTAGATCAAACATATTATCTACCTGTTGCACAAACATGGCCAGTCGTTCTAAGCCATAGGTAATTTCGCCGGTTACTGGGTGACATTCTAGGCCACCGACTTGTTGGAAATAAGTAAATTGGGTGATTTCCATTCCATCTTGCCACACTTCCCAGCCAACCCCCAAGAACCCAACGTTGGCGCTTCCCAATCATCTTCAACAAAACGGATATCATGGATGAGAGGATCAATATTTAAAGCTTTTAAGGAGCCGAGATAGATTTCTTGAATGTTATCAGGGGATGGCTTTAGCATAACTTGATATTGATAATAATGTTGTGTGCGATTGGGATTGTCTCCATATCGACCGTCAGTGGGGCGACGTGATGGTTGAACGTAAGCAGTGCGCCAGGGTTCAGGGCCGATCGCCCGCAAAAAAGTAGCCGGGTGGAAAGTACCAGCGCCTACTTCCATATCCAATGGCTGAAGCAAAAGACACCCTTGGTCAGACCAATACCGATGTAAAGTTAAGATCATTGTCTGAAAGTTTAATGGGCACTGATTCATTTTGAAATCCAGGACAATGATGACTTATGTCGCCTTCCTTCCGTATTCCACATTTTTGGAATAACAGAAGGTCTAGTTATTTTTTTACCTGGCCAATTGCACTTTGGAGTAGAGATTTTGTTGAGAAATTGTGCCTGGTGTAAATCGAAAATTAGTCGATGCTTTTCTACCAATAACCAGATCGGTGTGCTTACCGGTTGCATTGATCGTGCCAATTGAAAATTATCGCGCAATTGTTTTTGTATGGCGGGATCATTCATATCTTTTTTAACTTGATCTATATTTAATCCAATATTTTTAGTAATTTTAAAAACTGAATCATTTGTCAACGAATTATCAGTGTTGAGCAGTACATCAAAAAACATAATATTTTCCTTGTGTTACCGCTGATTATGATACTTTGGCAGCCAATTGCGATTGATTGTAAAAAAGTCAGTCCTTCAAAGAGGACGACTCGAAGATCTTTATTTTGTTTCATGAGATTTTGGATGAATTGATTTATAGCTTTGCAATGCCACTTTGATAATCAAAAAATTTAACTAAGATGACACTACCTTTAGAATTACTTATGATAGGCGAAACTGAATCATTAAGCAATTTTTATCGTGTTGTGCAATCGCCTTTCGTATACATTGTTCTCGCCGCTTATTTGCGTCTACTTTTGTAGAGTTCGGGAAGATTCCATTAACACTTTTTAATTATTAATTAGGTAATTATGAATAATTTTATGAATTTCTTTTATTTTTTTATGTTGAAAAATTAGAGAGTTATAGGGTAATTTGTTAGTGTCGAGTTTTGTAGAGCCACCCTATGTTCTTTTGATTAGTTGGTGAGTGTCATTGCTTCTCGAATTTTCTGCATAGCATTTTTTTCGAGTTGGCGAATGCGCTCAGCAGAAATGTCGTATTTCCCCGCCAATTCATGGAGTGTTAGTTTTTTTTCATTTAACCAGCGCTGATATAAAATATCTTGACTTCGTTTATCCAGTGTTTGAATAGCGTTATGCAAAAGTTGCTCTTGATCGTACGACCAATCACTTTGTTCTAGTTGCAAAGCGGGATTGTAGCGTTTATCTTGGAGATAATGAACTGGTGCCGCTACGCAGCCAATATGACCTCCTCCGTCGCTATCATCGTCACTGCCATCAAAGGCCTCATCATAACTGTTTAGCCTTTCTTCCATTTGGCGCACGTCTTTTGTATTCACATTTAATGTTTCAGCAAGCGTTTGAGCTTCCTGTTCACTAAACCAGCCGCGTTTTTTTGTATGCTTTCGTAAATTGAAAAAAGCTTACGTTGCGCTTTGGTAGTGGCAACTTTAACGATACGCCAATTGCGGAGAATAAATTCATGAATTTCTGCTCGAATCCAATGTACAGCAAAAGAAACCAAGCGAACACCTACTTTTGGATCGAAACGTTTTACTGCCTTCATAAGGCCAATATTGCCCTCTTGAATAAGGTCGGCTTGAGGGAGCCCATAACCTGAGTAACCGCGCGCGATCCGCACCACAAACCGGAGATGAGAAAGCACCAACTTTCTAGCTGATTCTAAGTCATTGTTTTTTTTAAACTTGATGGCTAACTCTTGTTCTTCCTCTACGCTTAGCATAGGGATGCGATTAACCCAGCTAATGTAGCTGCCCAAACTTCCAACAGAAAGAGATCTTTCCTCAACGCATGTTAGCTGATTCATGTTTTCACTCAATTTTCGAATAGGCTATCGATCAGGAACAGTAATTTTAACATCGTTTTGAGTTAAGTGCTATGGGCTAATCTGAATCCCAAACATGAGTCTGACACGTTTTATTTGTCAGATTTTTTATTATTCAATCTTCCTAAATCATCTTGAGTTTTTTTGTTTCGATGCACCACCCGGTTGTATATCTACTTTCTACTTACGATATTGATTATCGTTCTGATGATGTTCTATAATAACTTTATGTAATGGCTAATTTCCCACTGATATCATAAAAAACAAAGAACATTTAAAGCAAATTAAGATGATCTAATAAGAAGGGAGCGTTTGTGGTATTGTTTTTCCGGTTAGTGGGCTGGTTAGAGTAAGAGTAGCTGGCTGAGGATTAAGAATTATAACGAAGCAAAGTCTGATTAAAGTCCGAAAAGTGATTTATGTGTTGCCGTTGGATTCTCTTGCATGGAGCTTTACAACTTGATTACTAAAAGTTTCTTTATCAAAAGTATTAAATCAAATCCGTTGGTACTTCATCTTTATAGTAAGTACAAGTGACTATAAAGCAGTGCTTTTTAAAAATGTTGAAAATTAGCACTACTATTAAAAGATAGGTTATACGCAGAAGTTATTTCAAAAATATTTGTGGGTTTCAGTTATGGTCATCAGGATGAAGATTGAGAAATTAAGTTGCTTCGCGGGGTTTGTTAAGACTTTGGTCAATCTGTGCAGTTTTGAATGATAACTCTCTACAAAAAAACAGAAGATGAACGTCTAATTTCGGTTGCTTGATTAATTATTGATGAGGGATAATCAAACGGTTTTTCGGTGAGAAAATTTCTCAAAAGTCGGTCATAGATTAATAAGAAATAAAGCTAGAAAGAATTAGTTTTACTGAATATACTGCATTTATGAAATGGTTTGTTATAAAATACTTATCTTCCTAATAAAATAATTTTAGTAAATAACAATTGCTTTTATGTTATCGAGCAGTTCATTGATAAACAGTTTTATTTGCCGATAAGTTGCTAACCACGGGTCATCTAAAGCTTAAAGATCGAGGAAAAATGGGAAAGAGCTCCAGAATATACAGCGAATTTATGTTAATTATACCGGAGATCCTCGATATAAAGGGGTTGGATGATGTTTAAGTGGCAATCACCAATTGGGGAGTTGCAGTTTCCCTACGTTCAGATTCGTTTATCAAACAAATAGTATTACTAATTATTAACGCCGATAAAAACAAAACGATGCATATACACTTAAATGCTCTTCTTCCAAAGAACAATGAAATAACGCCTGCTTCATCAACGCAAAGTCGGGTTGAGTGAATTAATATGAATAGCATTTATAGAATCTAAAAATACATGTTACAAATTGTCGGGATTGCTATTAGCAGGATATGCAACGATTATATCGAGTAAGTGGAATGTTAATGCGTTTTTATGGTGTCGTGAGTGCTTTTATTGCTTTGTTAGAAGTGTTGAATTTAAGTAAAGTAAGTTATAGATTGAGATAGTAGGCTGTACTTAGTGGTACCGTCCTAACATTTACTCAATACTTGAAAATTTTTCAAGAATAAGTAAAAACCTGCCGAAAACGTAATCAACGATGTCGGTTATGGTTACTGGCTGTATCAAACTAATCCCACAAAATCATGCACAAAAGCCGAACAAGGCACCCTCCTTTTAAAGTAGGAATAATGCGGTAATTTAAAGTCAATGAGAAATAAATCGTGCGTTTTAGTAAGAGGAGGAATAGCTCTCCTGGTTGGCTGTTGTAAACAGTCTCATAATGTCTCGTAATGATAATGCTGGGTTAAGATTTCGGTGGTCATCTACGTTAACGGTTCATTGGCGTGCGATACCAACTCGTTGGATCTCCGCTTCACAAAACAGAAAGATACAGATTCTTCTTTTACAGAAATCTGACTTTATCCAGATGGTTAATTACCTTGTGTTCATAATCCTGAGATAGCTAGTGGGGGAAGATATTATTGAAAAAAGTATACGATAATAGAAAAATTATGGGTTTTAAAAAATTATATCTAAACAATTTCAGTAAGGTCATTTTTCAAGTACAGGAGTAATCAATTAAAATGCTATTTTTTCCTTTTTTAATGTAAATGTAGTGCTATCCAGCATTTGGGTCACTAAGGTAATATTTTAAAATCGGTAAAACAAATCACGGGTTTTTATTTCCAATAGGACAGTGATAAATTCCTCAGCATCAAAAGTTATTAAATCATCAATTTGTTCACCAACACAGACAAATCGAATAGGTAATTGTATTTTTTTGCGATACCAAAAATAACCCCGCCTTTAGCGGTGCCATCTAATTTTGTAAGAGAAATACCGTTTAAACCAATATATTCATTAAATTGTTCTACTTGATTGATTGCATTTTGCCCAGTCCCTGCATCAATTATTAGTAAAGTTTCATGTGGTGCCTCAGGATTTACTTTCTTCATAACGTGTTTTATTTTTTTTAACTCTTCCATGAGATAAGATTTGGTATGAAGGCGACCTGCTGTATCTACAATTAAAATATCATAATTTCTTGCCATTGCTGCTTTCATTGCATCATAAATTACAGAGGCGCTATCCGCGCCAGGTTGCTGTGCGATAACCGGTACCTGATTGCGTTCACCCCAAGTTTGTAATTGCTCGATAGCTGCTGCTCGGAATGTATCTCCGGCAGCTAGCATGACACGTTTATTTTGTAATTGATAAAAATGAGCCAATTTGGCAACGGTGGTTGTTTTTCCAACACCGTTAACTCCTACTATTAAGATGACAAACGGCGATTGATTAATATTGAGTGGATATTGACAGGGTTCTAGGATAGCTAGCAGTTCCGTTCTTAAAGCACTCATTAAAGCAGTTGGATCGGAAAGAGATTTTCGAGCGACTTGATGTGATAATTTTTTAAGGATAGACTGACTTGCTTTCATACCTACATCGGCGGTTAAAAGAATCATTTCCAGTTTATCTAATAAGTCGACATCGATGGTTTTTTTACCAAGAATTAGATGGCTGAGGGCATCAGTGAGCCGATTTCGAGTTCGCTGCAAGCCCTTGTTGAGACGAAAAAACCATTTTTTTTTCAGTTTTGAAGATTTGACATCGTCTTCTGCAGACTGACACTTAGATTTTGAAAAACCAAACATAGAAATTCCTGTCAAAAATACAACGACCAACCTTATGATCTTATCCTAACATCGTATGATGGGATTGAGTAGTATTTATATCATGGTATACTATTTAATGGATTGGGGTACGGGAGATATGTCATTGAGTGGTACGTGCAGAGTAATGTAATTGCGGTGTTAGAACGCGAATACCTTACTGAAGACGATTATTCAACTATTACTTTTTATTACGTGAGTACTGATTACATACGTATTTAGATATCTAACTTCCTTATCATGAGATATCATGAAAGATTAGTAAGGCCGTTAATTGCTGTTGTTAGCTTAACACGTTCTCTTTTCTATGTTATGCCGTTAGTGTCGTTAGTGCATTCCTTGCTAACTGAAGGAAGGTACGCACGTAAGCTGGTTAAATTAAAATTGAGTTTGATTAGATAGACTCAATATGGTAGCAATGTGATGAGATGGTATGGCAGAATTTGCGTAACTTAATCAGAGTGATTTTTAAAATCTACAGTTTTAACTACACTGAATTTTTGATGGTCTCCATCTAATCGGGTAACATAGTTACCTTATAATAACTTATAATAAACAGTCAATCATAATCCTTTTTTAATAATTTTTGTTAAATATTAACCCTTATGGGCATTGACCTGAGAGAAGTTGTTAAATGCTGCGTGCCAGAAAAATGAAGTAAGTACGTTTCGACATGCTCTCTATATAGTAAAAAATTCAGAAGTTGTAATGCTGGGTTTTTAATCTGTGACCGAGAGCAGCAACTGCTGCTGAAGAGGCCGCGGGATTCTTGCTGGATGGGAAGGTAGTACCGCAATGATTAAGAACTAAAATATGGGACACTTCTTATTTTAGCCAAGTAAAAGATACTATCGTAATTGGATAGGTGGTTGGCATTACTCCTAATAATATCGATTATCTTTCTCTTATTGTGGGGAATTGAACATTAGGTCGTATTACCTCGATCTTCTCTATTTTTGAGCAGGTGAAAAATTAACTTAAGTTAGCTTATACACCTACAGTAGTTTTCCCACGAAAATGGCGCCCCTATTTTCCTTACAAAATCAGACTCGAAAGGAAGCATATGAAGCATTAGATCTGCTAAAATGGTCTGCATATTGTGCGGAGAAGTAGGATTGCTATTTATGTCTAAACGATTACGGGGAAAGTCCGTATCATCAGCGGAAAATGGCGTAGCCGAAATGTCATTTTTCCTGAGGTTCCTGACTTGCGCCCAACGGCTAGTCGTATTCGTGAAACCATCTTTAATTGGTTACTGACTTATATTGTAGGCGCAAATTGTTTGGACTTGTTTGCGGGTAGCGGTGCTTTAGGATTTGAGGCGTTGTCACGTGGTGCGGCTCATGTCACCTTTATTGATCGTTCCAATAAAGTCATCAATGCATTAAAAAAAATGCAGCTATTTTAGAGGCTACCAATGTCGAGTTTATTCATGCTGAATTCCCATCTGATGTCCCTTTATTAAAGAATATTCCTTTCGACATCATCTTCCTTGATCCCCCTTTTCGTCAAGGTCTTATTGGAAAAGTAGGAGAGTGGTTAGAAAGAATGCAGATAATGTCTGAGAAGGCTCTCATTTATATAGAAGTTGAGAAAGACTTGAAGTCTTTGTCTGTACCTGAAAATTGGAAATCTTATCGAGAAAAAGAAACAGGGAGTCTATCTTATAGCTTATTTTTACGCTATTTATCATAGTTCGTTATAGATTTGTTTCTGGATAAAAATAAAAATTTACAAATTTCATTACTTCCTTTTTAGGAGAGATATAAGACTTCATGATCATTCTTTAATAGCCCTACTAAACTCCTCAGAATAAATGCTCCATTGTTGTATTCTGATAAAAAAAGAAAATAGTACCTTACTAAAGAGTGCAATAAGTATCCAATTTACGGTTACTCGTTTTTAAGCACTAGATTCGGGCCTTAAAGAAAGAAAAAATTTCGACTTCATTTTTCAGAGAAAGGATCGTTAGATAATTGTCGTGAGAGGCGAACACTATTAGAGGAGAACGATTAGAACAATTTTTGTTTTTTACGCGGAGATGTAATGATTATATTATCAGCGCATAATAAGTTTTTACCACCTCTATTCGTAGTTTTTTCACGATTTTCAAAAAGCTGATTCAAAGAACATGCCTATTGAAGCACTTGATTAGCGATATTTTTGCAAACGTTGCCTTTTATGATCCTCGAATATTGTCGGACCTTATGTAAGTATAAAACTGGTTGAACTAGTTGATAATTAAAATTATTTAAAGCCCCTGGTGTTAAGGTCGTTCAGATTTTTATATGAGGAATGCGTGAATTACACTCCACGATATACCCATGATTCGCCCGCACATGATTGTAGTTTTTCTTTAATTAATATAAAGGATTTCAGCGTAAATTAACCATTAGGTAAATATTTTAGATGTGCACCCCCACCTTATTTCAGTTTTTCAACCCACAGTGACGGTAAAAATTTATGATTTTGATTGATTCTGAATCTCAGTATCAATTGTCCTGAACTGATTATGAATCAAGAAGTCAGAAAGCCAAACATAAAATTTAAAAGATTAACGAATTATTAGCTGCGTTAAACGTCCAAATTTTCGACAGCTAACGCATTTTGTTCGATAAAAATGCGGCGAGGCTCAACCTGATCGCCCATTAAAGTAGTAAAGATTTCATCGGTGATAACAGCGTCTTCAATGCTGACAGATAAAAGTCGACGACTTTCTGGATCCATGGTGGTCTCCCATAGCTGTTCGGGATTCATTTCACCTAAACCTTTATAACGCTGAATAACTAGCCCTTTTTTTCCTTCTGCAATTAACCAGTCCAAAGCTTCCCCAAAATTATTAATCACGCGGCGTTTATCATTACGTTTTATATATGCACCTTTTTCAATTAAACCAGAAATCTTTTTGTGTAATTCTATGAGATAACGATAATCGGCACAACCAAAGAAATCTTGATAGAAAGTATAACTATGTTTAATCCATTGATTGATGATGGTTACAACTGGAAGATATCGTTCACGTTCTTCATCTTTTTTAATGCTAATACGGTAACGTCTGCTATTTTCAGTTTTAAACTGGTTTAATCGTTCTTCAAGTTGTTTTGTCCATTCTCTTATCTTTTCTTCATTATTCAAATCCTCAGTGCTCAATGGCGTAATGTATAGTAGTTGTTCAAGCACTTCATTAGGGTATCGTTTACTTAATCGTTCGATACTTCGCATGGCTAAACGATAATGAGAAGCTAAATCTTCTAAAGCAGATCCGCTGATTGCCGATGCCTCTGGATTTGGATAAAGCTTTGCGTCTTCAAGTGCGATTTGTAGCAACCAAGCGTCTAAAGAGGCATCATCTTTCAAGTATTGTTCTTTTTTATTTTTTTCGACCTTGTATAAGGGAGGTTGTGCGATATAAATATGCCCGCGTTCAATTAATTCGGGCATTTGGCGATAAAAGAAGGTAAGTAAAAGGGTACGAATGTGTAAGCCGTCAACATCTGCATCAGTCATGATAATAATACGGTAGTAACGGAGTTTATCTGGATTGTATTCTTCTCGACCAATGCCACAGGCGAGAGCTGTAATTAAGGTACGTACTTCAGCTGAAGATAAAATTTTTTCGAATCTGGCTTTTTCAACGTTTAAGATTTTGCCTTTTAGCGGCAATATCGCTTGATAGCGACGATCGCGCCCTTGTTTAGCAGAACCACCGGCAGAATCACCCTCAACAAGGAATAATTCACAAAGCGCAGGATCTTTTTCTTGACAATCCGCAAGCTTTCCTGGAAGCCTTCCTAGATCAAGTATATTTTTTCGACGTGCTATATCCCGTACTTTTCGTGCTGCTTCCCTTGCATGGGCGGCATGGATAATTTTCGCTGCAATGAGTCTCGCTTGCTTAGGATTTTCTAGCAAATAGTCGCGCAATTTTTCAGAAACTGCGGCCTCTACAATAGGTTTTACTTCGGAAGAGACCAGTTTATCTTTCGTTTGTGACGAAAATTTTGGGTCAGGTACTTTAATAGAGATCACTGCCATTAAGCCTTCGCGTGTATCATCACCGCTGATGGACACTTTATTTTTTTAGCTAATCCTTCCTCTTCGATGTAATTGTTGAGTGTACGTGTCAGTGCAGCACGAAATCCTGCTAAGTGAGTGCCGCCATCATTTTGAGGAATGTTGTTAGTAAAACAAAAAATCGTCTCCTGGAAGCTATCGTTCCATTGCATTGCTACTTCGACGAAAATATTTTTACTTTCCATGGAAAAATGGAAAACATCTTGGTTGATAGGGGTTTTTTCTTATTTAAGTGCTGAACAAACGCTTTAATGCCACCTTCATATTTAAAAACGTCACTTTTTCCTGAGCGCTCATCCAGTAATTCAATTCGAACGCCCGAGTTTAAAAAGGAAAGCTCTCTTAAACGCTTAGCTAAGATGTCATAGTGGAACTCGATATCACTGAAAATTTCATTACTTGGTTTAAACCGAATTTCGGTCCCTGTTTTGTCCGATTTTCCTGTAACCACTAACGGTGCCTGAGGCACTCCTACTCTATAGGATTGCGAATAAATATTACCATTTTGACGGATGATTATACGGAGCTCTTCCGATAATGCATTGACGACTGAGATCCCAACACCATGTAAACCACCGGATACTTTATAGACATTTTTATCAAATTTCCCACCAGCGTGAAGGACCGTCATGATCACTTCCGCCGCAGATCGGTCTTCTTCGGGGTGGATACCAGAAGGAATGCCTCTCCCGTTATCTCGTACAGTCACGGAACCATCGATATGGATAATGACCAAAATATGTGTGCAAAAACCTGCGAGTGCTTCGTCGATGGAATTGTCAACGACTTCAAATACCATATGATGCAAACCGGAACCATCGTCCGTATCGCCAATATACATACCGGGGTGTTTGCGAACCGCATCGAGACCTTTGAGGACTTTAATAGTTGAGGAATCGTATTTTTGGGATGTGCTCACGCTTATTATCACTCCGTGTTAGAGATTCTCGGAAAATGGGTTATGGATCTAAGTTTCATTTGGGCGTTTTCATTATATCATAGTTAAATGCATTCACCAGGCCTTTTTGTGCTGCATATGTGTATAACTAATTGAATATGTTTTAAAATTAATTTTTAGCTTTTTAATATTTCAGATTCATCGAAATAAACTTCAACAACGTTGAAGGTGTTGGCGCATTCAACTTATTGAAATTGAACCATGTTGCACATGGAACATTAAGGTGTTGTGGGGCATTTCTAAGTCGAGGGGATTAATTCCTGTAATAAACACTTGTGATTCTAATTTTGTCAATAAATTGACGACACATTTGCGTTTATTAATATCTAGCTCTGCAGTTAAATCATCTATTAAATAAATAGGACTGACTAAAGTCTTTTCTTTAAGAAGAAGACCTTGCGTAATATGAAGAGCATAAGTAAATAATTTTTGTTGTCCCTGGGATAGAATATCTTGAGCGGGCAGAGTTCGGATAGAAAAGCGAAAATCAGCACGCTGTGGACCTATTTGAGTATAACCCCGTTGTAGATCTAGCTTTAAATGAGCAGAAAGGAGCTCGGCAATGGTTTTGCCTTCGCTCCAGCCGCGATAATAATACGGAATCAAAGCATATTCAGGTAAGAAATGTTGGAGAATTTCCTGAAAAATAGTGTTGAATTCTAATGTGATTTTTTTCCGTAGTTTGTCGATGTGTTCAGCATCTTGAGCTAATGCTTCATCCCAGTAAGTGATTTCCTTTAATGGTAATTGTGCTTTAAGTGCTGCATTACGTTGTTTTAAAATTCGCTGAATGCGTTTCCAGGCAGGAAAAAAGTGGATTCTACATGGAATAATATCCAGTCAAGAAATTGACGTCGAACCTTTGGTCCGTCTGATAAAAATTGATAGCCCATAGAGCTTAAAAGGCATAGTGGCAATCGCTTTGCCAGAAGTGACCAATTAGAAATCACCTCATAATCCATTTTTAAACGCCGATCTCCCCGCTTGCGGCATTCTACTCCGAGAGGAATGGACCACTGTTTGCCTTCATTAATCGTAAGAAAGACTGCAAAGCCATCAGTAGAATCTCGGATTAAACGTTGTGGTAAATGGGTACGAAATGAGCGCCCTACACCTAGATAATAAATCGCTTCAAGCAAACTGGTTTTTCCAGCTCCGTTTTGACCGAAGAAAATATTAAAGCGCGAAGCGAGAGTGATATCAACTGCAGCTAAATTTCGAAATTGATCGATTTTTATTGAAGTAATACGTGGCATTCCATTACAAACGCATTGGCATAACAACAAAGGCACTACCAGTTTGATTTTCTGCTTCTTGAATTAAGATACTACTGTCTGGGTTAGAAAAGGTCAATATTATATTGCCTGAAGAAATAGTATTTAAGATATCTAATATATAATTCACATTAAACCCTATATTCAAGTCTTCCTCAACATAATTAATTTTCACTTCCTCTTCTGCTGCTTCTTGTTCGGGATTAGTCGCCAGAATACGCAGTAAACCCTGTCGAAGTTCAAAGCGAACGCTTTTAAATTTTTCATTACAAAGAATAGCTGTTCTAATAAGTGCTTGTTTTAAAACATAATTATCAATAAGGATTTGCTTGTCACCGCCTTTTGGAATAACTTGCTCGCAATCTGGGAATCGGCCCTCAATGAGTTTTGAGGTGCAAATAAAATCTTCCGTAGAAACACAAATGTGATTATTCCCAATTCTAACTATTGCAGGAGTATCATTATCTTCAAGCAAGCGCAATAACTCAATTACACCCTTACGGGGTATAATAATTTGTAGGTGATGTTCAATGTTAGTTTCGATATCTAACACGTTAGCTGAAAGTCGGTGACCATCGGTAGCAATAGCACGTAATTGGGTGGGATAAGTTTCAAGTAACAAGCCATTTAAATAATAACGAACATCGTGTTGGGCCATAGCAAAAGCTGTTCGTTGTAATAAGCGACGGAATTGACGTTGAGAAATCATCAATTGCAAATGTATCTCTCGTCTTTCTAGACTCGGGAAATCTTCTGCTGGTAAAGTGGAGAGCGTAAATCTACTAAGCCCTGAACGAAGGATAATTTTTTCTTTATCACGATACAATTCGATTGGCGCATTTTCAGGAAGAGCGCGACAAATATCCATCAATTTGCGTCCTGGAAGGGTCAATTTGAGTAGGTCTGTTTCATTTTTATCTAGCTGTATTTGCCCGACCAGCTCTACTTCGAGATCAGTACCCGTAATTGAAAGCCGATTTTTTTCTATGGAAAGCAAAACATTTGAAAGAACCCGCAAAGTCTGCTTACGTTCCACGACACTGATGACTAATTGTAAGGGCCTCAATAACGTTTCACGGATCAGATTGAGTTTCATTGGTATTCCTTGATTTTAAGTCAATTCCAGTTTTAACCAGATAAAATACGCACTAGATTTTTATAATCTTTCAAAATATCGAGCGATGTGATAAGCACCTTGACTTTGCGGCAAGCATGCAGTACGGTGGTATGGTCTCTACCACCGAAGGCATCACCAATTTCAGGAAGACTATGATTGGTGAGCTCTTTAGACAGAGCCATGGCAATCTGGCGAGGTCGTGCGATCGAACGGTTGCGCCGTTTAGTTAATAAGTCAGATACTTTAATCTTATAATACTCAGCTACTATTTTTTGGATATTTTCAATAGTAACTAATCGTGCTTGAAGTGTGAGTAAGTCTTTCAGTGCATTTTTTGTAAACTCAACGGTTATCATCTGCCCCATAAAGTGAGCATTAGCAATCACCCGCTTTAGAGCACCTTCTAGCTCTCGTACATTAGATTGAATGTGTTTAGCAATAAAGAAAGCGACTTCGTGAGGAAGATGTACTTTGAGTTGATCTGCTTTTGCCATTAAAATGGCAACACGTGTCTCTAGCTCTGGCGGTTCAATAGCTACCGTCAGTCCCCAGCCAAAGCGAGATTGCAAACGCTCTTCTAGACCATTAATTTCTCTTGGGTAACGGTCACAAGTTAAAATAATCTGCTGTTGACCGTCTAATAACGCATTAAAGGTATGGAAAAACTCTTCTTGAGAGCGATCTTTGCCTGCAAAAAATTGAATATCATCGATGAGTAATGCATTGACGGATCGATAAAAAAGTTTAAATTCATTCATTGTATTATGTTGCAACGCTTTAATCATATCAGCTACAAAACGTTCAGAATGTAAATACAGGACTTTCATACCAGGGCTTTTTGTAAAATAGTATTGCCCACTGCATGTGTTAAATGAGTTTTTCCTAATCCTACTCCACCATAAATGAATAATGGATTGTAGGCTTGGCCTGGATTTTTTGCGACTTGAGTAGTCGCAGCGCGTGCTAACTGATTGGATTTCCCTTCTACAAATGTATCGAAGGTGAAGCTACTGTTTATATTGGTACGAGTATGTGTCACCACAGTTGCAGTAGTTGTTTTATCTACAATCGCGCCAGTCGTAATTTTATATTCAATTTCAGCGGATTTACTGCCTATTTGTAACTCTATTTTCGGCGGGATATCCGATAATTCATCTAATAGTTCCTTAATTCTAGTCAGAAATCGTTCATTAATCCAATCCAGTACAAATCGATTAGGTGCGAGGAGTAACAATAGTCTATTTTTCTTGGATTCAATGGCGTGCAGAGGACGAATCCACGTATTATATTGCTGCGGTGGAATTTCATCGCGCAAATAGACAAGACATTGATCCCATAGTGATATTGATGCTGACATAGGATTTGTTAAACATAAAAACTGATATTATAGGTTGCGGAAGGTATTGTAACTTGCTGTGGATAACTTATCCAGAGCCAAAAACTTTTGCAAATTGCAAATTTTATCGTTATTTATGATTATCAGGGATAATAGGATCTTCTGTATCAAACATCGTCTAAAAATTGATTTTCTAATTTACTCTTCTGTAATTTACTACAATGAATAACAGTAGAATTGTAGATAAATTACTTAGATAAAACAGCAAATTATATCAGGTTACAAAACAATTTTTAAAGGTAGGATGTATGCGTTTATATAGTGATGCTATTCAGAAAAGAATAATGATGCAGCATTTAATGGTTGATGAATAAAGTTTGTTTTATATTAATTTAATCGATTTAATATTTTTGTGTTTTATTAACATAGATGACAGAAAACGCCGATTCGTTATAAGCGAAATACGGGAATATTCTGATGAGTTGGTGAGGTCTACGCTACAATGGCATTCACTATTCCTTGCAATGGGCTGGAGGAGATCGGTTTTTGGTGATCAGTCAGATAAAATTAGAAAACTTCATAGTAAGGTGTTTTTGGTAAGGTTTTAAATATTCTAGATGTAACTTATAATCGATGAGGTGCATTTGGCAATGGAGTTTTCTTTTTTTGGTGAGATTGATCTTTTAGTTGATTGCATCTCTTAAGGTATTTCGATACAACAGAATAGATTGTGATCTTGATTCGTTTAAAAGCGGTGAGTGTTGATTTTGACACAAGATCCTTGATGTATTCTAGAAAGTATGTTTAGACAATTTTAGGTATTTACGAACAGCATGCATTACCTGAATATAAGCCTAAAAAAGATTAAAAAAGCAGTAAAAACAGCTGTACAAACGTTCAGATAAAATCCGAAACTAAATACCGCAAAAGTAATTACTTAATTCTTAATTAAAAGTGCAGGGAGCGAATATTGCTCCTATGCACTCATGGCGCGTATGAAAAGTATGATTAATCATAGACACCGTGCCCCTAGTTCTAAAATAAAGTAAAAAGATAGTGAAACTAATGCAGTATTTACACCCACGGCGGGTCCTCTACGCGGGACGTCCTTGTCAAAGTATCGCAGAGGCGTTGTTATTATTGAAATCGGCATCGAAAACGATGGCCAATCAGATTGGATAGCCAAATTACTCGAGGTGTTCTTTGGACCTATACTCAAAATCAGAAGATGAAAACAAATCCAGTACAGCCATCCGAATAGCCACACTATTATATGTTTGTTGAAGAATAACTGAATGCTTCCCATCAGCAACTTCTGAGGTTATTTCAACTTCGCGATTGATAGGGCCAGGGTGCATGACAATAACATCCGGTTTTGCTAAAGCTAATTTTTCATGAGTCAAACAAAACATCTGACGAAATGCAGTTAATTCTATTAAATTAGAATGGCGCTCTTTCTGCCAACGAAGGGCGATGATAACATCAGCATCAATGAGGCTTGAATCCAATTTATGAAATATTTGAATATTATGGTCATGAATTGTTTCCGGCAGTAATTGCGGAGGAGCTGCTAAGCGAATTTCAGAGGTTTTCATCGTTAATAGTCCATCAATCAATGAATTCGCAACGCGTGAATGATAAATATCGCCGATAATAGTGACACATAATTCATTCCAGCATGGTTTATGTTGTTTAATCGTCATTAAATCAATGAGACCCTGAGTAGGATGTTGGTGATTACCATCTCCTGCATTAATAACAACACCTGAGGATAAATGTTCTGCTAACCAGGCGGGTTTGTCATTTTCGAAGTGACGGATGATAAAAAAATTAGTACCCATTGCTTGTAAATTCTTAACAGTATCTAGAGTCGTTTCGCCTTTATTCAGAGCAGAGATTTTAAGATCGACGCTCTGGACAATAGCGCCGAGTCGTTTTGCGGCAATTTCAAAAGAGTTGCGTGTACGCGTGCTGGTTTCAAAAAATAAAGTGGCGACAATTTTTCCGTTTAAAATGTCAAAAATAGTATTGTTTTTAACAGTGCTATTTAAAAAATAATCAGCTCGTTGCAAAATAGTTTCAACATGATCACGAGTAAGCGATTTTATGCTTAATAAATGAGCAGGGAGTTTCCTAATCATTTTCGTTATCGTTCTCTTTCAGCCATTGTTCTAAAATGAGTTTTGCAGCGTAGCTGTCAACATGTTCAGGAAGCTTAACATTTTTTTCTCTTTTCGCTCACGCCATTGTCTTTTGGCTTCAAGTGTAGTCAATCTTTCATCCACTGTGTACACAGGTAGCTGAAAATGGGAGCGTAATTTACGGGCAAATTTCCGGGCTGCAAAGGTGAAAGACTGTTCCGACCCATCCATATTATAGGGAATACCGACCACTAACGCGCGTGCATCCCAGATTCGAATCAGTGCTTCGATTTTTTCCCAGTGAGGAATACCATCATGAACATCCAATATATCTAGTGGGTTAGCGGAACATGTCAACGTTTGTCCTACGGCAAGACCAATATGTTTCATCCCGAAATCGAATCCCAATGCAGTTAAAACTGGTTTAGGCATGCCCTATCTGATCTGAAAGGCGATTGATATCGATGCCGATAAGGGAGGCTGCTTTTTGCCAGCGCTTTTTTATGGGAGTCTCAAACAGAATAGAACGATCAAATGGCACGATAAGCCAATCATTATGTGCAATTTCTTTTTCTAATTGACCTGCTTCCCAACCAGAATAACCCAAAGTGATTAAAAAGTTATCAGGTCCTTTATTCTTGGCAATGTTTTCTAGCATGACCTTGGAAGCAGATACTGAAATTTCAAGACTCTCCTTAGCGAGATAGTTTTCATAAATAATAAAACCATGTTCCTGACCTATAGGACCTCCCATTAGTACCGGTTGATCAGAAATGTCAATGCGGTCACTTTCTATCTTCAAATGCTCTAAAACACTTCCTATGTTTACCTGGAGCGGTTTGTTAATAATGATTCCTAATGCTCCTTTAATATCGTGCTCCGAAAGGTAGATTACAGATTGCGCGAAAGTAAGATCATCTAATTGTGGCATTGCAACTAGGAAATGATTGGCAAAAATATTTGTTTTTATCATGAACTAAGTATGCGCGGATCTTTGCGGTGTCGCAACTATGGGAGGGTATTCAGTGTTAAAATAATTTGACATAATGGCTATCTGGTGAAACAGGGGAAAAACTCATGAAACAAATTTCAGCACGAACCACCTATAAAGATCTTTCGTCTGATGAATTGATCCAGCATGTCATCAAAAATGGCGAAGGAGTATTAAGTTCTACGGGGGCTTTGGTGGTAACCACAGGAAAACGTACTGGTCGATCTCCTAAAGATCGGTTTATTGTAAAAGATGAGGACACAGCGGATCAAGTGCAATGGAATGCTATCAATCAACCGATTGAGCAAAGTGTTTTTGATTGTCTCTGGGACCGTGCTATCAATTATATCTCGGAACGAAGTGTATATATTTCACATCTGCAAGTTGGGCAAGATGAAAATCATTTCTTGCCGCTTAAAGTAATTACCGAATTAGCCTGGCATCATTTGTTTGCACGCAATCTTTTTATTCGTCCTTCTGATGATTATGTCGAAGGTAGATCATCGTGGATTATTTTAAGCACACCAGGATTCAAAACTGATCCCGAACGAGATGGGGTAAATAGCGATGGTGCTGTAATAATCAATTTATCAAGGTGTTGCGTATTATTGGTGGGAATGCCATATGCAGGTGAAATGAAAAAAGCTATGTTTACTGTATTGAATTATCTTTTACCTCCATATGATGTTTTACCTATGCACTGCGCAGCCAATGTGGGGAAATCAGTAGGTGATGTGGCGCTGTTTTTTGGATTATCAGGAACTGGTAAAACCACTTTATCAGCTGATCCTGAACGTTTGCTGATTGGCGATGATGAGCATGGTTGGAGTAGAACCGGTGTTTTTAATTTTGAAGGGGTTGCTATGCCAAGTGTATCGATTTATCCAGAGAACGAGAGCCTATGATTTGGGATGCGATTCATCATGGCGCCATTATAGAGAACGTAGTGCTAAAAAAAGATGGTATTCCTGATTACAAAGACGTTAGTTTAACACAAAATTCGCGTGCAGCTTATCCGCGCGAGCATATTCCTTTGCGTGTCGAAGATAATAGAGGACAACCGCCGAAGGCCGTAATTTTTTAACTTGCGATCTCTATGGAGTCTTACCACCTGTAGCGTTGTTAACTAAAGAGCAAGCAGCATATTACTTTTTAAGTGGTTATACCGCCCTAGTGGGAGGAACAGAAGTGGAGAGTGTAAAAGCAGTGATGCCAACATTTAGCACCTGTTTTGGTGAGCCGTTTTTCCCACGGCCTGCAATTGTGTATGCTGAGTTATTAATGAAACGTATTGAAGAAACCTGTTGTCAGGTTTATCTTGTGAATACGGGCTGGACGGGGGAGCTCATGGCGAAGGCGGAGTACGCTTTTCTATCCCAACGACGCGCGCCATTGTTAATGCTATTGTTAGTGATAAATTGAAAAGTCAGCATACTGAAATATTAAGCGGTTTTAATTTTGTTGTTCCAACATCAGCGCCCGACGTTGATCGGGCTTTGTTAAATCCAAGAAAGACATGGAAGGATGTTAGGGCGTATGATACTAAGGCGCGCATGTTAATGGAAAAATTTTTGGAAAATTTTGTTAAATTTAAAGTGGCAGATGTGATTCGCGAAGCGGGCCCAGCAATTGAATAAATTAGTAATGGTTCTAGTAATGGTTCTTTCAAGATGTACATTAGCGACAATATCAAGAAAATAAACGAAGAAATTCGGAAAGCGGAAAGTTTATTCGGACGCGCAACGAATTCAGTTATTTTATTAGCTGTAAGCAAATCACAGAGTATTGAAAAAATAAAAATCGCGGCAATCAGCGGACAAAAACTATTTGGAGAGAATTATTTACAAGAAGCGCTTCCTAAAATATATTCGTTGCGATCTTACAATTTGGAATGGCATTTTATCGGCTCTGTTCAAACTAACAAAGTGCGTCTTATTGCGACGAATTTTGCGTGGGTACATAGCATTTCTAGTCTAAAAATAGCTGAGCAGTTAGATCGCTATCGAGCTTCTATGTTATCTCCTCTAAATATTTGTATTCAAATCAATATTAGTGAAGAAAGAAGCAAAAGCGGTGTGAGCCTGAATGAGTTACCAAGATTGGCTTTCGTCGTTAATCAGCTTGATCGATTGCGATTACGTGGATTAATGGCAATTCCAGCGAATTGTGTAGACTTCGAGACACAAAAGCGAGTATTTGAAAAATTAAAAAGAGCACAATGGCAATTAATAGAAAAAGGAGTACCATTAGATGTTTTATCGATGGGTATGACGCATGATTTTCCTGCTGCAATTGCAGCAGGAAGTACGATGGTTCGTATTGGTACAGGAATTTTTGGGTCTCGCCCACGAGTCTCGCGGTTTAAACGGTTTGACAAGCATCAAGGGAAAAAATGAGTATATCAAAAATTACATTCATTGGTGGCAGTAACATAGCGCATAATATTATCCTTGGCTTAATTGCTAACGGCCACGACCCTACCCATCTTTGTGTTACTAATCGTAGTCCGGATAAACTAAAATTTTTTAGAGAAAAATATGGAATAAAAACCACGCAGGATAATTATGAGGGCGCTCTCGATGCGGGTGTTATTGTCTTCGCTGTTAAGCCACATCAAATTAAAACTGTTTGTGAAGAGCTCAAGCAAATTGTTCTTGTATCAGACACATTCTTTATTTCAGTAGCAGTAGGTGTGAGCACGGAATTACTTCAAAAATGGTTAAATAAAAAAGTTCCCATTGTTCGCGCGATGCCGAATACGCCAACTTCAGTAAGAGCAGGAGCGACAGGTTTATTTGCAACAGGTGCAGTTAACGAAAATCAAAGAAATTTAGCAGAATCTATCATGCGGGCAGTTGGGCTTGTAATTTGGGTTTCCTCAGAAAGTCAAATTGATGAAGTTGCCGCACTTTCTGGATCGGGTCCAGCCTACGTGTTTTATATTATGGAAGCATTACAGGCCGCAGGGGAAAGTCTCGGGCTTTCAAGAGAGACCGCAGAATTATTAACTAAACAAACGGTTTTGGGTGCTGCTCGCATGGCTCTGGAAGCCGAGCAAGAGGTGGTTCAGTTACGCCGATTTGTGACATCTCCTGGTGGTACCACTGAGCAGGCTATTGCGGTTTTGGAATCAGGGAATTTAAAAGAGTTATTTAAAAAGGCGTTAATGGCAGCTGTTCATCGCGCAGAAGAATTATCACGAAGTATAGATAAGTAAAATGATTGCACTTACAAATGTTTTTTTATTTTTAGTTAGTTTTATCTTTGATTTTTATATTATTGTCTTGATATTACATCTTTTAATACAAAAATTAGAAGCGAGTTATCATAATCTTGTGTCTCAGTTTGTTATCCGAGTTACTAGCCTTTTTGTTGCACCACTACAACACATAATTCCTGAATTTCATGGATTTGATTTTTCGATTGTATTTTTAATAATTGTCTTCGAATTCATTCAGGCTTTTTTACTTTTCTGGTTACGCTCTCGATTGATACCTCATTTCGGAGGTCTGCTTTTAATAAGTATTGGTGCGTTAGGTAATAAATGCATGAGTCTCTATTTTTACGCGATTATCTTTCGAATCATTATAAGTTGGGTGGTTTCTTTGCAACAAAGTCCGGCTGCAGAAATTATATTTCTGATTACAGATCCAGTGATGAAACTTATACGTCGATTTATTCCAGCAATTGCTGGTTTTGATGCCCCCGCACTTTTACTTTTAATGTGCTTTCCGCTAATTTCCTTCCTATTTTTTGATCCATTAATGAATGTAGGGATGCGTCTTGCATTGATGTGATAGAGAAAAATATTAAAAACAGTTGATGCAAGGCATCGCTTCGATTAGGATCTGAAATAAATAAAGGGGTTTATTATGAGCGATGTACACACTGCGTCCGATAAAAAGTTTGAGGCTGATGTGCTAAAAGCTGATGAGCCTGTGCTTGTCGATTTCTGGGCCGAATGGTGCCACCCTTGTAAGATGCTTGCTCCTGTGGTGGAAGAAATTGCTAAAATATATAAAGGACGTATTAAGGTATTTAAATTGAATGTAGATGAAAATACGGAAATGCCTGTAAAATATGGGGTTCGCGGTATTCCTAGTCTATTAATTTTTCGCGATGGAGAGGTTGTTGCCGCTAAGGTGGGGACACTTAGTAAATCGCAACTTGCGGCTTTTTTGGATGAAAACTTGCGTTTTTCATCTTAAGATATTATAATTCCCCTGATTGTTTTACCTATCGGTACAACTCCCACCATTTTTAGGTCTATCCCTAACATGATAAATGTCAGTCGGGATGTAGCTTTGTGGGCTAATTGTTTGTTCGAAAGCGCGAGCAAGTTGTCGTTATTTTAATCCACAAATAAGAGGATTTATCAGGAATTATGAATTTAACTGAGCTTAAACAAAAATCAGTTCCAGAATTGATGAAAATTGCTCAAGAGATGAGTCTAGAAAATGTTTCGCGTTCCCGTAGACAAGATATTATCTTTTCAGTTTTAAAAACACACGCTAAAAAAGGCGAAGATATTTTTGGAGACGGGGTTTTAGAAATTTTGCAAGATGGGTTTGGTTTTTTACGTTCGGCTGATAGCTCTTATTTAGCCGGACCTGATGATATTTATGTGTCTCCTAGTCAAATTCGGCGGTTTAATTTACGAACAGGTGATACCATTTCAGGAAAAATCCGCCCTCCTAAAGAGGCAGAACGTTATTTTGCTTTATTGCAAGCTAATGATATTAATTTTGAAAAACCAGAAGCTTCTAAAAATAAAATTCTATTTGAAAATCTCACACCACTTTTCCCTAATGAACAGGTAAGAATGGAAATTGGGAATGGCAGTACAGAAGATATTACTGCTCGAATTATTGATTTAATTTCACCCATTGGAAAAGGTCAGCGGGGCCTAATTGTATCGCCGCCGAAAGCTGGAAAGACGATGATGTTGCAAAACATTGCCCATTCAATTACCGCCAATCATCCGGAATGCGTTCTCATTGTGTTATTGATCGATGAACGTCCTGAAGAAGTAACTGAAATGGATCGGTCTGTCAAAGGTGAAGTGGTTGCAAGCACTTTTGATGAACCTGCTGCACGCCACGTTCAAGTGGCTGAGATGGTGATTGAAAAGGCTAAACGATTGGTAGAGCATAAAAAAGATGTGGTTATTTTATTGGATTCAATCACCCGATTGGCTCGTGCATATAATACAGTTATTCCTGCTTCTGGAAAGGTTTTAACTGGTGGAGTTGATGCTAATGCGTTGCAACGGCCTAAACGCTTTTTTGGTGCTGCACGTAATGTGGAAGAGGGAGGCAGTTTAACCATTATTGCTACAGCATTGGTGGAAACGGGTTCGAAGATGGATGATGTGATTTTTGAAGAATTTAAAGGAACCGGCAATATGGAAATTCATCTAGATCGTCGCATTGCGGAGAAACGTATTTTCCCAGCAATCAACATTAATCGGTCAGGTACACGACGCGAAGAACTGATGTTAAAGCAGGACATTCTGCAAAAAGTTTGGATTCTTCGTAAAATATTACACCCCATGGACGAAGTGGTTGCCAGTGAGTTTTTGATTGATCGATTGAAATTAACAAAGACAAATAATGAATTTTTTGATTCCATGAAGGGCTGAAGCAGTTTACATGTTGTGTTGTTTATCCCTATATGGTTACAAAATGAAGAACATTGCTTTCCTTTTTTCTAGTTGTAACTTGTAGCTTCAATGTCTTGTCGTGGTCAACAAGAGTACTTTTTGTCGTCCATAACTCAAAAGCATTTATCAAAGCAGATAAAAATAGTGGTCAAAACACGGAAGTATCCATCTTAAGGAGTTACGACCTTGCGATTCAATGAATGGGCTCTTAGTTATTTTTCCTAATCTCATTAATGCTTGCTCAGCTCGCTGACGTCAACCTTCAGCTAATTCACATAATCCTTGAGTGGTTAAACAACGACTTTGATGATATCCATACATTTCCTGACACCATTTGAGATTTTTTAAAATTCGTGTAGTACGTCCGTACGTCCTAACAGGAGGCAAATAGTATAAAGAAGGATAAAAAATAATAAGAGAAACGCTGTGCAGCCTACACTGTAGTTTTATACCCCCCAGTGTCGATAAACGATTAGGATACACCCTTGTATCATTTTCAACCCAAGCTAAATCGATAATGAGAGAAGAATATTACATATATACTGACATCAATGATCGTGAGAGCAATTAAGCCTCAATTATTGTTTTATTAATCGTCTTTTCTGGGCGACGTATATGTATATGATTGAAAATATCTTAGCACCGCGTTTAGTGAGCTGTTTCTTTAAATAAGCGGTGTATCTTCATCTCGGGGCAATAAACCATTTCTGTAATGCAGAGGAAGAGTATTCGCTCCACGGTCCCTTGTAATGCAAAATATCAGTAATGTTGCGGTGTCAATAGAAAGATTTTGATTACGAAAAATTAAAATTTAGACGGATAGAGTTTAGACAGATTTAATCTTTCTAAATCAGGTGTAACTAGTTGATGATAGAAATTGGAACAGAATAAGCTCCTATCTACTTTTCAACAGCGATTTTTGAATTTTCTGCTTGTTCTTTTTGTTGGATGGTCAAGGTTATTTTTGAGAAAACTCAATAATATGATTTTCAATTTTCCAAGCTGCATAAGCAGGAGTTTCATAGGGATGAGTTCGCATTAATTCATTAAGCACCACTTGCAAAAAATGATCTTCACAAACCATTTCAACCAGATACTCTTTAATCTTTTCAACTCGGCCTTGGGAGCCTACATAAGGTTGGCTGCCACTTAAAGGTCGATACTGTCCTATTCCCGGGGTTTGCCAGGCACAACATTCATAATTGCCTACTTTCCCAGCACCTTTTGAGAAAAGAGCATTTTTTACCAGTTCTAGGTATTCTTCAGGAACGTAAAAAGTGATTTTATACATAATTATATTTCATAACTACCTATTAAGACTTTTTTTAGATTGTAAACGATTAAATTGGTGGTAAAAATTCCGCATTGTCTTTATATCAATTTGTCCAGGAGCAGAACTAGAGTGATCTATGGAAGCAAAAGTTAAATAACTGCCAAGTAAAGGGGCCAACAATCGCGTTATTTTTCCTTTTTTACCCATTCCAAGTACGATTATATTTTCCGATGGCTTTTTGTTCAGGAGAAAGCGAAACAATATACTTGCATCGTCTAACTGGTTCGTCATTACAGCGAATTTAAGAATATCTGGGGAAAAAGTTCGCATCTCGCCGGCAATATTAATCAGCGCTTTTAAAGTGGGTGTTTTTTGGAAATTATGATAGGAAATAATTTTCTTCGCTTTTTTACGTCGGATAATGATTTTATTGGCAATAGCAAGATCAATGTCCAAGTAATCAAATTTAAGATCGTTTCCTGTTTGTAGAATTTGATTTTGTGCTTCAAGTGTACCCGTAAAATTTCCATTGTCGCGCTTAGCTCGACAACAAAGGATTACTTTCTTTTTAATTTGCTTAGCAATATGATAAAGCGTTTTTGAATTTATATTTTTAAGATAGTCGACTCTCAGTTCAACAAGATCTGCGATAGCTTGTGCCCTTTGGAGTTGAGATAAGAAACCAGAAAGCGTTTTTCCAATCACAACAGCGCAAAGAAGAGGCTTATTTAGCATTTTATTTGACCTCATGAATTATGAATCTTGCTCCATAATTTAACAATTCGAGATCCATTCAATTCTATCACCTAATGCATACTCTTCTTTAGGATTGTCGTTAATTGCTTCTATACGAATAATCGAGAAGAGCTGTCCGTTTCTGATCATTGCTTAAGTAAATTAATTATCATCAGAAACAGAGGGGCGACACAATGAGAGTGCAATCATTACTCTCCTAATTTATAATGAAGTGGTACAATTAGCAATTGTGCAAAATTGTGTTTATCAATAGTGAAGCCTTATCAATGATGACACCTTGTTATCACGTGACTAAAATAAATTCATGAAGGTCGAAAGGCCCTAAGCCCAACTACTAAAATTGTAGCATAATCACCCCACTCTTTAACTAATCGAATATCAATATTATCTTTGATATTTTTACGGTAGACTTATATTACTAAGTCGCTTTAATTAACATTATTGGCATGTGGTTTCGTGCTGAAAACAGTATCTTGAGCAAATCCTTTAGT
This sequence comes from Coxiella-like endosymbiont, assembly GCF_024730665.1. Taxonomy (GTDB): domain Bacteria; phylum Pseudomonadota; class Gammaproteobacteria; order Coxiellales; family Coxiellaceae; genus Coxiella. The sequence continues at coordinate 834,404 of NZ_CP084737.1, forward strand.
GAGGTTATATAGCTACAAAGACATCACATAGATTTCCCTGTACTAAAAAGCAGTGATAATTAAACTAAATTATCATGAACCGATATGCATCTTAACTCAAAAAGCCTTTAGTAAATCTTTAAAAAAGATTCTTGACACCATTCTCGGCTAGCGTTGTGGTTATACGATCACTTTGGTCTATCTAACTAATTATCTGATAATTTTATTAATATGAGTGTAATTTTTAAGTTAAGAATTAACCTATTTAATTTACTGATAGTAATTATTACTAAGGAACTATGAGCAATAATTGTTAGTTTGTGTTTCTTCATCGTATCGGTAACTAAGTTTATCTAATAATAAGTCTTTGCCTACCCATACCGAATTTAACCATTTCTGCAAATAGCACCGAAATTCTCGATCATCGTAATAATTGCCAATGAGATCAGCAGTTAAGGGAAGGAGTTTATAGTGTATGGTTATATTAGCGTAATCGCCGCTAAAATATTTCCAAAATGACATAGGTTGCGAATAATGAATAGTAACATCTAGAATACCACTTAACTCATTTTTTAATTCATTAATGACCACAGCTAGGCTGCCCACTTTAGGTTTTAATAAGTGTAGAAAAGGTGATTGTTGTCGTCTATGTTTTTCAGTAGTGAAACGAGTCCCCTCCACAAAATTCATAATGGTTGTTGGAAATTCTTTAAATTTTTTGCAGGCTGTCTTTGTGATTTGGATATCTTTATTTTTTAGTTTAGGACGCTTACGAATATCTTTTCGATCATAGCGATGTAAGAAAGGATAGCCTAATATCCAGCAACTAAGCCCAAGTATAGGTAATCCCCACACTAATTCTTTTTTCATAAAAAATCTAATTAATGGAGTTTTTCGGTTAAATACGTAACCCAATACTAATATATCAAGCCAAGTTTGATGGTTACTGATCAATAAATACCAACAATGAGTGGTAAGGTTGCCTTCTCCTTCAATTTTCCATCGGTGACGACGTAGACGCAATGCGCCGTTAGAAACGCTAACCCACATAACCGCTATATTCAACGCTATTTTTATTAATATTTGATACCCTGATTTATTAGGTATCAATCGTGCGAGACCGCCAAAGATAATAACGGCTAGTGCTAATAGGGTTGACGAAATTGTGTAGAGAAGAATAATGAAAGTAGCGAATAATACACTAAAGAATTGACGCATTCGTAAATCCTTCTATTCTAAAACTATTCCTAAGCCCATTTTTTGTCTGGGAGGAGATAAGGTGCTAATTAACTGCTGTTGATATAAATCAACAGACTACAATTTATATTCGGGTTTGAGTATACACTCTTTGACCATCTAACCAGTATTTTGTATAACCACCTAAATTTTACTCTATTTTCTTCCTATGAATTTGATAAACGAGAAGATTATATTCTAGAGTGAGAGCGACGTCATTCTCTCGTTTGAGTATAACATGCAGGTTACATTGTGGAAACTCACGCCTTGCTATGTTAGCACATAGAAATTTATCAACATGAATGGTAAATGAAGCGGAATAGTTAAGCTAACTATTCTTTTTGCTAAAATTTTTATAGTGATATCTTTATGAAGATGGCTTATTCTTCGTGAAGATGACTTATTTTAAATCAGGTGAAGTGCCCGTAGAGAACCTGAAAAAAAGTCATAGGTTTGCTTAGTTCTGGAGAATAAGGGCGTATAGAAATTTTAAGAATCCCATACCTGTCCACTTATTAGGCTCGCTGAACCTCATTATTAAGTAGCATTATTTGGGTGTTAGGGGCGAAATATTCAAGGTATAGTGTGGTTTGGGTGTACCTTTTTACTTTATATCTGTTCCATGCGATATTATCACTGACTTCTGTCAGGATTTCTGTTTTTCTATTTTTTGCTAGGAGAGCGTTTTGGTTTAATCGATACTTAAGCGATACCTAATTTAATCCTCTTATTACTTGAGCGAATGCTATTGCTCTTTTTGCCTTATGAAATCAAGAAGAGTAGTCAATCAGAGAATGGCCCGTGTGTTCTTTTTAAGTAACATAAACCTAGTTTATCTACCTACTGGTCTATTATTTGAGAAATACGTTACCTAATTAGTGCACATGGACGCACTCTTTATCATCCAGTTCAATAACATTTTGCCGTTTTTGGCTGACATGAAGTGGAACTTGGCATTTGCGCCATTCTGTAGTGATTTCTTTTAACTTTCTTGAAATTTGGCGACAATCGCGAGAGATGGCAGCAATAAGTTCTACCATAGCTTCCTCGGTCAAATCTTTATTGGCGGCTTGAATCGCCATATCGCGATAAGTGACGTCAGAAGCTGAAAGAATGGCCCGCTCGTAATGTTTGACATTAAATTTAGGTTCATTGGTGAGCATTTTATTTTTCTTGCAGATGGGTAATTCACCGACTATAGCAAGAACCCCTTCTTAAACTTATTAAAATTATCGGTTCCCCATTCCAATTTTTCACCATTAATATAGGTAATTAAAGCAGCTAAGGCCTCATAAGTCTGTTTTTCTTTTTTTCCAATCCACAAAGCTGGTTATAAAGTTTAATTTTTTGAGGATTTAATACATTCTGTGTTTTTCCCGTCATAGTTACTCCATCAGCGATAACCTGATGTGGCGCATTATATACTTTCTTTATCAAGATTGCTCCTTGAAATTATTGATGGCACTTCGTATCACAAACTGTTATAGGCTGGGATGACAGTAGATCTAGAGTAGCCCTTTTTTAAAATCTGATAAGGCAATCCTTCATTTTAGAATGACGCGCGCTGCACTTTATGAGAAGTTAGGCCATGCCGGGTCTCAATTTTTTATTTACATAAAAATAATGTTTTTTAAGAGAGTGGTCACCCTTGTTTCACCTCTTCAACTTTACCAGGCACTTTCTCTAGGGCTTCCTGCTGAATACGTTGAAAAATCTCTTCTCGATGAATGGGAATGTATTTAGGTGCTTCGATACCAAGTCGAACTTGGTTTCCCGCACCTCGAGAACAGTCAGGACAATTTCACCATTTTTGATAACCAAGCGCTGACCAACAGTTCTTGTTAAGACTAACATTTTATCTTCCTTTATCTAACCGTCTATACAGGGATAATGACGGTCGGCTTCACGCACACGACTTTCCATTTCCATGATCTCCTCAAAAATCGTTGAAGTAGATCCGATCAAAGTGTACACACGGACACTGGCAAGCCATTATACTCATGATGACGAAAAGTGCAAGTCCTATGTTAATTTGACCATAGAATTACACAAGAAGAAATTAAATAAGTACCGTGCTTCTGGTGGCTACAGGACGAGATTTTTGATAAAGCTGAACGCCACCAGAAGCACCTACCAGAAGAATATCAGCAGAACGTCTGGCAAATAAACCATTCGCTATTACCCCTGGAAGGTTATTAAGGGTTTCTTCCAGCTTAATAGGATCCACAATATTCAGATTATGGACGTCTAAAATCACATTGTTATTATCCGTAATAAATCCCTGACGATAAACAGGATTTCCATCAAGTTTCACAATTTCCCGAGCAACAAAACTTCGCGCCATTCTCATTACTTCGATTGGTAACGGAAATTTACCCAAAACATCAACACGTTTACTTTCATCTACAATACAGATGAATCGCTTAGCAACAGCAGCAATAACCTTTTCTCTGGTAAGAGCGCCTCCACCACCTTTAATGAGATAAAAATATTCATTAAATTCGTCTGCTCCATCGATATATACTTCCAGATTAGAAATCGAATTTAAGTCAATGATGGGAATGCCTCTTTCTTTTAAGTGTTTTTCAGTCGCTACTGAGCTAGCAACAACTCCTTCAATTTGATGTCTTTTTTTAGAAAGTGCGTCAATGAAATAATTGACCGTGGAGCCTGCTCCTACGCCAATAATATCAATATTTTTGATATACTGAATAGATTCGAGAGCAGCCGCTTTTTTATAGATGTCTTGGTCAGACATTTTTCCTCTCCATTGACGCGAATAATGGTGTCATTAACCTAACAACACAGCATAGCCAAAAGATACGTGTCGGAGACCTCTTCTTCTGGAGCGGTTATATGTTTAAATGAATTTCATTATAGATATTGCTTTTCATATAATACTGCTGAGAATTAAATGCAACACGCAGGGATGATGGTGCACGCTATCCAGAGCTTCCAGAGTCGTTTCAGCTGGGGTATAAACATGGCGCAAAGTACAATTTCTACACTACCAAAGCCAACCTAATCACCACGTACACCTCGTAAGACTACGATCTAGACTCCCCCATTTTACACTAATAGCACTTACTAAGCTAGTCTACTTTTATAGGTACTGCCTGGTTGATACTAACTTTTAGTGCTGACTAGATAAAATTGCTCAATCCATAAAGAATTGATGTTTATCGATTAAAACACCCAACCAAGAAGGAATGTAGGCTGGCAAGGATCTTATCGAGATAGTTCAAATAACGGAGTTGTGCAGGAGACTATTCAGATAACATTAAAATCTGTCACGCCTGAATACTTATTACTTAAACAACAATGCTCACATCTATGGGATACTCTATATGATCAAAAGCATTCACAGCATTTAACATAACTCGGGGGAATAGGATTCTTTGTTCATAAATACCAACCCGTTCCAATATCCGCTTCGGCGTATTTCGCTCATTGTATCACTGAATCACTCCAAAAAGAATTACTAATGATATAAGCTGGATAATAGCAGCGCAATTCACATAAACGCACCCCCCTGCCGCCCGGCCGGGGGGCACCGGATTATAAAATTCCTCTTTGTCGTAACAACGCTTCTATTTCTGGCTCCCGACCCAGAAAAGCTTTAAATAAATCCATTGGATCTTCTGAACCCCCGGTTCTAAAATATAGGTCAGAAATTGTTGCGCGCTATCATAGTCAAAAATACCCTTTTTTTCAAAAACTGAAAATGCATCTGCTGCCATCATTTCAGCCCATTTGTAGCTATAATAACCTGCAGCATAACCACCTGAAAAGATATGTGAAAAGCTATGTTGAAATCGGTTAAAAGGCGGCACCGCAATCACACAAATGGCAGAACGTATTTCATTAAGAATTCGTTGAATTTGATTTTTTCTTCCGGGTCAAACTCTACATGTACTCGCATATCAAATAAGGCAAACTCCAATTGGCGCATGATTTGCATTGCCGCATGAAAATTTTTCGTTTTATTTAAGCGTTGAAATAAATTATCAGGCAAAGGCTCTCCGGATTGGTAATGTTTGGCAATCATATAAAGTGACTCTTTTTGCCAGGCCCAATTTTCTAGAAATTGGCTGGCCAACTCTACAGCATCCCATGGTATACCATGAATTCCTGATATTTCGGCATAATCAATTTTAGTCAACATATGCTGAAGCGCATGCCCAAATTCGTGAAATAAGGTGCTTACCTCATCGTGGCTAAACAAAGCAGGTTGATTGCCTACCGGGGGATTTAAATTACATACGACGAAAGCAATAGGCAATTGCAGGTCCCCATTAGGCAATCGACGCCTCATTCGATAATCATCCATCCATGCCCCTCCACGCTTCTTTTCACGCGCGTAAAGATCGAAATAAAAATAAGCAATTAAACCATTTTGGCTGTCATACACACCATAACAACGTACATCCGGATGCCATACATCCACTTTATTGATCGGTTTGATGATAATTTGAAACAACCGATTTACTATTTTAAAAAGTCCTTGGACGACTTGTGTTTCTGGGAAATAAGGTCGTAAATCTTCCTGGGAAATATTATATTGCTGCTGGCGCAGTTTTTCAGATGCATAAGCAATATCCCATGCTTCTAATTTTTCTATTCCCAATTTTTCTTTAGAAAATTCACAGAGCGTCTTAAACTCTGATTTTGCTTTTGGCAAAACAGCTTTTATCAGTTCATTTAGGAAATCAATCGCTTTTTTCGGAGATTTTACCATTCTCGTGGTCAATAAATATTCTGCAAAATTAGAAAAACCAAGTAATTTAGCTAAATTCAAACGACAGCGAAGAATTTCTTCCATAATAGTCGAATTATCCCAATGTCCCGCGTTAGGACCTTGATCTGAAGCGCGGGTAACAAAAGCCATATATATTTCTTTCCGTAGTGTTTGCGAATCTGCATATGTTATCACCACTAAATAAGAAGGTATTTCTAATGTGAACACCCATCCTATTAAACCTCGTTCCTCTGCCGTTTGTCGCGCAGCCGTTTTAGAATGCTCGGGGAGACCACGAAGCTCATTTTCATCAGTTATCTGTTTATACCAGTTCTGCGTTGCATCTAATAAATTTTCTTCAAATTTATTTTGTAGTTGTGATAACGTTTTTGCCAATTCAGCGAAATATTGTTTTCCTTTATCTGGTAAAGTAACGCCAGACAATTTAAAATCCCGAATTTTATTGTCGATAACTTTCCTTTGCGCCATGTTAAGTTTCTGGTATTCCATCCCCTTTGCAATCGATTGGATCGCGTAGAAAAGCCTTTCATGATGGCTTAATTCCGTTAAATAGTCTGTCAATTTAGGAAGACAAGCATGATAAATGCTTCGCAACTCTGGAGAGTGAACAACTGCATTAAGATGAGTCACTGGAGCCCAAAAATAATGCAACTGTTCATTAATATCTTCGAATGGTTGAATTAACGTATTCCATGCAAAATCTTTCCCTGAAATAAGCAGTTGATTGATTTTATATCTATTATCCGACAACAAATGATCTAATGACGGTTCAATATCATTCAGCACAATCGTGCTAAACTGCGGTAAATCGATTTTAGTAAGTGTTTGGCTCATCTATGCATTATAACGGCTTATCCTATCCGATAAAATAGATTTAATAATACCGGTTTTAAAAAGCATAACAAACAATAGCAACACGATGGTCTCTCTGGATCATTTTAAAAAAGCACACATAGCAGGAATAACCTAATTTTGATCTTATTTCATTAAGATACTGATTTACTATGAAAATATTAAAACGAGATGTAATGAATCGTGATCATTTGTCAGCGCTGTTTCGTCGAAATTCATAAGACAACCAACTTAAGACAATAGGGAACCTATTACTTTTAATCAAGATAATTTCAAATTAGAAGAATCTCTCCTTAGCTGCACGCCAATCCTGCAATAATACAATGGCTCTCCAGAATCGTGACAAGTGATCAATGTTTCTTTTAATAGCTGATAAATTTTAGTGTTTTATTATTGGGCGCGCGATGTCACCCGTGGCATTATAGCACTCAATATTTTGATTATTCGCAATATCTTTAATGTTTCTGAGTATTATTACCATCTATGCTAGAGAGATTTTCGCAATCGTTTATTGCTATACATCTTAAAATACTTCTTCCTTAGTTGGAAATTTTTTGAATATTTTCTTACACTTTTGTTGATATTATCGTATACGTTTTTGTCTAAACAACCTCCTAATGTAAAAGTGCTTAGCTTCTCCAGGCTAAAATATTTTTAGTTTCTTTTAGTTATTGCATCAGTAGTTATGTAATACCTGCCCTTGTGCCTGCAGTAGCGAATAATTTTAATACAAAAGGAGGACCTCACCCCAATCTGGTGATCCCTAACAGAAGTTCCATGATCAGATCTTGCTTGTTCCATGAGATCAAACTTTCTAAAACCATCCGCCGCTGCTGGCATCTGCCTCATTTAAGAAGCTAATCCAAGCCAATTCTATTCTCATGTATCAGCTAACATCCCAAGCATTTTAATAACAGAATGTGTGTCAGGATGCATGCCGAACCATAAATTAAAAAGAGCGGCGTTATGCTCTACTAACATGCCAAGGCCATCGAAACAATACATTGCACCCCTATCTTTTGCCCAATGTAAAAATGGCGCAGCGATCTTGCCATAGGAAAGATCGTAACAACAAGTATATGGAGTTACTAAACTATTTGGTAAATCAGGTAATTTTCCTTGATGACCTAAACTCGTTGCGTGAATAATTATATCGTAATGTACGGGCTTTAATTCATCAAAACCAACCCCATCAATGTTGCCATGTAACTGAAATAAATTAGCAAGTTTGCGTGCTTTCCTAGGGGTTCGGTTAACAATAACAATTTTTGAAGGCACTGTTTTAATAAGCGGTTCTAAAATACCTTGCGTTGAACCACCAGCACCGATAATTAAAATAGATTTTTGTTTCAACGTTATATTGAGATTGTGTGTTAAATCTCGCACCAAACCTAAACCATCGTAATTAATAGCATAAATAGTGCCGTCATCAAAAAATTGTAAAGCACTTGCTGCATTATGGTTTGCTTCTTGACTTTTTTTATTCGCTAATTGATAGGCTTCGCGTTTAAAAGGCAAAGTAATATTAGCACCTTTGCCGCCTTCTTTTTGAAATTGCGTGATAACTGCGGCGAATCCATCCAATGGCGCTTTTATTTTAAAATATTCAAATGACTGGTGCGTTTGTTGAGCGAATGCCTGAAAAATAATTGGCGACAAACTATGTTCTACAGGATTGCCGATGATTGCGTATTTATCCATACTTATAGATCTTATGAAGAATTCACATAATCGGTCTTTCGTACGGTACATATGGGGATGTTTTCATTAATCATAACTAAATGATAATACCTCATTGCGGCAAGTTTGGCATATACTACCAAATACAAAAGAAGTTAACCAGAGAAGTGGAGCAGTTTTAGCGACCCTCGAATTACACCAATCGTTACATTACACCTGTTGGGCATGTGATCTTTGACGTGGGTTGGGGCCTCTAAATAAAGGGATACATACAGTTTACTTTGTTATATGCAAAGTAGATCAATGTGAGCTTATCAAATTATGACGGGAAAGGGAAATCATTGCTAGTTAGATTATGTTTGAAGTTTATACCTATTATAGGTGCGAGTATTTTTAGGGCGTGAATCTCATTCGCTATGAACCTTGTTCTTTATAATATGCTTCTCCTTTTTTTGATAAACATCTCCGTTGTTAGATCATCAGATTTTTTAGCATTTCTTTTAACATACTTTAAAGTGTGGTTTATATTCAAGCTAGCACAACATCATTAGATGTTGTGCTAGCTTGTGTGGGATATCTATTTCGTAATGAAGGAAATTACCATTCAGCCTTCGTTTAAGAATAATTTTAGCGTAAATGAATAGATCTTGTATTAGATAGACTGTAATAAGGTGTATCATTGTTACCCCCTACGTGATCTATTAGTCTGCTGTCTATTTGAAATTTCAGTGGCAAATCTTCTCTTTTGCTTGACGGTATTTTTCTTGATTAATTAAAGTGAACTACACTTGCTAGTAACATCGTGGTAAAGCTTAAGAGGCCCGTTAATTTTTTCTTTGAAATTAAGATAGAACAAGAATGTGTTGAGATTAAGAATAATTGGGCTAACGGAGCTATAAGCCACCACTTATAATCATTGCATATCCACCTGGCAATAAGAAATAATTTTATAGTCCATGTTGTCATTGATTTAAAGCAATATTGTTATCAACTCCGGGTTGCTAGGAAATACAAGTTTCCTTATAAAGTTTGACTTTTAACCGCTCTATTCGTGGGAAGTATTGTTGAAAATTGTCCGAAATCAGACAATAGAAAACAGCGATAGCAGTAAATAATTTTTGTGTACTAGCGTGTGAAAATAGAAATTACTGCTGTTCTCTGTAAAAGTACACAGCCGGTTTTTATGTCGTGACGGTAAATGCGGCGTTAATATCTTTTTGGATATGATGTAGCAAGGGCCCCTCTTTATAGACTCTTTGAGATAACAGAACTTGTGTTTGTACCGATATAGGTAAATAAAGTGCGGGCAATGATGAAAATATAAAGCTATATATACGACGAGAACTGAAATTGGCCAGCGCATACGTTTCTACGGGGATAATGCCAGATTCTAATTTAAACTCAATCGTTACATCAGCTACCATAAGCATAGTGTGTTGATATCAAGTCAGTTTTTATTTCTATTTATATACGTATTTGGTGTTATTGTAAGAATAGATAGGGAAGATGATTCAACGGTGCTTATTAAGGCATTATACTAATTAACACTAATTTAACTTTCTAGAGTTGTCACTAAAGAATTTAAAAGAACAATAGAACAATGCTGGGATTAGGGTAATAAGTTGATTACGTGATTTAATATTTTCAAAAGAATTGGCAGAAGAGAAGCTATTAAACAATCCGCTTTTTATTATGAAATTTCATTGGCTTATTTTCTAAATGATATTAATGATAATCGGTTACCTCATCGTCTCTAAAGTTTGGATTATTGATGGAAAAATAGGCTGAAAATGAGCCTAAAAGAGAACTTAATTTGTAAAGGTAGGTAGAAAGAATAACTCTTCCTCGTGGAATATTTCTAATTTCTCTCCCTTATCCTTCTTATTTTAAACGTACTTATAAGGAGTATTATCAATTTTGTTAGATGTGAATGGAGACATTGTTTGGTTATGGAAAAATAATCTTTAATGGAATGCTTTGACAGAAAGAACAGCACAATGTTTAAAAAATTACACAACTTAAATGAAAAATTATATGACTTACAAAGAAGATTGGAAAAAAGAGCACAACACTACATTAAGGGACATTCGGATGCAATTCTTTTCAAGCTCATTCTCATTACCGTAGCAACGAACAGAGAGTGTGTGTTCAACCTTTATTTAACGATTTTGACTCATTTGCTCAAAAAATAATTTTAATTGTTTATCGTTAATCTGCTCAGAAATCATTGCCTCTCCGATACGCTTCAACAGAACAAGATGCAAACGATCATTTAGAACTTTTTTATCCATATACATCGTTGCCAATAAAGTGTTATACCCAATAGCTTGGGGAAGATTGGTAGCTATAGGAATTTGTTCAAGGAGGCGATGAATGCGTTGTACTGCGGCGCCATCAAGAAATTTTTGTTGATGCGAAAATTTGGCCGCTAATACCAGTCCTATGGCAACCGCTTCGCCATGCAACCAATCACCGTAACCCAATAAGCGCTCAATTGCATGTGCAAAGGTATGGCCTAAGTTTAATAAGGTACGTTCTCCGCGGATCTCTTTTGCATCAGACATGACAATCTCGCGCTTGATTTCACAAGCGCGCTTAATTACCGCCTGCAGTAAATTAGGGTCACGTTGTAATAACTGCGGAAGATTCGCTTCCAGTATATCGAAAAATTTGTCGTCACAAATGAGGGCGGCTTTAATAATTTCAGCAATACCCGCTTTAAATTCACGATTAGGTAACGTTTGGAGTGTAGTAAGGTCAATAATCACTGCTTTAGGTTGGTGAAAGGCGCCGATAAGGTTTTTACCTTCTGGAAGGTTGACAGACGTTTTGCCACCGATGGAAGCGTCCACTTGTGCTAATAGGGTCGTTGGTACTTGAATAAAATCAACGCCGCGTTGGTAGCAAGCTGCTGCAAACCCCGTAATGTCTCCTATAACACCGCCACCTAAAGCGATGAGTGTAGTATCACGGTGATGATTACGTGAAGCCAGTTCATTTAAAATAAACCCCCAGTAAGTAAGATTTTTATATTTTTCGCCATCTGGTAAAATGAAAATATCACATTGAAGGTCATAACTAATAGTTTTTAGTGCATCGATGTAAAGCGGTGCAATGGTTTTATTAGTGATGATCATGACTTGACGGGCTTTTATATAGTGACGGAACAGAGCCGCGTTTTGCAAAAGGTTTTCGCCGATATAAATCGGGTAAAAACACTCATCAATATTGATAGTCAATTGTTCTATTTTCATTGGAGACTTTTCTTTTCTTGTTCCGGTTTTTCGATAGTAGTTAACAAATTATTTTATCTTTTTTGTTGATCACTTCCTATTGAGTATCTTTAGAACTTTGTTTTATCCATCATTGCCGCGAAGGCAAGACTCTTTGAGTCACATCTAATTTATTCTTTTTACTAAATCTACTTTTGTGAAAATGACAGTAATATTCATTACGAGGTATCTGATAGATGTTTTTAATATCATTTAAAATTTGAGTTGCTAGTTGTCGAGGATTCAGGCTGTCGGTGGAATAAATGAGGTCCGCAATAGAGCGATATAAAGGCTCTCGTTCTTCATTTAATTTTTTCAATTTTTCTTTGGTATTGTATTTGATAAATAAAGGACGAGATTCTCTTTTTTGTGTAATGCGTTTGAATTGGATATCAATAGAAACCATTAAATACAACACGATGCCATCGGATAAATGGTGACGATTGCTTTCAGTTAATACAGCGCCTCCGCCAGTGGATAAAATAATATTGTCTAGTTTGCAAAGCAACTCGATCATTTCTGATTCGCGTTTGCGGAATCCTGCCTCACCTTCTTTTTCAAAAATCCATGGGATATCAGCGCCAGTCCTTTTTTCAATTTCACTATCAGAATCATAAAGAAGGCTTCCCGCGAGCGTGGCGAAACATTTCCCAACACTAGTTTTTCCGGCACCCATTGGACCTATTAAGTAAATGTTGTGGGGATTTTTTCATGAACTTGTGTAATTGTCTTTGACATTACAAAATCAACAATTGCCTCATGCTTGATCAACTAATGACTGTCTGTGGTGTTGAAATCAACCACCTAAACTGGTGAGCAATACAGGTTCTGTTTATAACGTTTCCTGATCATTAACTATCACCCCCTTCACTGGGATAATTGCTGAGCTCTAAGCAAGTAGAGATACCATTTACCAAATGGACTTATTTTACCTAATTAATATTCAGTTGTAAAAGAATGTGAGAGTACAATGGATGTTGCTTTAATCCGTATAGTCTCGGCTTTTTTAAAGGCGACGCTCGTATTCCCCATTGCTTTGTCTCTTGATAAGGAATGCTGCTCGATGATAGTAATTTGACGGTTATTCGTCATCAACTTAGGACTTGGTATAATAATTATGCGACCTTTTTTGTGATCCAGAAGATGAAAGTACATGTTGATTGGCTAACTGTTCTGTGACTGAAACAATAGAATATAAGTAGTGCCAAGTTCAAGAAAGGAATCTGACATATCTCGCACAAGGCCGTCGTTGGGATCGGTAACAGTTGATTTGATGTCAAATAAAATTTTTTGATGAGCATAAATTATGTTCATCCGATGTATGATGTCCGCTTTTATTACTTTTATCAGAATTTAATGGATTAGAAAATATCCAGTAGTTTTATCAGCGGTTGAATGGAGTGAATATGTGACCCGAGCGATTCGTTACGAATAAAAATCTGAACTGGTGCGACGATCAGCGACATATCACCTGATTTGGGTGAAAACTGATTTCCAATAGTAGGTGAAGGTGAGTCATTTTTTCATCTGCGCAATGTAATGATGAAATTCATAAAGTCAAATAAATATTGTGAATATGATAATTCTTTCGTTTTGATAAGAAAAATAATTATATAATTTACTTAACGTTAGTAATGGGATAATTGCTTGGACTTGAATGAAGAGCAGCATTTTTCACAGGAGGCTGTTCTTTGTACAAATTTTATTTATGTCGATTCATGGCCTATTTTAGGATAAATACCGCGAGAACATCACTAAATTGGTTTAATGCTGTGGAAGATCGGCGCAGTATTTTGGTCATTGCGATAAAACGAACCTGCAAGCACGAAGTCAGCAGCTTCGCAGGTTACACATTTGGGTCGTCTTGTTTGGCTCCCCTTTGTCACCACATTTGTTCAGTGGATTGATGTTCATATAGAAGTAATTCCCTGATATTAGAACATTGCGTGATGCATATTTGAAAGTTGCCATTGCGGGTGTGCTGTGGAGAGCATAGCCGTGACCATAAATTGATCGCGCAATTTGGCGCTAAGCAAGTGTATTCCGATAATTCCTTGGGTCAAGCACAAAACTATTAATTCATATGGTACCTTGCGAGGATGTTCGTTCTATGAACATCGGGGCGCTCATTTGACAGGAATTTTCGTGCTGCTAAAACGGTGATTGAAAAGGGTATATGCTTCTCCAGGTACTGGCACAATTACCATGCAGGTGGCAGCATTTCCTTTAACGCAAAAAACTTATACCAGAAAAATTAATGAAATATTACTCCCATTAAAAGTCGATTAAAGAATTCAGAAAAGATCAAATTCTTTGTATTTAAATAAAATTTATTTAGCAATCGTGCCTGTGGGATTGTAGCCGATGCGCGTTTATTATAGAAAATTATTGCATTAGTTAACTCCATCGCATATGGCGACGATTGCCAACTTTGCCCCAAGTATCTTTTAAAAATTCCGCTGGATAGGCTGTGGTGAGAATTAATCCTATTTTGAAATTTTCCGTCAGCAATATACTTCCATACAGTTTTCCACTTTATCTTTTAATTTCTAGTTCTTTATCTAGGGGTTGGTTTGGAAAATGATCAACATTTTTTAAGTAGCAGAAATTATTAATCAGAAAAAGTTTCCTTCTACTACCTTTGTGTTTGATTGATTTCTTCTTTTATGCACCTTGAGGAAATGCATTCTAATTCAAATATAGAGAAAACGCGAAATAAATATGTTAACCAAGCATGACGCAAAAATTGTCTAAAGCGCTCATATTGTAAGCAACTACTCCCTGTTTAATGAAGATTGTACATTTTCGTCTGTAAAAAACAAACCGAAAATAATTCCAATTAAAATTAGCAGTCGATAGAATATGAACTACTTTAATGCGGTATGAAATGCCAACAATTAATTGTTTAGTTTTTTTAACGAAGAAAAAACATTTTCTTTAGTTGGTGCTTTTAAAGTGGATAAACTAGTTAGCCCCGTCTATTGCAATTCCATAGACGGGGGCTGCTGCGCCCCACGCTGCTTTCCTCTCCATAAGCGCTGACAAGGATCTATTACGATAACTGTACTAACTGCAGTATTCGCCTTTACTACTTAAAATACACTAATCATTTCATTAAAATTAAGAGGCTATCTCCCTGTCCATAAAGGCAATCCCCCATGTTTGATCGCACCGCAGCTCTAGGCCCGATAAGAAATCGGTTTTTGGGTACTAAATTTATATTTCCTGTGATTGGTTTTGATAATGCTGATTTTGTCAAAGCATCTTACATAGTCTCAAATGGAATGTTTAGTAGGATCGGTGTTGTCGGTACGCGAAAGTTAAGGTGCTAGTTTTACTTTAACTACGAAGACAATCTGCATGGCAATTCAATGCGCTTATAATTATTTTTGCCTGTGGTTCATCTATTCAAACTTTTTCAGTGGGAGCATAAATTCGCTGATCATCTCAGCATGTTTCATTTCATTACAATTATAGGAGTTTAAAATCTTAGATTGCTTTTCTATAGATTCATGAACTGCCTGAAATACAGCCAGTGCACATAGTATCCATAGTATTTTAAACCCTTTATGACTCTACGTAATTAACATAATAATTATCATTTGTACCTACTACATATGAATTATAAGATTTTAATCAAGAAAGTATGATACGCTAACAGAACGAAATGCCCGGGTTGGTGAATTGATACTACCTAGAATACAATTCTAAGTCTATTAAAAGATAACAGAATAATTAATTGTTCGGTGCTCCAGCATCAAAGGTGTTCTCTATATGCTGTACAAAAAATATATATGCTTGTTATGTGGTTTCATTTATGATGAGGAAAAGGGCTGTCCTGAAGACGGGATTGCCCCTGGTACCCCTTGGGAAAAAGTACCAGAAGATTGGCTTTGCCCTGAGTGCGGTGCGATGAAATCCGATTTCGAGATGCTTGAAATGTAATTGAGTATCAGATCTAAGTCATTTGTGTTTAATGTTATGAGAAGTAGTTTAGTCAATTAAAAGAACCCGAAGAGGAGAACTACAACTACAGTTAAAGCAGGTCTGCTTTCGCAAATTGCTCAAGTATCTCTCCAATGGAAATGATATGATGCGGACTTGGCATTAAGTTCTACCTGCAGAAAAAGTCTAAAAAATAATTAAGATGATGCAATGAAGACACTTTTTAATTGTAGATACCGCTGTAAGTAATCGTCCTATTTTTAGTAATTTTTAATCTGAAAGACTCTTTTACATTTATCCGCATTATTAAGGTTGAAAGTTGACGCAAATAAATCAGATTTGAATTAATTAAAATAATAGGCATCCATTCTCTTTTTAGGATTTAAGAAGTAGTATCATTGTCCAGATTAATGAAACACAATGATCTCATTAAAACGGCGGCTGAATTATGTCAGTATTGCTTGTAGTTATGCTTAAATCCAATAAGTAACTTTCTATAAGCGAAACGGATATATGTAATAAATGCAATTTGATATTAATTTTACGTAGATCCTTATTCTTCTAAAAGAAGAGCCAATTAATACATGAAAAGGTCACTAAAATAATTTTATCCGGACTTTGAATAGATGAACCTCTTTAAAAGAGGTTCATCTAAATAGCGTTAATTATCATGATGCAAAAAGAAAATTTGATTTAGGCTTTCTTACTGAAAGATGGATTTTTTAAGATATCATTAAGATTTGTCATTCTAAAAAAGGCTGAAAGGGCTTTTATTTTTTCCTGCTATTTCTATCCAACGATCAGATGGGGATTCAAGCTTAATTGCAGGAATGTGACAGCAGCAGAGGTAATTTAAGATTGCATTTCATTTACGGATGAACCTTAAATAAGTCACATAGAGGATAGGTATTAAGAAATGGTGTTCCAATTGACGTGGATATCTAATAGTTGTATAATCCCCGCATGGTCGGATTAGTTCAAAAAATAACTCCTCGGTCGGCTTTGGTTTTTACAAAAGCAGCAGCCCGAAAAGTGAAGGAGCTTATTGATGAGGAAAATAATCCTAAACTGAGCCTGCGTGTGTTTATTACGGGTGGAGGATGTTCTGGCTTTAAATATGGATTTACGTTTGAAGAATTCATTAATGCCGATGATCTTGTTATTGAGAAGCAAGTAGATAAAGAAAAAAGGATGGCGGCGGTGAGAGAGAAGTGAGTTTAGTCCGATTGTTAGTTGACCCGTTGAGCCTTCAGTACCTCCATGGTGCAGAAATTGATTATCGCGAAGATGTTAGCGGTGCCCAATTCGTTATTCGAAACCCGAATGCAAAGATAACTTGTGGGTGTGGTTCTTCCTTTTCTGCTTAGCTTTTTGTTTTTTTATAATGGGATGGTTTTAGCTGATCTTAGCTAATGGTAGAAACCACAGGCAAATAAGAAGACGAAATTAGTTATAAGAGCTAAATACCCATTAGAATCACTTGAAAAAACTGTCTTTAAATCTTTTATTAAATTTTAATTTATTGTAACCAATCTGAATACCCGAGGATATAAGTATTTTAATTCAATAAAGCACAAGTTTTCTAAGAATTACCAAGATATAAAGCGTAGGGTCTTGTAGTTTTTTATTCATTTAAAAATTTTAAAAAGGATTGAAGTTGATAGTTGTAAGAGTTATTTTATTTTACTAAAGAAAAACTTTAAAAATAAACGTCAAACCGACTGCTTTTACCTGTATATACCGTATTGGGTATTAGACCATCAAGTGGTAGTGCTAGTCGGGGACGTTTAACCACAACGCGGTATTTAGCTTTTTTCAGTGAGAGATTTAATAATTTCATGGTGTCCTCGTCAGGACCTACAACATCTCGCAATAGGCGCATTTCTTTTTTAACTAGAGTTGACTTCTTTCCTATGGGATACATCGGATCTAAGTATACAATATCAAAAGATTTTTCTAATGTAGAAGATAAGTAACGTTGAGCATCTGTTTCAATTAATTTTAATTTCAGAGCCCGAAACCATTCCGCTGCTTGTGCGCGTTTTAGCCCATCTTTTAATAAAGCAGCAATGACAGGATGACGTTCGAGCATAGTGACATCACAGCCCAAGTTTGCCAACACAAAGGCATCTCTTCCTAAACCCGCTGTTAAATCTAAAACGGTCAGACTGGTATGGGATTTTAATCCAACAGCCCGTGCAATGAGTTGACTGCGCCCACCGCCAAACAATCTCCGGTGTGCTAAAGTGCCTTTAAGAAAATCTACATAAATGGGACCGGGTGCTTTGATACCAGTTTGTTGTAATTCGAGACGAGATTTGGTAACGACTAATAAAACAGAACAATCATTGATATTCTTAGGTACTAATTTCAACTTCAATTAAGGGTACACTCCTTCTTTTAAGGATTGAATATATATTAAATTATAAATTTCTAATGTATTTGAAGTATTTATTTATATGTCGAAACACCGAATTCTTTCTGATGGCCAGCAACGCAGCATTGCGTCACCTTCTGCTTCCCTTTTTCCTTCTGATAAATGAAGAAAAAACAGACTCAAAATATATTTCTATCCGCTTGTACACACGTTTAAGGAAAATGTCAACGCTGGCAATGTTTAACGAGAAGCACCCCTCTCACTGTATTGAATTTCAAGGAACTCAATGAATTTCCCAGAAATATCAATATTAAATTGTGCCTCTAATTCTCGAACGCCGGTGGGACTTGTGACATTAATTTCTGTTAAGTAATCACCAATGACGTCAAGTCCAGCGAACCATAATCCTTTTTCACGCAGAGTTGGGCCGACTTTTTGCAAATCCAGCGATCGCGATCAGTGAGCTCTCGCCCCTCACCTCGTGCGCCTACCGCTAAATTACCGCGAAAATCGCCGGTTGCAGGAATGCGTGCAAGCGCATAAGGAGCAGCGGGCTCACCATTGATCAAAATAATTCGCTTATCACCCTGTTTAATTTCAGGAATAAATTGTTGTGCCATAACTAGTCGATTTCCATGGGTTGTCATCATTTCAATAATCACGGGTATATTTGGATCATCGATAGATAAACGAAATACAGATTGGCCAGCCATCGCATACAGAGGTTTTATTACAATTTGTTTTAATTCATGGGCAAACTCTATTAATAAACCTCTATTTGAGGTTACTAATGTTTTGGGTGTGCAGTGAGGAAACCAGCTAGTAAATAATTTTTCATTTGCATCCCGTAAGCTCCTTGGTTTATTCACGACGAATAAACCATCTTTCTCAGAAAGCTCAAGCAAATGCGTCAAATAAAGATAGTTCGTATTAAATGGTGGATCCTTCCGGATGAGCAAAATATCCAGCTCATTTAATGATTTTGTTTTACGTTCACTGAGGGCAAACCAATGAGAAGTGTTATCTTGTACATGAATTTGAGAAAAAAAACCAAAAACTTCTCCATTTTTTAAAAAGATATCGGTAGGCTCTAAGTAATAAAGTTTATGTTGCCGTGCCTGCAATGTTAAAAGAAAAGCAAAACTCGTATCATGCCTAACATGAATAGTATGAATAGGATCCATTAATATGCCCACATTCATTTGGCGTTCTTTTTAAATAAGGCTAATTCACGTGCAGCTGCCAAAGTGGCCAGACGAGCGATAACACCATAAGTGTAAAATCGATTCATTGAATGATTAATATATGAAGAAGTATTACAAGTGCAGTCAAAAGACATTGGGATAAAATCCATGCCAGGAGCATTTAAATTTTCATTGGGACCCCGGTTTTTATGAATGCGGTAAAATCCGCCGATCACGTGTCGGCCAAACAAATAAACAACAGGTTCAGCAACAGCATTTTCTTTTCCGACAGTTTCAAACGTATAAATACCTTCTTGTACGATTGCTTTTGTCATAGGAACGCCACCTTTTAAAGTAGACATGCGTGTGCGCTGTTTGCGATTAAGGTGTCGTAATTCATCAGAATCCTGGATCATCATGACTGCCATACCATATGTGCCTGCATCTGCTTTAATAGCTAAAAAGGCTGTTCAGCAATGTGATATTGAGCATATTTCTTTTTAACTGCTCGTAACACACCATCAGACCGATTTACCAAACATTCTTCTCCTTCTTTCTTAAGAAAATTCACTTCGGAACATTGATCGAAAAATGGATTAATCAGCCAATGATCGATATCTAGGATGGTGGAAAATTCTTTTGAAACGCGGGTATAAGCATGAAAGTGTGAGGATTTTAAACGATTTGACCAGCCAAGTTGAGGGGCAGGTGTAATCTGCTGATTAACGTCTTTAAAAATTTCTGGGACTTTCCCTGATAGATCATTATTTAATATGATGCAACGTGGGAAGAAATCTTTAACTCCAATCTGATTACCTTTCCGCTCTAGTGGTTCGATTTGTAATTTTAGGCCTGATGGTAATTCATAAATTTGTGGTTCAGTCAATGATTCATCCAGCGAACCTATACGGACTTCAAACCCAGCGCCTTTAAGAATTTCTACCAACCTCGCTACGCTTTCAAAATAATGAATATTCCGAGAATGACTCTCTGGAATCAATAGAAGTCGTGTGACACCAGAGCAAATCTCCGCTATAGTGGGTTGCACGGCTTGAATGTAAAGGGGCAAGTAATCGGGATTGAGGTTGTTAAAGCCAGCGGGAAAGAGATTAGTATCAACAGGTGCTAATTTAAAGCCAGAATTACGCAAATCGACGGATGTATAGAAAGGTGGTGTTATTTTGAGCCATTGTTCGCGAAACCATGTTTCAATAAAAACTTGATTTTTAAAAAATAATTTTTCCAATCGACGAAATGGTTCGTCGAAAGCGGTGGCAAAATGTAGAGTGCTAGAATTGTGAAGCATATAGTTATTTCCTAGGAGTTGATGTTAACACACTTTATGATGCGGGCAATGAACTGGACAGGTAAAATCATCTGCATGATCTTAGGCTTCTTTCTAGTAGGCAACTTTGGCCTTATCATAGGTTTTTTTATTGGTCATCTCGTTTTTGATCAAGACTGGTTTCGAAAATGGTTACACTCATCAACACACTCTTACCGTCAAAGAGTACAAGAAGTGTTTTTCAATACTACCTTTCGTGTGATGGGATTTTTGGCAAAATCCGATGGTCGGGTCTCCGAAAATGAAATTTACCAGGCGCGCCAAGTAATGCAAAAAATGAGCCTAAACAACAACATGAAACGCGAAGCCATTCTCCTATTTACTGAGGGAAAACGATCGGATTTTAA
Source organism: Coxiella-like endosymbiont (assembly GCF_024730665.1). Taxonomy (GTDB): domain Bacteria; phylum Pseudomonadota; class Gammaproteobacteria; order Coxiellales; family Coxiellaceae; genus Coxiella. The sequence goes on from NZ_CP084737.1 coordinate 855,380, forward strand.
CCTTGATATGGTAATAAGTCAATTAAGACATGCTTGTGTTTTTCAACCAGCTTTATTGCGTATATTTTTAGAAATCCAGATTCAAGTGACTTATGCGGACGCTAAAACGATCAATGAGAGAAAACGGTGCATCTTGCAATATATTAGTCAACAACTAGGTATAGCTGGATTTCATTTTGAGCAATTTGAGTGGCGTTATCGCACGAAGCAAAATAATCAAAATTATCAGAAATACAATACGCGCGTAGACCCTGATTCTCAGTTATTAGAAGCATATGATGTATTGAGTGTTGCCGGTACTGCAAGTATGCTAGAGATCAAAAAGCCTATCGTCGCTTGCTGAATCAACATCACCCTGATAAATTGATGGCAAAAGATTTACCACCAGAAATGATTAAAGCAGCAACTCAAAAAACACAGCAAATAAAGAATGCATATGAAAAAATTCGGAAAGCTCGAAGAGTGTCTTAGAAGAATCTTCGTTTATTCCTGATGAGAATGACGAAGGAAGGAGAATAGTAATTATGCAGAAATTTATTTCCGCTTCAATTTTGTCTGCCGATTTTTCTCGATTAGGAGAAGAAGCAAAACAAATTATTGATGCCGGCGTTGATTATATTCATTGCGATGTTATGGACCATCATTTCGTTCCTAATTTAAGTTTTGGTGCAGTTGTTTGTAAGGCTCTTCGTCATGTAAAAATCACGGAGCCTATTGATGTACATTTAATGGTGGATAATCCTGAGGTTTATATCAAGCCTTTCCGCGAGGCCGGGGCAAGTTTAATTACTTTTCATCCTGAAACAGTAAAAAATGTGGAAGAGGTAATAGAGCTGATCCATCAAGCCGGTATGCAAAGCGGATTAGCGTTTAACCCAGATAAATCTATATCATTGCCATTATCTATTTTGAAGCAAGTGAATTTAGTTTTATTGATGTCCGTTAGTCCTGGATTTGCAGGGCAATCTTTTATTTTAAATAGCTTACAAAGAATTGAATCAACGAGGAAACTATTAGATAAAGTCCATAGTAAAGCAATGCTTGGAGTTGACGGAGGGATTGAAGCTGATAATATCAAAAAAGTTTCTCGTATGGGGGCAGATTTTTTTGTGGTTGGTTCAGGGTTGTTTCACGCATCGGATTACAAAGAAGAAGTTAAAACTCTCCGTCAGAGATTGGATTTAAATGATTAAGAAGGGGAGCTGTACGACCACTACACTTTTTGCCCTCAGGGGAAGAACTAGGGAGGTAATATCGAAAGTAGAAGAACTATGTATGGCACAGTGTGAAAAGAGGGCGGCAATTAAGTAAGTTGGAAACCAAAAGCGTGGTGTTGTTGTTATACGGCTAGTTAGATGCTATTAGTAATCGATAATTATGATTCTTTTACCTATAATCTGGTTCAGTATTTTGAAGAGCTAGGCCTGTCCGTTACTGTTTATTTTAACGATAAAATTTCGATTGCAGATATCCAGACATTAAATCCAAAAAAATTGTTATCTCTCCAGGTCCAGGGCGTCCAGAAGAATCAGGAGTGACAATCCAAGTTATTAAAACATTTTGCGGAAAAATCCCTTTATTAGGAGTGTGTTTAGGTCATCAAGCAATTGCTCAAGCATTTGGTGCTAAAATCGTTCTTGCAAAAAGAATTATGCATGGAAAAACATCGCCGATTTATCACAACGGAAAAGGCGTCTTCCGCCATCTAAAGAATCCATTTAAAGCTACGCGCTATCATTCTTTGGTAATTGATCCTCAATCACTTCCTTCTATATTTGAAATCACCGCATGGACGGAGAATGAAATCATGGGTATTCGTCATAAGGACTATTTATTAGAAGGTATTCAATTTCATCCGGAATCTGTGTTGACAGAAAAAGGACATCAACTTTTGAAAAATTTTTTAAATCCAATAAGCAAGTGTAGTCATCACTTTCGCATGTAGAGCCATTAATTTTTTTACTGGATAAGGTAATTTTTTTGTGCCGGCAGATTTTGCTTTGTGCCCGTGTTCTATCTCATCTTTTTGCATTTGCTCTAGGATTTTTCGGCTTTTTATGTCGGTCAATGGAAGTTTATGTAAATGACCAGCTAGATGTACTTCTACTTGTTTTTCTGTTTCTTCAACAAAACTCAAGCTCAAGCTATCTCCGGACAATCCTGTCAGTAAGCCGATTAAAAAAGCGCTTGTATACCAGAAAATATTTAAATAACTGACATGTCCACCCAATTCATACACGCGCTCCTGGCACCAGGCTAAATGATCGGTTTCTTGTTCTGCCGCCGTTTCCAATATCGCTCGCACAGCTGGTTTTTCCGATAGAATCATTTGTCCTCGATAAAGAGCCTGAGCACAGACTTCTCCGCTGTGATTAACACGCATAAAACTCACGCTTTGCTTTTTCTCGACAGGTGTTAAAGGGAGCTGCTTATCCGACTCCTTTGCCGGATTTTTTCGCTTGGCTATTGGTTTGCCAAAACATATCTCCAGAAAAACATGGCATTGTGAAATAGTTTTATCAACGACCGAGTAATGGCGTATTCTGTTACTCATAGATTTAAAAATAAGATAGCATCATTTTAGGATGAAAGAGCACCTTCATCATTATACATTATTCCTCGTTTTTTAATATACAGATCAATCTTAAGTTTAAATACTTTAATGCCATAAAATTGTTTGCCGTCGGCCAAAATCAGAGATTACTTTTTTGTGTAGTAGCGGCAAAAGAGTACAAATGTTATAGTCATATTTTAACTTCTGTATGAAGAGGGTTGATGTCAGCTATCGGGTAGCTATCGGGTGATTTAATTGCTTGTTGGAAATCAAGTGATTGGGCTAGATACTACTTTGAGTTTTTTCGAGATAAAAGATAAAAAGTCGGCAAAGCAAGTAAATTGCCTATTAAGAGTATTGTAGGAGATCACTTATCCACTTACTCAATAATATAAATATAGTCCGATAATAACGCATAAATGATCGTAACCCAGATTTCTTTAAACATACTTCCCACCCGATTAACAGAAAGATAATCAGCAATGTCGATAGCCAGATTCGAAAGTAACACTTTTCTCGCGCAAATTTTGTAATGGATACTTACAAAAAAACTCTATGTAGCAAATGATGTTCGTAGTGAGCTGATCACACAAAGAACCGGGCCTCTACCTCGATCTAATCGTGTTAACCACAGAGTTATGGATCACTTTTATAATGACGGAACTGGAGAATCTATTGAATAATTTGAATGTAATTGGCTTAGATGACCTTGAAAAATTTATTAGAATTACTATCTAGAGTGGTTGGAATTTCGTTTAGAAACCTTCTGTTATTGATTGTAATATCGTCTGATATAAGTTATCGATCGATTGTATTTGCTGATGGCTTTAACTACTGTTCTTTAAGCTCAGATAAAAATTTTGTCACAATCATTCAGAAGAAAGATCATCTTGCCATGAGGCCTTGGTGATACAGTTTAACTTAATAAAAGGTAAGTGGAGCCATTTTAGAAATTGAGTTTCAGTAGTTATCTAAACTAAGAGATCGAAAATTCATGGTGGACAAGCTGAACGTGATTAAAATTAGCCAGACAGGAAATTGGAAGAAGATAAATGTCATGTGGATAACGCTCGCGATTCACCCTACCCATGGCCAAAGCGCAGTACGAAGCAGAGATGATGCCTTCTGAACCCGTGGTATTTATCTAAACGGGTGGGGTAGAGTCAACGGTCCAAAAAGGTGAGGGTCAAATAAATTATCGTGTAGACAATGAATTTTTAGTACAAGTACAAGAGCAATTTTTTTAGATTTTTATAGGAAAAAGTTACGGAATATCTACCCCCACGCATTACCTTTGGATAAAGCTTAGAAAATTCATTACAACTATTTCATTTACTTTTCTTTTGGGTAATACTACTGCTGCGGCTACGGAGAATATTAATAACTGTCCTTCTGAAAATCGCGGCAATGTACTAGAATTTTTCATCATATACCTACTGTGGTGAGGCATTGATTATGCACATTTCAATAATTTTATACGTAACACCAAGTGGATGTGTTGATTGATGGAGAGCAGGCAAAGAACAGTAATTAAATTGAAGTAGGTCATAAAGTCACTGGAACAGCAGTTTTAGCCAAAGCGCCGGGAATCTCCCGCACTAATTTAGGTACTAAATAACCTGGTAAACGTTTCATTAAATGGAGTACCAAATTTTTTGCTTTAATTTCATTTACTTCAAAATGCCAGGCGCCTTCCACTCGGTCTAGAAGATTTAAATAATAGGGTAAAATACCGGATTCAAATAAACGCTCACTTAAGTGGATGAGTGTTTCAGCGTTATCGTTAATGTTTTTTAACAAAACAGACTGATTTAATAACGTTATCTTTGACTGACGCAAGGGATCAAGTGCGCTTATAACTGATTGATCAATTTCGTTCGGATGATTGCAATGGATAACTACAGTTGATAAAAAACGTGATTCGCATAGTAGATTAATGAATTCAGAAGTAATTCGCTCGGGGATCACCACTGGAAGACGAGTATGGATACGTAATCGTTTAATATGCGTAATTTTTTCACTTTGTTCGATAAATTCTTTTAGTAGAGTATCCTTTACAATTAAAGGATCTCCTCCACTTAAAATAATTTCTGTTATATTTATGTCCGATTTTAAGTAATTAAAAATACAGTTCCATCCCTTTTTTCCAGGGGTATTTTCGTCATAAGAAAAGTATCGACGAAAGCAATATCGGCAATGAACAGCGCACGCGCCACTTAATGTTATCAGCACTCGTCCATAGTATTTATGTAAAAGTCCAGAAATCCGATTCGATTGCTTTTCATTGAGTGGATCAGGGCAATAACCTGGGTAAGTAATCAACTCTTGTGAGGTCGGTAATACCTGCAATAACAGAGGGTCACGAGGATTTCTTTTCTCCATACGGGTCATAAAACCTCTAGGAACCCGCAGAGGAAAAGCAGTAATACCGTGAGTTTGAGACATTGTTATGGGATCGAGTTCAAGCTCACGCCACAGTTCATTCGGGTCAGAAATCGCCGTTTTTAATAAAAATTGCCAATCGTTCATTGGATTAAAAACCATAGAAAGTCTGCTTTTAATTATATCATTCTAGCCTTTGATTTTCGCTTTCTTTATTTCGTCGAACAACTACTGAAAAGCTCATATTCGCGATGCCAGAAATGGCTCTCTGTTTTTCCAGATACGGGCGTTGGTTATTTCTTGCCTCGCTGAAAAATAAAATGGGTATTATATTTTAGGACTGACGGGAGAACACTGCGAAATGATTAATATTAGTGAATCATGATTCTCTCAGAAAAGCATAACTATTAATTAAGGAATTTATTAAATCGTCTATTTCCTCACATAGGGAGGTAATAAAATCAGTTCATTTGAAATCAAAACGACATCATCGCGTTTATATGATAACGAAGAATCCATAGCAAATTGCTTTTGAAAATTCAGTTGAAGAAATAGTTGCTCGATTAGATGGTGTAATAATTGAGGCCTGGCTACAGTAAAATTTGTTAGGCGCACTCCACTCAGGCATTTAGAATACTGCTCTATCTAGATAGATTTAGATGCGATATTATAGAAATATGGGAATGGAATGCAAAAAGGTATTCGTATTCAGACTATTCGTATTGAGACGCTGAGTGCCAGTAAAGAAGGGTTAGCGTTAAAGAATGAAAAATAACCGGAAATAGTGATTTTGATTTCTGGCTACCAGATATTTCATCTCAGATCCCTGACCCAGGTTGTCACCTCCATCGAGGTACTGTTATAATACTCATTGCAATCGTCATCGGAAGGGGAGTTGCTAACCATGTGTTTACTGGAAAAAAGATGCGAGGATTTATAACTAAAGCAGCAGTCTGACAAACTAGAATACGCTATGAAAGCGGTTAGCGGATGCATGGTAGTATAGTGCTGTTTAAGTCTTAAAATCTGGTTGCTTAGTTTAAACAGATAAAGCGGCAGGGCTTGCCTTTTGAGCAACTCAGCGTTTGCCACTGCCTACAAAAGTATACTAAATAAATGCGCGCTCATGCGTCATGTACATGTAGCTTTTTAAACGTCGTATCGATTGAGATTGCATTTTTATTTCCAGTTATCTTTGCACGCGCTGCTGTTCCCTTTTTCTTTGATTACTTGTACCAGCTTTTAATTTCGCACGATTTAAACTTAAGTTACTAGAACTCGTCTTATTTAACGAGAAACATTAATATTCTCTACCCCAGAAAGAAAATTAATTTCAATCTTTTACATCTACGTCCTCCATAGCCTCTATTATCAAGGCCTAGAAAAAAGGTCTAGAAAAACTTCAACTATCAAACAGTATATTTATCTCCTCCCTTTTCTCTTCTCTCAGGAGGATTATATTAGCAAACCATGGCTTGCAAATTATCTGAAATACAAGTAAAATTTAGGTCCCCTAAATACAGGTCAAAACAATGGTTGCTGAAAGCTTAGAACTAATGGTGGCATTACGGAAATCTACGGGTAAAAGTGCAATGCGGCGTATGCGGCAATTTGATGACAAAGTCCCGGGGACTGTTTATGGTGCGGGAAAGGCTCCTCAATCCATCAGCCTACTACAAAAGGACATTTTAAAAGCACTGAAAAATGAAGCGGTTTTTTCTTCTATTCTTACTATTAAGATTAGCGATAAGAAGCAAAAGGTAGTCATAAAAGATCTGCAGCGTCATCACACTAAGCCAAAAATTCTTCATATCGATTTTCAGCGTATTAAAGCGACGGAAAAGCTAACGATGAATATTCCACTACATTTCATCGGTGAAGATGAATGCCCGGGAGTTGAGCAGGGCGGTGTTATTTCACACTTGCAAACGGAAGTTGAAGTTCGATGTTTGCCGGCTGCTTTGCCGGAATATATCGAAGTGGACCTTTCTAGACTTGAACTGGATAAGTCTTTTCATTTGTCTGATTTGAAATTGCCTGCAGGGGTTGAATTGACTATAACGCCTGACGAACAACATGATTTGCCTATTGTAAGCGTTCATATCCACAGAGTTAGTCAGGCTGATATTGAAGCACAACAAACTGGAGTCGTAGAAAAATCTGCAGAATCTAGGGAAACTAAGACAGAGATCAATACTAATGAAAGAGAATGAGCTTTGTGTTATCTATCAAGCTCATTGTAGGACTTGGAAATCCAGGAAATGAATATGCTGGCACGCGGCATAATGTGGGCACCTGGTTTGTTAAGGCACTTGCTAATCGAGAAAACCATTTCCTGAAAAAGGAAGACAAATTTTACGGTGCTATTGCTAAATTCAATCATTGTTGGCTTCTTAACCCCCTAGTTTATATGAATGAAAATGGGAAAGCAGTAGCAGCATTAGTGAGGTTTTATAAAATTAGGCCTCAAGAGATTTTAGTGGCGCATGATGAACTGGATTTTCCGATAGGCATTATTCGTCTAAAAGCAAGCGGCAGTCACGGAGGGCATAACGGCCTTCTTAGTGTTATTAAGCATTTAGGAACAGCTGATTTCTGTCGATTACGGATCGGGATCGGCCATCCTGGACATAAATATCAGGTAACACCATATGTTTTAAGCGTTCCTTCTAAAGACGATCGAACCGCTATTTCAGCGGCAATTGACAGAGGTTTGCGTGTTACTAATGAATTGATGCAAGGTGAATTTGAAAAAGCTATGCATAACTTACATGTTGCAAATAACATAATAAAGAAAAAAATGGGTTTTAAATGCGGCATTGTGGGCCTACCAAACGTAGGCAAATCAACTTTATTTAATGCACTAACTAAAGCGAGCATTGAAGCATCCAATTATCCATTTTGTACAATCGCACCTAATGTTGGTATGGTTCTTATGCCAGATAAGCGACTAGAAAGAATCGCTCAAATAGCTCAATCAAAAAGAACTATTCCGACCACAGTAAAATTTGTTGATATTGCTGGGCTAGTTGCCGGCGCTTCAAAAGGACAAGGATTGGGCAATAAATTCCTTGCTAATATTCGTGAAACACAAGCGATCGCTCATGTGGTGCGTTGCTTTAAAAATGAAAATATTGCCCATATTTCTGGAAATATTGATCCTATTTCTGATATTGAAGTTGTAAATACGGAATTGGCATTGGCGGATATAGAAACGATCGATACAGCCTTAATGAACCTTGCTAAAGACGTAAAACGGGGAGATCAACGAGCCTACGGGATGAAAATCTCATTTGAAAAATTTAAAAATTTATTAAGTAAGAGCATTCCATTACGTAGCGTGAATCTAAAGAAAGAGGAAAAAATTTTATTGCAGCCCTATCAATTACTAACATTAAAACCCGTTTTATACGTGGCCAATGTGACAGAAGAAGGGTTTACAAATAATTCATACTTGGACCAAGTAATCAAGTACGCTAAAAAAGAAAAAGTCAAGGTGGTGCCTGTCTGTGCATCCATGGAATCAAAAGTCCCAGAACTTTTCTCCGCAAAGCAGATTGAATTCTTGCAAAATCTAGGTCTCGAAGAAGTTGGATTAAATAGTGTCATTCAGGCAGGCTACGAATTATTAGAGCTCATTACTTTCTTTACTGCTGGACCCAAAGAAGTACGCGCCTGGACATGCCATAAAGGTACAACCGCTCCTCAAGCAGCGGGGGTTATTCATAGCGATATTGAAAAGCGCTTTATACGTGTTGAAGTTATTGGCTACAATGATTATCTCCAATTCAATGGAGAAGAGGGTGCCAAAGATGCCGGGAGATGGCGCCTGGAAGGAAAGAAGTATGTAGTGCAAGACGGGGATATCATGTACTTCAGATCTGGCACTTCTTGACATCCTCTACGTAAGTCGCCAGAATGCGGTTCTCTTCAAAATCGATCTAATATATGGCTATGTAGCTCAGTTGGTTAGAGCACAGCATTCATAATGCTGGGGTCGGTGGTTCAAGCCCACCCGTAGCCATTTTTGATCAAGCTTTGTAGTTGAGTGATTGCAGGAAAATCTGGAATAACTTTTTTATATGTTTATCTATATGAGATAAACTCGTTGGTTTTCATTGTACAAGAACCATATTAAAAACGGAAAACAAAACCTCAGAAATATTGTATACAGCAACCCTTTTGTAAAGAATAGCTAGGTTGGAAGTCGTATAAGATACTGAGATGATTAAGGGGGAAGATTTACATCAGTAGTAAAGAGATTAAAAGAAGAAGAAGCAGTATTGTGCTATTTTTTTGGAATTGTCCGATATGTTAAAAGATATCGTCTAACTCTCACACTCCGTCGGCTAACAGATATAGATCAGTGTAAACACGATGCTCAAAATGTGAAGACAATTACCAAACTAAAAGTAATGCCGTATTCAAGATGGTTTTGTAAGGCGTAAGATTAGTGTTAAATAAAATATTTCCTGTTTGTCTGATTATTCTATAGCTTTATCTGTTATCGGTAATGAAGGAAAAGTTTTGGTTGTTGAGAGTTCTAAGAATTATGGATATAGCTTTTAAGATGAACCTAGTCTATTAAGAAGATAACATTGCCCTCGGGCTTGTCATAATAATGTGACAAGGTGTGCAACAAACAATAATGAAGACCTTATCCTCTGGTAAATCATTAAATTCTGGGTTTCAATCGATATTGAAATAAGAAGATTTTTATCATTGATATTTTCTTTTATCTTAAGATGAAGATATTGATAAAGGTAGCGCGCTACTCTTTCTTCAGAAAGAAGAGATACTTCAATGCGGCATAAGATGAGATTATGATGCTCATAAAGATTTTTCATATAGTGTTAGAATAAAAGTAGTGGTGTCCGTGCGCCGCCGGACCCCGTGTACCCCCTCTTGTCTATTGTCTATAGTCGCTAGACTTCTATTAATTGGTTAATTGAATGCAAACCGCCTCTTCTTCCGGCCTCTAATCCAAAAACATAGAACTCACAGATTCTTTTTGATTAATCCGAGAGATAGTTTCGGCAATAAGACAACTTAATGAAATTTGCTTAATTTTGCTACAAGCTATTGCTTCGGTGCTGAGTGGAATAGTATCTGTCACAATCAATTCGTCAATATCTGATTTCATAACATTTTCGATCGAATGACCAGACAAAACAGGATGGGTACAATAAGAAGAAACTGTTAACGCGCCCTCATCTTTAAGGGCTTTAGCCGCCTGACACAGCGTGCCGGCAGTATCAACGATATCATCCACAATCACGCAATGTCTTCCTTTTACATAACCGATGACGTTCATGACCTCAGCCTGATTAGCGCTCGGACGTCGTTTATCAATAATCGCTAAATCCGAATCATTAAGCCGTTTTGCGATGGCACGAGCACGAACTACCCCACCCACATCGGGTGATACGATCACGGGATTATTTAGCTTTTCAGGCAGCCCATATTGCTCTAAAGCAGTGATACTAGCATAAATATTGTCCACCGGCATGTAAAAAAGCCTTGAATTTGATCTGCATGAAGATCAACAGTGATGAGGCGTGAAAAACCTACCTTTTGCATCATATCAGCAATCACTTTTGCGCTAATGGGCACTCGGGAAGAGCGTACGCGACGATCTTGACGGGCATAACCAAAGTAAGGAACAACTGCAGTGATACTTGCGGCTGATGCTCGACGAAAAGCATCTGCCATAAAAAGCAGTTCCATTACATTTTCGTTAACTGGATGTCCTGTGGATTGGATGAGGTAGATATCGCGTCCACGCACATTTTCTTGTATCTCAATACGAATTTCTCCATCACTAAAACGAGTAACCAAGGTATTTCCGATGGTGGTATTTAATTCTTTAGCAACGCTAGCGCCCAAAGTCGGATTAGCACTACCGTGGAAAATGCGAATATCGTTGAGATTTGGCACGAAGTTTCCTTCTAAAGACCGCATGGCTGGGGCGCCAGGATTCGAACCTGGGAAGTGCTGGGATCAAAACCCAGTGCCTTACCACTTGGCGACGCCCCAATAACTCGATTAGTTGAATAAGAGCATATTATCAGTTTTGCAGATTGTGTCAAACCAAATGCAAGCAGGTGGGCCCCTCTTGTTAGGACGAAATAAATGCTACAAAAGGATTCAAATCAAGTTTATGTTGAGCACCTATTCAACAAATTACAATTCCAATTTTTAATAACGATCTTCACAGTCAATTTCCTGCTGTTCAATTTTAACATACGAGGTAAATCTACTGGGCCAATGGTGGTATATTGAGAAAAGAGGATATGCCACCCATTTTGTTGAAGTGTGATTAAATGACAGTAGAGATCAAAGGTAGCCAGATACTTTCCTGCCGAATGTATACCTCGTATCCAATAATAGAGATTAGAAACGGGAAGCTGCCATCCGAGTTGTTCCTGCATGAGTCGTTCGGGGGTGTCCGCGATATAACGTTCTTTAGGTGAGCGCCATAACAGGACCACGCTGGAACCTCCAGAAATATTGATGCTGTAGATGTCAAGTGCAGAATGGATGCGGATGCGATAGTTACGACCTTTTTGTTGCCAGTCGTAATAAGCTACTACCGTTTTTCCACCCTGCTGAATGCTAAAAACACCATTAATACTCCATATCGAGATATGACTTAATGCTTGATAGCGTTGCTGCCAGTTTTGTATTTTATGGGCGGATGTGCTTTGAGAAGGCAAACGCAAGGTTCTGCATCCATTAATCAATAAGGTGACAGTGAAAAAAATAAAGGCGATGAGGACGTGGTTATTCTTTTTCACAAAAAGTTCTCCTTTTCTCTGTTATAATTCCTGAAAAGTTCTAAGTGTCAGATGGAATGGGTCCGCGGATTATTTAATGATTTCCTGTTATTAATCGTGATCAATTCTCCTGTAATACGGTCGTTTTTAATTAAGAAAATAATGTCTGAGAAAGTAAGTTTACGTTTTTTGTCGAGCGGGTTTTCATGATATTTTAGGCTATTACAATTAACTTGCTGCAGGTTAGAGGATGCATGTAGAGAGCCTCACCGGCGAAAATATTAACGCGTACGGGGTTTAGGCGCGAGCGCGATTAGAGAGCAAGTATTCACTTAATGGATTTAATTCCACTTTATCTGTGTGATAAACAGTTTAACTGTCGGTGAAGAAAGAGGCTAGCGTGCATTGTTAGTATCGCTGAAACGATGTCATTCATGCGTTTGCTGCAAATAAGGAAATGCTGTTGTAAAATGAAGTGTTGATACTGCTTTTATTAAATTTTTTATTAAATCATTTTACTGATCCGTCGTTTTTTTCACTTTATCAGGAAAGGTATAGGGCATTATTAAATCCAGTTGGAAAACGATTACCTTAGATTGATTAATGAATGAGTGGAAAGAGAATTTGATTAAGATCAACCTTATATTAAGATAGTGGTAGAGTGTTTTCGTTTGCTCAGACATATCGGCCGCTTTTGGCAGTTTCGTGGGAATGACAGTACCTCACTCAGTCCTTATGATTGTTATAACTGAGTTTGTGAAGTACTCCAACTAGATGAGCCTAGGTGCCCCGTTTTGCTTGCGCTTTCGGCAAGGGTAGATCTTGTCATTTGACATTCAATTGATTTTCTTTTAGGGTGTACGGGGTGCTGCCTAACAACTTACCAGCTCTGGACTCGCTTGCAAAGGCGCACAGCGAACGGCTGCGCCAATATGTTGCGCAGGAAATTATCAACAATGGTCCTCTTACTTTTGCGCGCTATATGCAGCTCGCTCTTTATGCTCCAGGGCTTGGATATTATAGCGCTGGTGCGCAGAAATTCGGGAAAGCAGGTGATTTTATTACTGCTCCAGAAATTTCTCCACTTTTTTCAAAAGCCGTTGCGAAACAGTGCCAACAAATTTTAACAGACTTAGATGGTGGGGAGATCCTTGAATTTGGAGCTGGTTCGGGTGTGATGGCAGTGGATATTCTAAGAGAATTAGAGCATCATCAATGTTTGCCTACACGTTATTATATTTTAGAAGTTAGCGCCGACTTTCGAGAACGTCAAGTGGCCCTTATTAAAAGTGAAATTCCCCAATTATTGGATCGCGTTAACTGGTTGTCTCAACTGCCAAGTCATCCAATTCGGGGAGTGATTGTTGGAAACGAAGTTATCGATGCAATGCCAGTTCATAAATTTAAAATAAAAAATGGTATTAAAGAAATTTATGTTGATTATAAAGCTGATCAATTTATCTGGAAAATAGATGAACCATCATCATCACTAGTCGAAGCTGTTAGAGATTTAGGAATTGATTTTACAGAAGACTATGAATCAGAAATTAATTTATTGATGAAGGGATGGGTCTCCTTGCTAACTGAGATATTACATACAGGCCTCATTTTACTAATAGATTACGGTTTTCCACGACACGAATATTATCATCCGGACAGAAATCAAGGAACGATTGTTTGCCATTATCGACATCGTAGTCATTTTGATCCACTTATTCTAATAGGTATTCAGGATATTACGGCGCACGTCGACTTTACTGTCCTTGCCGAAGCAGCTTTGCCGTGCTTAATGGTTGCTGGTTTTACACATCAAGCAGCTTTTTTGTTAAATTGCGGTATTACGTCCTTTATGCCTTCTTGTGAAGACCCGATGCTTCGCTATGTGGTTACGCAACAGATTAAAAAACTAACTCTACCCAGTGAGATGGGTGAGTTGTTTAAGGCTATTGCATTAACAAAAAATTATCAGCAACCCTTATTAGGTTTTACTCATATGAATCAAACGGAACGCCTAACATATCTCATCTAGAGTTGATTGATCAACTAATTTCTGATCACGTGTTTTAAGGGTTATGATATCGAAGCTTTGAATATCAAGGTCCTCAATCACTTGTTTTAAAGAGAATCAGAGTGAGATTACTGTATGAATTGCTGAATTGCTTCAATACGCAATTTTTTTAACGCTTTTGCAAATGCTTCCCCTTTTAATCCTTGTTTTTGTAGAGATTTAATATCTACCGATTTAATTACTTCGATAATGCGTTTGATTCTTTCATTATGATGTAATGTAACTGTAGAATTAATCGAATCACAAACAAGAATAAATTGTTCGAAGCGTCGGTCTCGACGCAAGGCATCTGTTTTCATAATGAAGTTCAACAATTCATTTTCGTTCATTTTATCGCTATTAGCATAAAGTGAACGAAAATGGGCAGTTAAAAGCGCTAATTCGGTATACTCGTTTGGAAGGCGGTATCGTTGAGCTAGTGATTGAATTGTCTTACATGAAAGATTATGGAGTAAAGCAGCAAAACGAATAACACTAGATGAGGTTTTGTTCGTGATAAGGTCTAAAGCAGCAATGCCTTTTCCATTCAGATAAATTTCAGGAAATAAAATAGAGAGCGCATCACAATTATTTAACACTTCAAAAAAACGAGTCGGTTTTTTATTATCAAGCGAACGTACCCATTCTTGCCACACCCGTTCCGGAAGCAAGGCATCTACTTCACCACGTTGCACTATTTTTTTCATTAATGCCAATGTATCAGGATGAATAGAAAATCCCGGAAATTTAGTCGCTAAACGAGCCACTCGCAAAATGCGGACAGGATCTTCGTGAAAAGCAGAAGAAACGTGGCGCATGATTTTGTTTTTAAGATCTTGTTGGCCTCCATAAGGGTCAACAAGTTTTCCTTCTGGTGTTTCAGCTATCGCATTGATGGTCAGATCTCGTCGTTTAAGATCATCTTCCAGCGTCACATCCGGTGCTGCATAAAAAGTAAATCCTTTGTAGCCTTTTGAGATTTTTCGTTCTGTGCGAGCGAGTGCATATTGTTCATGTGTTTCTGGGTGTAAAAAAACTGGAAATTCTTTACCTACGGGTTTAAATCCTTTAGCAACCATGATTTCAGGAGTAGCCCCCACTACCACCCAGTCTTTCTCACTCACTGATAATCCCAATAATTTGTCTCGAACGGCACCACCTACCAAATAAACTCTCAAATGTGCTATCCTCTCTGCTACTGAAATTTGAGTATCCTAATATCATGTACTTGTAAGCTTGATAAGCGTAGCGTATTCAAGCTGCAAGATGACATCATAGTAATCATGGTTAGATTATGTAAATACCTACTACAATATAGGTTGTCAAGAATTGTCGGCTGGCTAGCTGATCGTCAATGGGGATTATTGACTCGGTGGGCAATCAAATTTTTTATTCGCTATTATCGTGTAGATATGAGAGAGGCTGAGTATTCGAATATCCACTATTATTCTTCTTTTAATTCCTTTTTTACCCGTTATTTAAAAACAAATTTACGTCCTCTTTCGGAAGACTCTAACGCGATTATTTCTCCTGTAGATGGAATTATTGGCGAAGTGGGTCAATTAACCGGGGGCCAGGTGATTCAAGCAAAAAATCGTTTCTATACGGTTGTAGATTTATTAGGAGGGGATGAAAATCACGCACTATTATTTCAAGATGGCTATTTTTTCACGACTTATTTGGCGCCAAGAAATTATCACCGCATTCATGCGCCTATTGATGGTCAATTAAAGGCAATGATTCACATACCCGGCTGTTTATTTTCCGTCAATACCATTTCCGTTCGTACTGTTCCACACCTATTTGCTCGCAATGAGCGGGTTGTCTGTTTATTCGAAACAAAAGCGGGACTCATGGCGGTAGTAATGGTAGGTGCTATGCTGGTAGGTAGTATCAGCACAGTTTGGCACGGTGCAGTGACACCCACTGCTAAAAATTCTATTTCTATTTGGAAATACACTGAAGAAAAAATTACGTTGACTCTTGGTGAAGAGCTAGGTCATTTTAAAATGGGTTCAACGGTGATTTTGTTATTTCCTAATCACTCAATTGCTTGGGAAATGCGCCGCCAAACCGGTGACACCCTTTGCTATGGTGAAAAAATTGGAATTCTGTATGAGATGCAAAAATAGAAGCTATCCTCTTCCTCTCTGACCCCCAGTGTCGGGTCTTTGGTTTGGGTATGTTATTTTGATAGGCTATAGCTGTTTGAGATAACGATTAGGATAAGAATAGAGAAGAATAGAGATAAAATTCAGGAATTTTCTATTATATTGCGAGTGAGAGTTGCTCTAATTTTAAAGACGATAACGGAACTATGGCAGATAGATAGGCATGGATTAGCAGCGGTAAAGTACAATCGTTCTGGTATTGGCTCTGGGAGAGACTTTACGAATTGAATCACTAAAATCTAACACAAAAAATCAACGCCTCATTAATGCAATTCGATTCACAGAATTAATCCAAGAAAGTCTTTTCTTTTTTAGCTTTGGATCAGTTTAAACCACTGTCCTTTAACAGTCAGACAGCGTAAGGTTACGCTCTATCTGTATTGAAGTTGTAACATATTGTGACACAATCAATGTTGATCTATATCCGGAGAGTACGGATCGATGGATAGTAAACTCCCGAAGAGATACGTACTCACCTTACCCACCACCAATGTGGCAGATCTTTCTTTCATAAAATTTACACATATAATACACAAATAATATCTCGCTTAACTCGCTTTATTTTATACCCTCAGGAGTAAGGGTCACTTATATCTCTGACAGTTAAATAATGCGACACAATCACTATAATAGACAACACCGCTCCAAACTCCAAACAGCGAATCGGGTTTTCTAATTCACTAGTCAATACCTAATGAAGCGATCTTGCAATAAATGCACTTTCCCTTGTTTGGCAATTAATGGTAAACGATATACAGTTGAATATTGTCAGAATTTAATCCAACGGAAAAGCAAAAACCCTAACGAGTAGCCTATGATGGTACATTTATTATTCTATTATTACTACTCGTAAAATAATTCATCCCTAATTTCTGTCGTAAAGTGAACAGTTAAATCTGCTGCTCACAAGTTAGCAAAATTGAGCTACTATATTATGTATCTTTTACTAAAGCAGCGATAGATGTGCAATGCTAAAGTGCATAACAAATGGACATTGACCACTACGGCATTCTAGATATTTATAGGCCTTACCTACCTTATTGTCCTCAATCTTAAGCAAGGACCGTCAATATTTCTATTTTAAGATATATGTGAGTATTACTGCTTTGCCCAGCCAGAATAGCACAAAGTCTGTTTTAAGACAATCGTTAATAAATCTAAGTATCTTCATTGACTTGGTTGAGCAATAAAACACAGTCTGATAAGCACAAGTTAGGAAACATTCTCAAATACGTGTAAATTTGCCAAAGTAGTTTGAAGTAACAAAATTACACTTAAGATCACCAAAAACGTCCTCATTCAGGTAAGTTTTAAACTTAGAGCCCCTCCCGCGCCGGTGACACTAAAATTTCCCTCCAATCTGAAAGTGTAATTACAAACTAACTATTTATAAATTTGTCAACTTGTTATCTCGATTGATCCTCAAACTAATACACTCTAATGTGCCTCATCCCAATTATCTCCAATCCCAATATCCACAACCAACGGTATTGACAAGGAAACAGCATGTTCCATGTGTTTTTTGATTTGTGGGATAGTCTGGCCGAGGTCTTTTTCAGCAATTTCGAAAATGAGTTCGTCGTGGACTTGCATCATGAGGTAGGCATTGACTTCGTTTTCTTTAAGCCAATCACTGACTTTGATCATGGCGATTTTAATGATATCGGCTGCAGTTCCCTGAATCGGGGCGTTGATAGCAGCACGTTCGGCGGCACGACGACGTCGAAGGCTTGAAGCGTGAATATCTGGGAGATAAACGCGTCGTCCGAACAGGGTTTCGATATACCCTTTCTCAGCAGCAATGGACCGAATTTTTTGTATATAGTCGCGAACGTTAGGATAACGTTGAAAGTAAGTATAGATATATTTCTGTGCAAGCTCGCGACTAATACCAAGTTGTCTTCCCAACCCAAAACTTGACATCCCATATAACAAACCGAAGTTAATAGTCTTCGCACGCCGACGTTGTTCGTCAGTGACCTGTCCTAGTTTTACGCCAAAAACTTCAGAGGCTGTTGTGCGGTGAATATCCCATTCTTTTTCAAATGCTTTTATTAATCCAGGGTCTTTTGAAATATGAGCGATAATACGCAATTCTATTTGCGAATAATCGGCAGAGACAATACGAAAGCCAGGGAATGTAATGAAAGCACGTCGAATTTTCCGACCCTCTTTCGTGCGGATTGGAATATTTTGCAAATTAGGATTGTTAGAGGAAAGACGCCCTGTCGATGTGACTGCCTGGTTATATGACGTGTGGACACGACAAGTAGCGGGATAGACTTGTTTGGGAAGTCGGTCAACATAAGTGTATTTTAATTTACTTAAGCTGCGATATTCTAAAATTACTTTTGGAAAAAGATAATTTAGGGATAGATCTTGTAAAACATTTTCTGCTGTTGAGGGTTGGCCACTAGGTGTTTTTTTAAACACCGGTAATTTTAATTCATTGTACAAAACCATTTGTAATTGCTTTGGAGAATCCAAATTGAATTCATGGCCAGCTAATTTATGGGCTTCTCGTTCTAATTCTTCAATACGTTGATTCAGCTCAATACTTTGTGAACGTAGCATCGCTGTATCAATTAAAACACCGTGTCTCTCCATTTGCATCAGAATAGGCACAAGCGGCATTTCAATTTGCTCAAACACTTTTCTTAAATTTTTTCTTTTTTGATTAAAGGCCATAACTTATGATGGACTTGTAATGTCACATCGACATCTTCAGCGGCATAGGCGCCGGCATCATCAAGGGAAACTTGATTAAAAGTAGTTTGTTTCGCTCCCTTTCCTACTATATCTTTAAATTTAATGGTTATCCGACCTAAATACTTTAAAGCTAGCGTATTTAAATCGTGTCGTATGCTATTGCTATTTAAGACATATGATTCGAGCAATGTATCGTAGGTTTTTGTTTTAATATAGATATTTTCTCCTGCTAAAACTTGGCTGTCATACTTTAAATTTTGCGCGATAATGGTCTTATTTCCATCTTCTAGTATTGGCTTTAATTGTCCTAAAACCCATTGTTTATCGAGCTGCATAGGTGCGTTCATATAATCGTGCGCCAGCGGCACATAAGCTGCCTCATGTGGCTTTATCGCAAGTGAAATTCCTACCAACCTGTGCATCGCATTAAAACCGGTAGTTTTAGTGTCAAAAGCAAATTCATTAGCTACTCTCAGCTTCTCCATCCATTTTTTAAAAGTCTTTTTATCAGTAATCGTAATATATTGTGAAATTGTGGTTTTTTGAGTGTCTTCCGATAAGATCTCGGCAAGCCACGATTTAAATTCGAGCCTAGTAAACAACTTAATCAATTTTTCACGATTTTTTTGTAGAGGAACTAAATCCGTTGGCCTTTCTTCCAATGATAAATCAGAAATTACAGTAACTAATTGACGCGCCAGAGGAAGTATATCTAAATGTGCACGAAGACTTTCACCTACTTTTCCTTTAACTTCTCTAGCATATTTTACAATAGCTTCAACCGAACCATATTGACTAAGCCATTTAGCTGCAGTTTTTGGGCCTACTTTTGGAATCCCGGGGATATTGTCTGTGTTATCTCCTGTTAAAGTTAAATAATCAATAATTTTTTCAGGTGGGACACCGAATTTTTCTTTAACCCCATGTGGATCTAATAGGCGATCTGTCATTGTGTTAATCAGAGTTACATGACTATTGACGATTTGTGCTAAATCTTTATCTCCCGTCGAAACTAAAACATGAAATCCTTCCTGTTTTGCTTTTTTCGCCAAGGTAGCAATGACGTCATCGGCTTCATAACCCTCTTTAATAATCAGCGGTAATCCTAATGCTTGGATAATTTCAAAAAGCGGTTCAATTTGATTATGAAGTGCATTCGGGATCTCTGCGCGATTGGCTTTGTAAGCTCTGTATAAATCATTTCGGAATGTTTTTCCTCTAGGGTCAAAAATAACAGCCATATAATCCGGCTGATAATGAACCATCAATTTTCGCAGCATATTGATCACGCCATATATTGCACCGGTCGAATATCCTTTGGAATTCGTTAAAGGCGGTAACGCATAATAAGCTCGAAAAAGATAAGAAGAACCATCAACTAAAATTAACGGCTTTAAAGTAGCATCATTCATTTTTTAGATCATCTTAGTCAAATAACTTGCTAGTTATTCTAGTCTCTTCTTCAGGAGAGTTGAAATAGGAGAATAAACTATTCAGTAGAGCTTAAAATTGATAGAATGACCCTTCGGCATTTGACCTATGATAATCTATTGAGGCTATGCTAAAGAGATCCATCACACCTTTTGCTTTACTACTGACTTCAGTAAGTAGTATTTTGGGGTCAGGCTGGTTATTTGCTACTTATTATACTTCAGAATTGGCTGGTCCTTCGTCTATCTTTGCCTGGCTGGTAGGTGGTGCATCTGCTATCGCCGTGGCCTTCGTGTTTGCTGAGCTCTGCGCTATGTTACCTATTACAGGATCCAGTATTCGAATTCCTTATTATACTCATGGCACTTTTGTTAGCTTCCTATTTTCGTGGATTATTTGGATTTCTTATGCATCGCTGGCCTCCACAGAGGTACAAGCTGTCACACAATATTTAAACTATTTTTTCCCTTCATTAGTCTACAGTGATGGGGGATTAACAGGAGATGGCTATATAGTAGCAACAGTGCTTATGCTCGGCATTGCCGCACTTAATGTTTTTTCTTTACGCTGGTTGTTACGCTTTAATAGTGTGTTAACTCTTCTGAAAATTGCCATCCCGACAGTAGTCGCTCTGATTATCCTAGCCTTTTATTTTTCACCACAACATCTTATTCATCCTGCTCATGCGGTCTTTATGCCTTTTGGGCTACATGGTGTGTTCGCTGCAGTTACCAGTGGGGGTATTGTCTTCGCTTTTAACGGCTTCAAACAGGCCTGCGAAATGGCCGGAGAGGCTAAAAATCCATCGCGAGCACTACCTTTCGCCATCATTGGTTCTGTTGTCATTTGCTTGCTCATTTATCTCTTGTTACAACTCGCTTTCCTATCATCAATTATCCCCGACAACTTGATCCATGGGTGGGCTCATCTGGCATTGCAAGGCGGTACTAGCCCTATTACAGCTATTGTGCGTCAACGGCATTTAGATTTCCTGTTGCCTATTTTATATGTAGGCGCTATTATTGGACCTTTGTCAGCAGCGCTAATGTATACCAGTAGTGGTGCCCGAGCTTTATATGGAATGAGCAAAAATCACCATATTCCGTTGTTATTTCAACGACTGACTAGCCGAGAAAACCCTGTTATCGCCATTATTACTAACTTTATTTTAGGTATGTGCCTTTTTGCTCCATTGCCAGGTTGGAATCACATGATTACCTTTTTAACGTCATTGATGGCGTTGACTTATGGTATCGCTCCTATTTGTTTATTAACATTGCGTCAGCAGCTCCAGGATCATCACCGACCATTTAAATTACCATTCGTAACTGTATGGGCCACTTTCTCTTTTACATATGCACTCTGCTAACTTATTGGAGTGGGTGGGCAATCATCTCTAAATTAGGGATTACGATGCTGATTGGGTTCGCTCTTTTGTTAGTTCATCGTTATTTTATCGAACCTTCTAAACGCTTTTCTTTTGATTGGTACGCCTCCGTTTGGATCTGGCCTTATTTTTTTGGTATCACGTTAATTTCTTATCTCGGTAATTTTGGTGGCGGAAAAGGAATTATCCACTTCGGCTGGGACTTTGTTGTTGCTGGTATTTTATGTATATTTGTTATGTGGCTTGCCGTTAAATTTAAATTGCCGGCTTATCTCACTCAACGCTATATGCAAGATTCCGAATCTACTGAACCTACCTGAAGAGCGTCTACTTGTATAGAGCAGAAAAACCTGTTCATTTGAACACTACTGATGTAATAATGAACACAGCAAAAGTCAATTTTGCTTTCAATATTTACGTAAGGATATTCGTAAAATTCATTGGTAAAATTGCTTATGCTCGCGCAGCTCGTTATAGTAGTTATTATGTAGTATGTCGTAGTAGCGGCCGATTAGTTGTGAGTTGTAATGTTTAAACAATCTTTGTCTTGCAAATTTAGTGAATTACTACGCAACTATCGATGCTTAGCTGTACACTTTCTCGATTAGGGTATGATATTACAGCTGTTATCGATTATGTGACTATTTTGATGACAATACAATCTAAGACTATTTAAGTTACCCTTGTTTTCTTCTTCAAAACACATTGGTGTTTATTGTTGATGAAAGTGATTCTGTTTTATTATCATATTCAGGTTTAGTATTAAAAAACAATTCTTTACAGAGCTACTCATCTTATTACTGCTCTTAATTCTCAATCTGCAGGGCATCAAAAAAAGAATCAACAAAGTATTAATGATCATTGAATATTTTTTATTACTCATCTAATCATTATTGCAACCGGAATTATTTACATGGCTATGGAATAAAAATGGGTATCTAAATTTAGATGTAGAAACTTATCGACATATTTAAAATAATTCTTTTCGATTAGAACTGTATTTCTTTGCGTGCATTCACTTGGTCTGGTACGTACCTATAAGACTTAAGGCTTTTCCAATAATATAAGCATCTGCTATACCGCGTAAAAACGAGATCATTAACGAGATTTATTTTAGTTGTCTCAATTAAGTTTAGTTGAGATCGATATTATTATATATTATTGATAAATAAAATTTTTCTGATATCCTCTATTATTGTTTCTTGTGAAGAAGGTAAAGAAAGTTCGGCACCGCTTCTTACTTCTATAGACAGAAGGAACATTAAAACACCTGTACTATAGAAGATCACCATTTTATTCAATCAAAAAACACTGGCTTTTATAATTTTATTTGTTATTTCTTTGATCATTTTTGAAGCTTTTTTACTCTTGACTAAAAGGTGAAGGATGCAATAAGGTGTAGTATATATGCCTATGCTTCTAGGGATTATTATGCTGGTTTTTATTTTGAAGAGCCAGGTAAGGCTAGATTTGCGTGATATGAAAGAATACTTCTTTATCAAACTCTTATGAGTTCCGCTTTCCAATGAATTAAAAAATGTTAAAAGCGGTTTACGGCAGATATATGATGCTGTTATTAATGAGGCTCCGATTTTGCAGCTGAGATTCGATGGAGTGCAGTCACTTGAATTGCGTTATAGGCGTTCTTTCTGGTATTGCTTAGTTTCATCGGCAAGTCAACTCAAGGAAATTTCATGGAATTCTATTGCATCTGGGTTAATTTATAATCTCTGTTTATTGTAATCTGTACGGTTTTGTTAAATTTAGCACTATAGGAGAGTTGATGTGCGAATTAAATTTATTTCATATACGAGATTTAACCACCACCTGATCTGCAATGCTGTATCGAATTAAATAAAACTAATCATTGAATATTCAATATATTCATTTTAATTAGTTATATTTGGCAATTTTTGGATGCAATTATTCATGAAATTATCTTTGCCCTATTCAGATCTTTGCGCGATTGAAATGGCTCTATGATATGACTACGAGTATTTACTCCAAATATATGGACTCCTGTTAACAAGTGAGTAAGATACATGTATTATGTGATCTGCAAAAGCTTAAATTTTTATAATATTTTTATGAAGCCTTTTCCTTATGATAAAGATCCTGGCTGATGATCATATCCCTTTTGTGTCAGAGTTATTTGGTGAGTGGGGTGAACTTATTTTAAAACCTGGGGAGCGGATAGAAAGGCGTGATCTTCTAGACGTCAATGCGTTGCTTACTCGATCAATAACTCTTGTAAATACCAATTTGTTAAAGGGGACCTCAGTAGAATTTGTGGGAAGTGCAACGGCAGGATTTGATCATATCGATCAAGTATCGCTTAAGAATCAGTCTATCGCCTGGGCTTTTGCTGCTGGTGTTAACGCGATTGCGGTTGCGGAATATGTGCTGCATTGTGTAGCTTTTTTACAAAAAAGTAATCTTCTCTCGCGTGAAAAAACAACAGCAGCGGTGGTTGGTGTAGGTCGTGTTGGTTCTATGGTGTCAGCCCGATTAAAAAAATTGGTTTTACAGTTCTCCATAATGATCCACCACGTGCTAAATTAGAAAACGATTTTATTTCAACGCCTCTAGAATCACTTACGAACGTAGATCTTTTTGTTTACATACGCCATTAATCAAATCCGGGAAATTTCCCACTTATCATTTAATCAGTGAACCTTTGCTTTCAAAAATGAAGCCAGGGACTATTTTATTGAATGCAGGGCGAGGATCCGTTGTTGATAACAATGCATTATTAAAGCAAGATCATGTCATTGCTTGTCTTGATGTGTGGGAAAATGAACCCAGAATTAATCTAGAATTATTAAAAAAAGTCATTATTGGAACTCCACACATTGCTGGCTATAGTGAATCTGCAAAATTACAGGCAACCTTTTCAATTTATGAAGCGTTTCTCAAACATTTTTACTTACCCGCATTACCCGAAATTCGTCAATTTAAAAAGCTAAAACAGTTACAAGAAAAAACAACAGTGCTTAAGATTGAAAATTGTGACACTCTCGAAGATGTTTTGCTAAAAATATATAATCCGGCCAATGAAACACGAAATATGCGTGAATCACTTCTCAGAAACCCCGATCAATTTGAAAATTTACGCCGTCATTATCCGTTACGAAACGAGCTTTCAGCTATCCAATTAATTCCACCACCTAACAATACATTTAAAAGCATACTCCAACGCTGCGGATTCAATATTGATTAGCAGCACAGATTTTACACAGGAAAATCTGTGCTGCGGGCGTCTGATTCTCACAAGCCCATTAGTCTGGAGAAAAAATTTATGAAATGTTACGCTAAACTATTTCTTGCGGGTCGACGTCCAGTGACCAGCGAACTTGTGTTCGTTGATTGGTAAGCAAGGTAATTAATTTTTTTAACATTTTGTGTAAACTGGTTCGGTTTTTTGCTTGAAATAATAATTGATGACGATAACGACCTGCCTTACGTTCCATTACAGCAGGAATAGGACCAAATAAATTAACTTCTTTATCGATGATATTAATGAGCTGCTGCTTTATCGTTACTAAAAAATCATGTGGTAAATTTTGTCTAACTGCTTCAGCGCGTAGTAAAGCAAGATATGTATAAGGGGGTAAATCAGCCATTTTTCGTTCACTTAACAATGCTTTTGTAAAAGCTTCATATCCTTCTTTTAATAAAATAATTAAAAATGGATTGTCCGGATGATGTGTCTGAATAAACACTTCACCCTTTTGTACAACGCGTCCAGCGCGACCAGCAACTTGCGTTAATAATTGCCCCATGCGCTCTGCTGCACGGAAATCGGCGCTATAAAAACCACTGTCTATATTAATAATCGCTACCAATGTTAAATGAGTAAAATGATGACCTTTTGCAATCATTTGTGTGCCAATTAAAATTGACACTTCTCGATTACGTACGAGATTTAATTTATCTTCCATGCTATCTTTTGTACGTGTACTATCGCGGTCGATGCGCACGATGCTGTAATCAGGAAAACGTTCTTGTAACCTTAATTCCAGCTGTTCTGTTCCTAATCCCATCTCAATCAGCTCACAATGCTTGCACTGTGAGCAGTAAGAAGGAATTTTTTGCTAATGCCACAATGGTGGCAATAAAGTCGTTTAGGACAGGAATGCAAAGTTAATCGTGCATCGCAACGATGACAGTGAATTATCCAGCCACAATCGTGACATAATAATGTTGGCGCATAACCTCGTCTATTTAAAAAAGCAGCACTTGGCCGTTATTTTTAATATGCCTCTCAACGGAAAATAATAAGTCTTCACTCATTCCTGCTATTAATTTTTTCTTCCTTAAATCAACTACAGTCACGGTCGGTAAATGAGCACTTCCTGCACGATTAGGTAACGATAGTAATCGGTAACGTTTATATTTTACGTTATAGAAACTTTCAAAAGAAGGTGTTGCGGTACCCAACACCACAGGAATATTTTCAATCTGGCCACGAATTACAGCTAAGTCTCGTGCCGAGTAACGAAAACCAGATTGCTGCTTAAATGAAAGATCATGCTCTTCGTCCAAAATGATAATTCCTGGATTTAGCAGTGGTGTAAAGATAGTAGAGCGTGTACCAATGACAATTTTAGCAATACCATTTTTTGCCATCAACCATGCTTGTGCTCGTTTTTTATCAGTTAAATTCGAATGTAAAACGACAATAGGTACATTAAATCGTTCGCGAAATCGTTTTAGCGTTTGAGGAGTTAATCCAATTTCAGGAATTAAAATCAATATTTGTTTGTTTTGTTTTATTAGTGTTTCAATACAACGTAAATAAACCTCAGTTTTTCCGCTACCGGTCACACCGGCTAGTAAATAAGGCTGAAATTCTTTTTGCTTAACAATCTCATCGACGGCATGTCGTTGGTAGGGATTTAGCTGAACGACTTGGGGTAATTTAAGTAGAGGATCATCATCAATTTTTCTGCCATTCACTTTTTCCCCTTGTCGAATTAAACGCGGCAATGCACTGAAAATAACCTCACCGATGGGGTAATGATAATAATCGCTAGCGAAACGACACAATTGAAGTAACGACAAAGGAAGTGGTGCTCTATCAAGAACGGTGTGGATAGCTTTAAGTCGCGCAGTGGGCAGTGGCGAATGGGATGTCAAATTGAGTAATACTCCCGTACATTTCCGGTGGCCAAAAGGAACCTTTAAAAGCATACCCGGTCGTAATTTGGCATGCGGAATTGATTCAGGTATCAGATAATCAAAGCATTGATAGAGGGGTATGGATATAGCAACTTGCAAGATCGTTGACATAACCCTATGATAACCATCGCACTGGCCAATCACAACAAAGGGATCATTATGGTAACTTACAGCACCAATGAGTTTCGGGGCGGACTAAAAGTCATGATTGACGGAGATCCTTGTAACGTCATAGAAAATGAATTCGTAAAACCAGGCAAAGGACAGGCCTTTAACCGGGTAAAATTCCGTAATCTAAAAACTGGTCGTCTATTAGAACGGACATTTAAATCAGGGGAATTTCTACCAGCCGCTGATGTCGTTGAAGTTGAAATGCAGTATTTATACAATGATGGTGAGTTTTGGCATTTTATGGTACACGATACTTATGAACAGTACGCCGTTACTTCTAAAGTGGTTGGCAATGCAAAACAATGGATTAAAGAAGAAGCACTCTGTGCAGTCACGATGTGGAATGGAGCTCCTTTATTGGTTGACCCCCTAACTTTGTTGAGTTGAAAATCACAGAAACAGAACCTGGCGTTCGTGGAGATACGGCTTCAGGTGGTACAAAAAATGCTAAGTTGGAAACCGGCGCTGTTATCCGCCTCCCTTTATTCTTAAAGGAAGGCGAAATCATTAGAGTTGATACACGACGTGGAGAATATGTCTCCCGGGCTAAATAATACAGATCCTTAATCATCTCCGTTATTTCCACTGGGACGGATAAGAATCTAATGAAATGAATGTTACGCTGGCCCCAGTACCCAACGACACCTAATTAAGTTGAAAACAAGTATAATAGCTCACCAAATATTTAGGTTGAGAGGTCACACCAATGTCTAATTTAACGTGGCAACCCACTGCTTCCCTTGATAATCAGAAACTGCGGGCAGAATTGTACGGCGAAGTTCGACGGTTTTTTGCAAAGCGAGGTGTTTTAGAGGTCGAGACACCACTTTTATCACAACACACTGTCACCGATATGCATCTCCGTAGTTTTCAAACCACTTATTACAATGAAAATGAAAAACGTCATTATTATTTACAAACCTCTCCAGAATATGCGATGAAACGTTTACTTGCTGCTGGAAGCGGGCCAATCTATCAAATTTGCAAAGCTTTTCGTAACGGTGAAATTAGCTCTCAACACAATCCAGAATTTACACTTTTAGAATGGTATCGCCCAGGATTTAACTATCATGATTTAATGGATGAAATCGATGCATTATTACAAGTAACCATTCAATCAAAAAAGACAATTCGTAAAACATACGAACAATTATTTTTGGATAATCTATCGATCAGTCCATTTCAGCTGTCTCTACCCGAATTGCATAAACTAGGTAAAAAATTTTCACTGCAAAATGTTAGTGACTATAACGATCGTAATATTTTATTACAGTTTTTATTCGCTCATGTCATTGAACCAACTCTTGGATTCAGCCAACCTTTATTCGTGCATGATTTTCCGGCTTCTCAAGCTGCTTTGGCTAAAATTGACCCACAGGATTCCAATGTGGCTTTGCGTTTTGAGGTTTATATTGAAGGACTGGAGTGCGCAAATGGTTTTGAAGAATTAGTGGACGCTAGAGAGCAACGTCGACGATTCAAACAAGACAATTTCAAGCGAAAAGCCGTCGGCCTTCCTAAAATAGCTATCGATCAGCGTTTTCTCGCTGCATTAGAAACAGGGTTGCCTTCCTGCTCAGGAGTGGCACTAGGTTTTGATCGACTATTAATGATCAAAGCTAAAACAAAAAGAATTGACGACGTTATTAGCTTTCCTGCTGATAGGGCTTAATTGATAGAAATTTATTTGATTTCTATAAAATTTTGTGAAATTTAACTACAATCACCTTTGGCTCATTCTACAGGCAATCCCGCAACATTGCCACTCTGCTGATTTTTTCCAGTGGTCGCGCAATAATCTATTGAAGTTAAAATGTGCCCTATAATCTCCATAACTGTTAAGCGCGGCGTTAAAATAGTAATGTGGTAAATCTGCCACATTGACTGACTTGCTGCTCAATCATAAAGGATAAAATAGTTCTGGGGACTATAAATTTGAAAATTGACTCAGCCTAGCTTAATCCTGCGGCTATTTGCTAGCGAGATATTTAAGGATGAATGGCATATAAGATCTTTAAAAAACAAATTGTTTACATCATAGTTATTTTGAATATGTGCACAAAAATCGGTGAAATTAAAAGATTCTACTTCCATCTAGAGCTGGATTCACCATTAACTTGGCATCATGATAGCAGTAAACCTAGTTCTCTGGTTAAGATAACAAGATACTAGCCGATGTTTGAGCTACTTTTCCTATTCTACCGTAACTGATTTTGCTAAATTGCGAGGTTGGTCAACATCAATTTCTTTAAAAACAGCCACATGATAGGCTAATAATTGTAAAGGAATTGTATAACCAATCGGTGCAATTATATCAGACATGGTAGGTATCCTTATTGCTAAACTACGGCGATTTTTTGATTGCCAATGTACTTTCTCATCTAAAAATACGAATAATTCCCCACCCCGCGCTTGTACTTCCTGCATATTAGATTCCAGTTTTTCAATTAGATGATCATTAGGCGCAACGACAATGACTGGCGTTCCCCTATTGACGAGCGCAAGAGGTCCGTGTTTCAGTTCTCCTGCGGGATATGCTTCGGCGTGTATATAAGAAATTTCTTTTAGTTTTAGTGCCCCCTCCAAAGCAATGGGAAAAAGTGCACCGCGACCGAGGAATAAAACGTGTTCTTTAGTGATAAAACGTCTGGATAATCGTTTTATCAATGGCTCTAATGCTAAAGTCTTTTGAAGTAAAGTAGGTAAGTTTTGTAAATGTTTTATGATTGTCCCATGATCATTATCTTGACGTCTTAGAAGTGCTGCCAATAATAATAACGAAACCAGTTGTGTCGTGAACGTCTTTGTTGCAGCAACACTAATTTCAATACCAGCTAGCGTAAGAAAAACTAAATCCGCTTCTCGCGCGATTGAACTTGTTGGAACATTACAAATACCTAAAGTTGCTGCATACCTTAATTTTTTTGCCTGCCGTAATGCTGCAAGTGTATCAGCCGTTTCACCGGATTGGGATAGAGCAATAAATAAAGTATTAGGTTCAACGACACCTTTTCGATATCTATTTTCACTCGCAATTTCCACTTGACAAGGGATATCTGCTAATGCTTCTAACCAATAGCGTCCAACAAGCGCAGCGTGGTAACTGGTTCCGCACGCTACGAGCTGAAGACGTTTTGTATTTTTAAATATGGCTTCAGCTTTATTGCCCAAACTTTTTGGATTAATACGATTATTAATTAAATGGCCAGAAATAGTATTCAACGCCGCTTGAGGCTGTTCAAAAATTTCTTTTTGCATGTAATGACGAAATTTTCCTTTTGTTATAATTTCATAGTTGACTTTGGCGTTATGCGCGGTTCGTTTAACCAATTTACCAACTTCATTATAAACAGCCACTGAATTAATGCTAATTTTAGCGATGTCACCTTCTTCTAGATAAATAAAACGCTGTGCTACTGCCAATAACGCAGCCAGATCTGAGGTAATAAATTGCTCACCAATCCCTAAGCCGATGACTAAAGGACTACCACGACGAACCGCATACAGCGTATGAGGTTCATTCACTGAAATAATGCCAAGCGCATAAGCGCCCACTAATTCTTTTACAGCACATTCTACGGCAAACAATAATTCTTTTTCTTTTTTACTGTAATGATGAATTAAATGTACAATGACTTCTGTATCGGTTTCAGTTTTAAATTGATACCCGAGTTTTGAAAGTTTTTGTCGAAGTACTTCGTGATTTTCAATAATACCATTATGTACGACAGCGATGCTATTTTCAGAACAGTGAGGGTGTGCATTGTTTTTTGTCGGTTTTCCATGGGTTGCCCAGCGTGTATGTGAAATGCCTGTGTGACCTTGTAAATGCTTTTTTTAAGCTTTTCCATAAGAACGGCAACTCTGCCTTTAACTCTAACACATTGAATTTTAGAAGTTTGAGGATGGAGAACAGCGATTCCTGCCGAATCATAACCACGATATTCCAGACGTATCAGCCCTTGGAGCAAAATATCAGCTATAGGACGCTCAGCGACAGCTCCTACAATACCACACACAGTGTTCCCCTATTAGACCATTTAATTAACTTTACCAGAATGACAGATTTAGAAAATCGCATTATACGTCTATTTATGAAGATAATAAAAATAAGGGAGTAATACTGGTGGGGTTAGAGAATCTTTGATTGTCAAGCTAATCAATCAGTTATCCTTTATCTAACTTTTAAAGAATGAGACATGGAGAGTTTTGGTATAGTTTTTAGGTGAATTTGCTGCGAGGTGGAGCTCAGGGACGCGAGATGTTTGATAACACAATTCTCTGGTTCACATTTAAAAAGTCTCGGACTTCTCCTGCACGTAATATACTCGTCCTTTTTTTCGCTTATGTTTAAAGTAACACCTTTTATGTGGATATATTCTGGTTTCCCTAAAAAATAAGATGAAGAAAAACATCTCGCATCCACATTTTCTCCTTCTTTTTTAGATTCTCGATTTATCCAGATAGTGATATGATGATTTTGGTTTTAAAGAAAGCTACTTGAATCTCGAATATAGAGCGCGAGTTACATTTTCTATTTAAAACTTAAAACTGTAACGCATTGTGCGTTAATATCATTAGCTTCTCTTTCACAGGACTCAAGATTTACCTAGGAAAACGTAGGGGAAATTTATCTTTAGGGAAATCGTCAGCAAATTACTCCTATTCAGAAAAATAGCTGTGTTAATTAAGGAGGGATAAATTATGGTAAAATTCAGATCCATGCAATCTATTACAGAAAGAATAAAACGCCGAACTATTAGTTCACATGCTGTCCAAATGGGACAGAAAGGAATACCAGAAATTAAAAACATTATTGCGGTGGCATCTGGAAAAGGTGGAGTAGGGAAATCGACGATGGCTGTTAATCTCGCTTTGGCGCTTAGCGAGGCAGGGGCTGAAGTAGGATTGTTGGATGCGGATATCCATGGACCAAACCAGCCTCTCATGCTGGGGGTTCGGGAAAGACTTACAATACGGCCCGATAAAAAATTGATACCGATTCGAAAATATGGTATTCAATCGAACTCTATTGGCTATCTCACCGATATAAAAACACCGATGATTTGGCGTGGGCCGATGGTGAGCCAAGCATTGCAACAATTGCTTTATGATACACTGTGGAAGGATCTCGATTTTCTAATCCTTGATTTACCCCCTGGTACCGGCGATATTCCTTTGACATTGGCGAAGAAAGTGCCGATAGTAGGGGCTGTTATAGTTACCACGCCTCAAGATGTTTCCTTATTAGATGCTGGAAAGGCGCTCTCTATGTTTAAAAAATTGGGTATTACGGTTTTAGGAATCATCGAAAATATGGCTATCTATGTTTGTTCCCACTGTGGCCAGGAAGAAGCCATTTTCGGAAGCGGTGGCGGTGAATCGATGGCGGCTGAGAATCATATCCCTTTATTAGGCAAGGTCCCTTTAAATGGTATAATTCGAAAAAACGCCGATGCGGGAATTCCTATTACCTTTTCTGATCCTAAAAGTTCATTAGCAAATAGTTACCGTGAAATCGCTTTCGCTTTAGTCGAACAATTATCATTACAGCCAATTAATTATGCCGTAAAATTTCAAAATGTTGTTGTAGAAGGAACAAAGTAATGCCAATTAAGTCTGATAAATGGATTCGCCATATGGCTAAATCCCAAGGGATGATTATCCCCTTTGAGTCAGAGCAGGTCCGTCAGACGTCTTCAGGAAAAGTAGTTTCTTATGGAACATCAAGTTATGGTTATGATGTCCGTTGCGCTGGTGAATTCAAAATTTTCACCAATATACATACCTCTATCGTAGATCCTAAAAATTTTGACCCGAGAGGATTTTTTGATCTAAAAACCGACGTTTGCATTGTGCCACCGAATTCATTTGTGCTGGCACGTACCATTGAATGTTTTAAAATACCACGCAACATATTAACCATTTGTTTAGGAAAATCTACCTATGCGCGTTGTGGGATTATTGTTAATGTGACTCCTCTAGAGCCTGAATGGGAAGGTCATGTCACATTAGAATTTTCTAATACGACAAATCTACCTGCTAAAATTTACGCTTACGAAGGCGTGGCGCAAATGTTGTTTCTTGAGTCTGATGAAGCTTGTGATATTTCCTATAAAGATCGCGTCGGGAAATACCAAGGCCAACGAGGTGTGACGTTGCCGGTGATATAAAGATTTAGTGATAACGTATATATCAAAAATAGGAAAGTAATTATGAGACTTAAATTTTAAGATTTAGCTTCACTAAACATTATCGGTATTTCACTCCACTTAGTCTAGGCGATGCGCCATGTACGCGACAGATAAATGTATAAAAGATAAATCATTTGAGTTACCGAAATAAATAGCGACAATATTTAGGGTAAACTTACTAATTCCACTAGTTATATACGTTGCGAGCTTGGCTTTGTTCTTAAAAAGTGATACAGAACAGCGAGATCCCGCGCAAGACTTTGCGAATTGGTTGCTATTTTATTAATCCATGCTATTTAGCTTGTAAAAAAGTATATATTTAACTCAATCGTAGCGTTTTGAGCCAGACTGTGCTTAAAGGAAACAGTTCTCACGTCTTCTTGCTTTTGTTAAAATAGCCTTCCGTAGAGAAACGGACGGGTCTTATGACACGATATATCTTTGTTACTGGCGGTGTAGTTTCTTCTTTAGGTAAGGGTATCACTTCTGCATCCCTGGGGGCTATTCTCGAAGCTCAAGGTCTTAGTCTCACAGTCACCCTGATTAAATTGGATCCCTATATTAATGTAGATTCTGGAACCATGAGTCCTTCCCAACATGGGGAAGTATTTGTAACTGAAGACGGTGCTGAAACCGATTTAGATTTGGGGCACTATGAACGGTTTATAAATGCTACCATGACCAAAAAAAATAATTTCACTGCGGGCCGCGTTTATGCTGATGTGATTCGTAAAGAAAGACGCGGAGATTATTTGGGGGAACCATTCAGGTCATTCCCCATATTACCGATGAAATCAAAGCAAAAATTCGAGAAGGAGCTGATAATGTTGACGTTGCGTTGGTTGAAATCGGCGGCACGGTAGGTGATATTGAATCGTTGCCATTTTTAGAAGCCATTCGTCAAATGCGTATAGAATTAGGTGAAGAGAAGACTTTATTCATTCATTTAACATTAGTTCCTTATGTGGCGGTTGCTGGTGAAATTAAAACGAAACCCACTCAACATTCCGTTAAAGAATTGCGTTCGATCGGTATTCAGCCGGATATTTTAGTGTGTCGTTCAGAGCACCCTCTATCTGATACTGAACGCGCAAAAATTGCTTTATTTACTAATGTTACTGGTCCTAATGTGATTTCTTTATCTGACGTAAAATCTATTTACGAGATTCCTTTAATTTTACGTGATCAAGGATTAGGGGATCGTATTTGCGAAAAACTAAAAATTAAAACGTGCTCAGCTAATTTAGAAGACTGGAAAAAGGTTGTGGAGGCGCAAAAAAATCCTAGGCATGCTGTGACTGTTGCGATGGTAGGGAAATATGTTGACCTCTCAGATTCTTATAAGTCATTAAGTGAAGCATTAGTTCATGCTGGAATTCATACAGACACGCGAGTAAATATTGAATATATTGATTCCGAAGCCATTGAATTATATGGAACTGGTTTATTGGAAAGTGCAGATGCCATTTTGGTCCCAGGTGGATTTGGTGCGCGAGGTATTGAAGGAAAAATTCTGGCGGCACGATACGCGCGTGAAAATGATATCCCTTATTTGGGAATTTGCTTAGGTATGCAAATTGCTGTCATTGAATTTGCCCGAAATAAAGCAGAAATGAAGGGTGCCAACAGCACAGAATTCGATCTCCAAACGCCTTACCCTGTTGTGGCATTAGTCAGCAAATGGTTATCGAAAGAAGGTATAATTGAAAAAAGAAAACGAGATGGAGAAAATTTAGGAGGAACAATGCGCTTAGGTGGACAGTCCTGTCGATTAAAATCCAATACACTTGCGCACCGATTTTACGGT
This sequence comes from Coxiella-like endosymbiont, assembly GCF_024730665.1. GTDB lineage: Bacteria > Pseudomonadota > Gammaproteobacteria > Coxiellales > Coxiellaceae > Coxiella. Next base: position 890,190 of record NZ_CP084737.1, read on the forward strand.
AAAGATATCGTTATTGAACGACATCGCCATCGTTATGAAATTAATAATGATTGTATTAATCATTTAGAAGAAAGAGGACTTATTGTTTCCGGACGTTCGATTGATAACCGGTTAGTTGAGATGATTGAGTTGCTGGATCATCCGTGGTTCATAGGCTGCCAATTTCATCCTGAATTTACTTCAACTCCTCGCAGAGGTCATCCCTTGTTTATCGGTTTTATCAAGGCAGCTAGGCAGCAGCAGCTGAAATCAAAACGGTCGCTTTAGCAGTCTCTTCGCTAACAATCCATTGGAACAAATGGGCTATAGTTTTTTAAGTAAATACCCCAAAAATTGAAATTAGAAAAGAAACAAATGAAAAGTATTATTGATTAAGTTACTCTCAAGTTCCCTACTCGCATTTTATTATCATTCAATCGTCTTTCGCCAGTCTTTAACCTTCAACCGTCCCATATTACAAAGCAATGACTCTTCTTGTATAGGAAAAAGTTTATTAACGGTGTAATGTGACCATTTTACACGATTTATCTCTTCTGACCAGTCTGAACAACTGGGTCTTCGGCAATTAAAGAAATTGAGAATAAAAATATTCATTACCTTAAAGAAAAAAATAGCAAAATATTTTCTGATAGAAAAAGCAGTAAAACAACTGAATATCCATTTATATTTATATTCCCGTTAATCTAGCTCAATTTAATGTTTAATGGTATTCTTAATTCAGCAAAGCGGCTTGGGCTCGAAAAACTATCCTATCTTCATTTTGGATAATCGCGTGCTGTGAGGGCTTTAAAAATATAACCGCACATAATCTGGTTAACGCTACAGTCAAGGAGGCTAACGTTATGGTTTAACGGAACCTAAAAGGTTGGACTTGCCAAAGATACAGTAAAGAGATACAGCAGAGAGATATAATTTAGCGAAATAAAAATTGTTGTATATGGAAAGTAGCGATAAAAAACCTTAACTAGTTCATTTGAGTCTTCTGTAACGGTGTGCGTCCAAATGTTGCAAGTTGTGCGGATTCATATTACAAAGATGCCGTAGGTATTTCCGTGATTAACACTTACCTTGTAGCAACTGCTTTTGGCGCAATTTTTGCGTATTCTTATAAAATTTAAGTAGTTTTTAATTGATTACTAAATTTAACTGATTGATGATAATTGATGATAGCAATGTGGGCAGGAAATTATTGAGTTTATTGTCAAGTTTTCATAATGCAGCATTTTCATTTTATTTATAGTAAGTTATATAATAAATGGATAGTAAAGGCGCCATGTTATGGAATTCAACAATAATAGAAGAGGCAGATTTTTAGATATGAGAATATAGATGAGATAGGGCAAATAAATTTTTTAGAGATCCAAATTAAACCACTCCTGCAGCAGCCTAGTCGGATATATTGATTGCATAGAGAGAAATCATGTGTGATTCCAACGACGTCGGTGGCGTGATTAATGAGTTTTGGAGCTAACTTATGAATCCTAGAGTTAGCTTTAAAATTTATTTAGAAAAACCTTTACAAACTTTTAGTTCGTTTTACAAAGCAACAATACTGCCTACCATCATTTGCGCTATCTGGCCGAGGAAGCTAGGTTCTATCATATCTGTACGATAGCAGCTAGGTTCTAAGAAAATTATTATAGATTATTTTAAATAATCTTGGAGCTACAGGATGCAAAGACTATCGAGGAAGCATATAAAGATAATGAATGGCTGAAAAAATGTTTTAGTCCTAGCACACAGGCTCAAGGGGCAGGACATTAAAAGCTGCGAAACAGGCAGTTTTCAACGTCGTACTTCCTACATGCTCTGAATCACACTAAAATGAGTTTTAAGATTTATGAATTTTCGTGTCGCTTTCCTTAATTTCACCTACAGAACGGATTGATATTTTTAAATAGGCTTGTAAAATCAGTGTTTAATCATCATCGATTGAATGTAAAAGTAATTGCCTACTTTTCGGATATAGCTTCATTTTTTTCTTCAGCAGGAGAAAGTTAACAGTTCAAGAATCTCGAAATATCATTTGATAAGTGCGAAGAGATTAGAAAAGCGTTAATAAGCGGAGTAAGCATGCGGTAGTCAGGTCATTTATTTCCAAAACCACTGGAAGGTTTTGTATGCTGAATTTTAGAAGCAACATCCCGGCAACCATACTATAAAATTGTTAAAAAGTCTTAATTAAAAGAATTGCAGGAAATGATTGGCAGGAATATTGAATATTGATCGTAAATATTCTGCATCATGGCGCCAGAAGATATTTTTAATTTTTCGGCCTGACCTTAAGAGAGTAAACATGAAGAATTACCCATTAAAATGTGATACAATGAAAAGGTTACATGATTGACTTAATAAATGGCTTGTGCCGAGAAGAATTAAAAGCTTATTTTCAATGGGCTCTGAATAGATGACTATTTTCTAAGTTTTACATTAATTTTAGAGAGTGGCAGTTCGTTCCTAATTAGAAAAACATAGAGAAATAATGGAGTTAAAAAAGTAATTTCTTAATCCAAAAGGTACAGAAAGAACAAAGCTGTTAAAATTTGCTCGAGCTTGCTCTAGACAATCGAAATTCTTCAGTGAGTTTGCGAATTTGTTTAAACTAGAAATTGTCAAAATATTGCATGAAAGTGAATGCATGGCAAAGCTCCATGATAGGAATTTTAAACGCTAGATTAAATAAAAATAGAGAAAAGGGGCTTTTTTTGGGAAGATAGAGAAAAAAGGATATCCTGACTTACCAGTAAAGCTAGAAGGAAAGCAATGAATCAAAGTCAGTTAACTATACCGAGCAAAGCTTAATAGTTCATTTCTTTACTATAAGAAATCAGGTGGGGGAAGCAAGAATTTTCCAGAATACTCTTGACGATGTTGAAGGTTTTCTTTAGATGCTTCGTTGAGAAAAAGCGCAATCCTTCGCTTGTTTTCTCTATACAACTTAAATTAAATCAAAATGAGAGTATGAAAATTGCTGGTTTTGAGATAGGCTTAAATGAGCCTTTATTTTTGATTGCAGGTCCATGTGTGATTGAAAGTGAGACACTGGTGATGGATGTTGCCGATGAACTTAAAACGATCACTCAGGCGCTGGACATTCCTTTTGTTTTTAAGGCATCGTTTGATAAAGCCAATCGCTCTTCTTATTTAAGTTATCGCGGACCAGGGATTGAAAAAGGATTGTCAGTACTTGAAAAGGTTAAAAAAACGCTGCGGCTTCCAGTTTTAACTGATGTCCATGAAGACACACCACTGAACGAAGTGGCTTCTGTGGTTGATATATTACAAACGCCCGCTTTCTTATGTCGGCAAAGTAATTTTATTCGTAATGTCGCTGCGTGTGGCAAACCGGTAAATATTAAAAAAGGACAATTTTTATCGCCTTGGGAGATGAAACAAGTGGTGGAAAAAGGGTGGTCGATGGGAAATAAAAATATCATGGTGTGTGAGCGTGGTTACTCATTTGGGTATAACAATTTAATTTCTGATATGCGTGCTTTAGTCATTATGAGAGAAACAGCTTGCCCAGTGGTGTTTGACGCAACCCATTCTGTACAATTACCGGGGTGGCAGGGTATCAGTTCTGGCGGACAACGAGAATTTGTACCAGTGTTGGCGCGTGCGGCCGTGGCAGTAGGTATCGCAGGTATTTTTATAGAAACGCACCCCGATCCCGATCACGCTTTAAGCGATGGCCCTAATTCTTGGCCTTTAGCGAAAACGTTGCCATTATTGAAAACCCTGAAAGTTATTGATCAAACAGTTAAGAAAACTGAATTTCTGGAAAATATGAAATAGATCTTAGTTTGTTGAATCAATTCTAGGATCCAAGTAATCCTTAAATATTTATCTGAAAATATATTTAATGCTATAGTAATTGTCATGATCGCAACTATCAGTGACATTGATGCTCGCGAAATTTTAGATTCGCGAGGTAATCCTACCATTGAAGTAGGAGTTACGCTTTCTTCACATGCGCGAGGTCGAGCTGCTGTTCCTTCCGGTGCATCGACGGGAGAGCGCGAAGCTATCGAATTGCGGGATAATGATTTTAACCGTTATAATGGTAAGGGCGTATTGCAAGCAGTTGAAAATGTGAATGGTCCTATTCGTGAGGCTTTATTAGGCCAAGATCCCCATTCTCAGGAAGAGATCGATCGTATTATGCTCGAATTAGACGGAACGGAAAATAAAGCCAATTTGGGTGCTAACGCTATTTTGGGAGTTTCATTAGCGGTAGCCTATGCGGAAGCAAATGATATGAGATTGCCGTTATATCGTTATCTCGGTGGTGATGGTCCTTTTAGCATGCCAGTGCCTATGATGAATGTTATCAATGGTGGTATCCACGCTAATAATAATTTAGATTTTCAGGAATTTATGATTGTGCCTATTGGTGCTCCCACATTCGCTGAAGCACTTCGTTATGGCGCTGAAATTTTTTATGCATTAAAAAAGCGATTAACTTCTCTCGGGTTAATAACAGCCGTTGGTGATGAGGGCGGTTTTGCACCTGATTTGCCTCATAACGAGGCTGCTTTTGAATTAATTTTAGAAGCCATTAATGATGCTCATTACAAACCAGGCAAAGACATTTATTTAGCTTTGGATGCTGCAGGTTCAGAACTTTATAGAGATGGTTTTTATAATTTTGAAAATGACAAAGTAACCAGTGAAGCTTTAATTAGTCGCTTTACAGAATGGGCAAAAAAATATCCGATTATTTCGATTGAAGATGGTTTGTCGGAAAACGATTGTGAAGGGTGGAAATTATTGACAAAACAGTTAGGAAATAAAGTGCAATTAGTAGGTGATGATATTTTCGTGACCAATCCAAAAATTTTAGAAAAATATGGCATTGAAGCAGGCGTTGCCAATGCTATTTTAGTTAAACTTAATCAAATTGGTACGCTGACAGAAACATTAGCCACTGTCGGTTTGGCAAAAAGCGCCAATTATGGTGTTGTTATTTCACACCGTTCAGGAGAAACGGAAGATACCACGATTGCAGATTTAGCAGTAGCAACGACGGCGGGCCAAATTAAAACAGGGTCTTTATGTCGCTCAGATCGGGTAGCAAAGTATAATCGTTTGTTGGAAATTGAACGCGAATTAGGCGACCAGGCGCCTTATGCGGGTAAGGAAGCATTGCTTTTTTAGTATGGAAGCGGGTTGTTTTTGGATACGACCCATTATTGGAATCCTCATCGCCTTGTTTATTTTACTGCAATATCAATTATGGTTTTCTTCAGGTGGCGTTATATCTGTTTATCATCTGAATAAGAATATTCATCAGCAAATTCTCGAAAATAAAACATTCGCGAATCGTAATGCAGTGTTAGAAGCTGATATTGATGATTTAAAAAATAGCAATGAAGCCATCGAAGAGCGTGCCCGTAATGATTTAGGGATGATCAAAAAAGGTGAAATATTTTATCAAGTCGTCAAATCAATTTCGAAGTGTTAAGCTTCCTTTATGAAAAATACCTCCGAAAAAAGGCTACGCTTGTTGATTTCTAATGATGACGGTATTTACGCAAAAGGGTTAATAATATTGGCGCGTATTCTCGCTGAGCTAGGAAATGTCGACATTGTAGCGCCCGATCGTAATCGCAGCGGTGCGAGCAACTCATTAACATTAAATGCACCATTGCATATAAAAAATTTAGAAAATGGCATGATTAGTGTGGAAGGTACACCAACGGATTGTGTACATTTAGCGATTACTGGCTTTCTCCCTGAAGTGCCCGATATGGTGATTACTGGAATCAATGATGGACCTAATTTAGGAGATGATGTGTGGTACTCAGGGACCGTGGCAGCAGCAATGGAAGGACGGTTTCTGGGATTGCCCGCGTTAGCTATTTCGTTAGTAGGAAAGCAATTTCGATATCATGAAACGGCAGCGAAAGTTGCTTATCAGTTAATTCAGCATATTGTGAAAGAACCTTTGCCTACCAGCACCGTTTTAAATGTGAATGTACCAGATTTACCCTATCCTGATTTAAAAGGATTTGAGGTCACTCGTCTGGGCACACGACATCGTTCAGATCCTACTATTCGGCAAATAGACCCCCGTGGCCATCCTGTCTATTGGGTAGGTGCGGCGGGGCCTGAGCAAGATTCTGGTCGAGGCACAGATTTTTTTGCTATTAATAATAATTGTGTATCTATTACTCCGCTACGTGTTGACCTTACGCATTACGAAGGATTTGATCAATTAGCTAATTGGATTAAACGATTAGAAAGATAAAAACATGTTAAACATTTCCTTTAGTCGATGGTGTGTCGGTCTAATATCAGTTATCTTGGTTTTAGTGGTTATAGCCGGATGCGTAAAAAAGGCGCATTTTGCGCCTGTGCTCAATGGCTGGTTACAGTCCGATGCAAAGAAAGGGCTTTATCGCGTTAAAGAAATGGACACTATTTACTCTATTGCATGGGCGTTTGGCCTGGATTATCAGGCTCTGGCGGCGATTAACCATTTAAGCACACCTTATGCTATTAAGTCTGGGCAACTATTACATATGACTAATGCCCCCTCCAATATGGCCAAAAAATTGTCTTACTTCAGCTGGCACAGAAAAGTGATCAAGTGCTGCCGCCATGGCGGCAGCACTTGAGTCCGGCTAGCTCAAGATTAGTGTCTCATTGGCAATGGCCTGTAAAAGGACGTATTATAGGCTGTTATTCTGAGACGATGACAGCAGGCACTCAGGGGCTCGACATCACGGGTTACTATGGGGAGCCTGTGCATGCCGCCTCTGAAGGGGTAGTCGTTTATAGTGGTTCTGGAGTGCGAGGTTATGGTAATCTTATAATTATAAAGCACAGTCAGAATTATCTCAGTGCTTATGCATTCAATAAACAGATCTTCGTCAAGAAGGGGAGCAGGGTTCGTGTTGGTCAGGAAATCGCGGAAATGGGACGCACTGATTCAGGATGTGTTATGCTCCATTTTGAGATTCGCCGAAATGGAAAACCTGTAAATCCACTCCGTTATCTATCGTGAAAAGAAGTAGCAGATTTAGTCGAGCGATAGCCAACGTCGATAGATGTTTTCTCATTTCTAAAGCTGAAAAAATAATTGGTAAATATGTTAATCGACAAAGTAATATTAGTTATCCACGCGAGAAGTTAATTCAGAATGTCGATTTGCGCGTGCTCATATCGAGCGTTGATTAGAACAATTGGACAAATTTAGATTGCGTGAGTGCGAAAATAGAACACTGAAATCAGAGGCGATAAAACAGTAGGACTGGAAGTGCAAAGTATTTATTAAATACAAAGAACATACTGAATTAATTGCCGTCATATTTTCTAAGAAAAAGGTGTAATATCACTGGCAAATAAATTTAAAGATTAGAATCTAGTAGATTATGTCGGTGGTTTGAAAACAACAAGCTTTAGCTTCCAAAAGGAAGGTCTTTTACTCCATCATTCTCTCGAAGGCAAAAATGACAAAGCAGAAATTTGAATTTCTAGGAGTGCAGAAAACTGTACGAGAGATTTAGACTTACCGTTTTTGTAATTCTGTCATCGATCGCACTTTTACAACAGAATCGGAGATATCAACACGCATTGACTACTAATTTGTGAAGTCGTAAAAATATTACACAATGTTTGTCGATAATTATTTTCGTTACTAATTAATGCAAGATAATGCATGGGTGTATTTTTAAAGTTACAACAATATCCTTCACTCTCACGCGTTTTAGACATATATGTCTAAAACGAGAATTAGGGATGAGTCACCATTTAATCAGTATGCAAGTTAGCTGATTTTTGCCCTAAAGATCCTTACCAAACACTGCCGCTGGGAATATTGTATCCTCTGTTTTGCACACTAACAACACAGATGTAGGCTATACAATTTTATTTTATTAAGCGTATCAATAGGTTTATTTGGTTATGTCATACCATGCCGCGGTAATATCTGAGAGAAATTCGCCGTGATAGCAAAACTGAGGAGTTTATCGTGACAAACTCATTTTGGCAGTTGGCGTAAAAAATAAAAAATTTTCAGGAAAAGGCTTAAATAGTTAAGATGCTTAGCTTATTATCAATAAGTATGCCTAATGACCCAATCATTACTTTTACTATTATGTACATAGGTTACTGGAGTTTCACTGTTCTTGGTGTAACCACTTTGTGTTTTCTCAATTTCTGAAAAAGTTTCTTCCAGTAATGCAGTCAACAAAGCCTTCATCTCTTAGCAGAAAAGATAATAATAAAGACACCCCCACCTCCATAATTTAAAGAGATGAAGACAGGATCAGTTTACTCCAATATTGTCCTTAAAACTTCTATAACTTTATTTTACATAAAAATACAACGTAAACGATATATAACAATCAGAGGAAGGGATTGTATCTGACAAATCAAGCCAAAGCTCTAACCGTGCTCCGTTTTAGCGATATGTCTGAATAGTTTCTCTTTTTACACTTGCCTTCTTCTTTCTTAGGCCACTAAGCAATTAATTGGGATGCTTCTTTTTTATGAAACAGAAAGGAGAGAAGGAGAATATAAAGTCAAATGAAGGATATTAATAACTATAAGAATGGGAGATATTTGGTCGCCAGATGAAATTTTGGAGCGGGAATGCACGACAATAGAAGGATGTAAAACTTTGTTCTTAAATTCATATAAGTAGGCATTAATTTTTAGTAAGTTTTGGTAAAAATACAAACTGATCTAAGTAAATATCGTTTTTTTAGTTGAGACATAAAAAATTTATAATTTCAAAAACTAAAAGACTATCTTTTTATTCCTGTAATAATTCATGTGGATACAAAAACCAAGAGAATTCTAATGCATTGTTTAATATTTTTGCTGATATGGCTGACTAAATAAAATAAGCATCGTTACAAAAAATTTTCTTTGTCAGCTCGTACTATCGTTGGGAACGAATTGCTCAAATAAGGTCAGACGAGGCTTCTAATGTTTTTCTCATAAAAATGACATTTTAAAAATATACGTCGAGTTCATCATATTACATATGAAATTGAGTCTCACTTTGCTTTACCAAAGTTAAAAATGTTTGATTTTTTAATTTAAATATTTTTTAAGTCATCATTTTCTAAGGGGCAGATTTTGTAGAAACCCCCATGCAAGATATTCAGCTAATTTTCTTAAGATAAAAGTATATTTTTCAAAAACACTCTTAAATCGAAGTTTAGCCAAAATTTTCATTCATTGTTGAAATTATTTCTGAGACGATTAATGAATCCAACCCATACTCACTGATATAGGCAGACAAATCAATTTTGCTAATTTCTAGATTGATCTGATCGATGATATTTGCTAAAAGTTTTAATAGCTTGAATATCTTTATTGTATAGTTTCTATTTTTGTTTTTGATTTAGTAATAAACAACTTTCATTCTCTTTGGGAATATTCAAAAGTAATATCTTCCTGTAATGTGTCATAGATTTTTATCGGGAGTTTTAGGAAAAAGGCAAATAATTCCCCTGTATCTTCCTGATAAAAATCTATGACACATTTTGCAGTGTATCTCAACCTACTTAGTTATTTAATTTTATTAGTTATTTAATTTTAAAGGATTTTTTTCTCTGTAAAACCAAAGATTCATCAAAAAGATCTCTTTTGCTCCTTCATGAATACGATCTACACGTGTCCCTGTAAAAAAACTGAGATGTTAGCACTTTTCATATCCTTGCCTATCCCAGTGATTGCAAAAATCGAGGCACCTAATAATTAAAGAACCAACGCTACGTTTTACATTCCTAAGCACATTACACTAAAATCCAGTCGAACCAACAACATCGCTTTCTGTTCCATAAGTATTCCTTCTCACGCTTTGCCAATCAACCTTTCCATAACGAGTTTATTTTTTATAGGGATACTCTGTGCCGTTAAATTATAAATCAAGGATTAGAATTTTGGGCTAAATAGTAATATGGGGTGAGAAGCCTATCTATTTCACTAAAAAATGAAATCTAGGCTTGTTAACTAGGTAATATCTTAACAAATTGTAATAAGTCTTCGCCCATTTTGCATGACAGTATAGTTTTGGTTCTCTGAAGTTACCCTACGTTTAAACGATCCGAATGTGTTTTAAAATAATGTGCGCTAGATTTAATTGTGTAGGGGTAGTGAGTGGAACATATTTCCTGGATGAATAATACTTTTTATTTTTACTTCTTCGTGAAGCTATGACACGTAATACCTTTGCCTGATACAATTTCGACGTAGACTTTGTCAGATTCGTGCTTATCGCTTCACTAAAAGTGCCAACTATATTCCTGATTATAACACCATTGGAATTGTACTAGAATAGGATCTTATTTATTATTCTCGGTGGCACTTTTCTCCTGAGCTTATAACAATCACATTTTTCTGTCTCCAAGTGCACATTGAATAAAAATTGCTCTTCTGCTTGGAATACCAAGGTTATCGATTATAATGATATCCTTTGCAGGTTTTTTATCATTTCTATTCGCTTTTAAGAGAAGTAACTGTCCCAGCTATTTCCGTAGGCTCTATACCTTTTCAGATTTTCAGACTTCAATTATAAAAGTCTCTAATTATCTTAGGATTCATTTTAGCGTCAAAATTAATTCTCGTTTTCTTTTGGAAAGGAGTACCTATCCACTGTTCCTACAATATGTACGGTCGTTTGTTAAAATCTAGTTGGCCTTTCTGTCCTTTAATTTGCTGATGAATTAAATTTAAAAGTCTTGGAACCATAAAATTAGAGTAGGTTCATCTTGAAAAATTTGGAATAAAATGATAATACTCGTGACTGCGAGTAATAAGGAATGATATCTGGGAAACTGAAAAACAGAGCTACTAGGGCTTTTGTTTTGCTCTGAACAAATAGTTAAGGTTGAGTAAAAAACGAATCGTACAGGACTAAGAGTAGCTCTGATGCAGGTCCTTTAGATTTGAAGAGTAAAAGGACTGACTGGTGAGGTTCTTTTTTATGGCCTTGATTCCGTTAAAATATTCGACTATAAAAGGTATAGAGGGCTTTAATGAGTCGTCGTCCGTTAGTTGCTGGTAATTGGAAGATGCATCATGGTACGCGAGAGAGTGTGACAGCATTATTAGAAGCGCTAAAGCACGGTTTTAAGGGCCTAGAAATGGTAGAATTGGTTGTTTTTCCTCCTTTCGTTTTTATTGCCCATTGTGAAGCCGCTTTGATGCGTACCCAAATTTCCTGGGGAGCTCAGGATGTTTCAGAACACGAAACTGGAGCTTATACAGGGGAAATTTCTGCATTGATGCTGAGGAATTTTCATTGTTGTTATGTCATTGTTGGGCATTCAGAGCGGCGTCAGTCTCATGGGGAAACTAGCGAGAAAGTGGCTGCTAAAGTAAGAGCGGCTCTGAAACACGGTATCCGACCAATCATTTGCGTCGGAGAAACAGAAAACGAGCGCAAAGCGGGACAAGCATTAAAAGTGATACAAGAGCAACTTGCAGTTGTGCTGCGTATGAATGATAATCTGGTCTCACTTAAGGAAATGGTGATTGCTTATGAACCTATTTGGGCGATTGGGACCAGTAAAAATGCCTCACCAGACCAGGTTCAAGAAGTCCATGCGGCGATTCGAGCTGAATTGTATTCGTATGAAGTCACACTTGCAGAAACTATACGGATTTTATATGGTGGCAGTGTACAGTTAGATAATGCCGGTGCTTTATTTGCGATGCCTGATATTGATGGAGCACTGGTAGGTGGGGCTTCCCTGAAGGCGGAACAATTTTTACAGATAGGACAGCAATGCAACCGTCAGTTTCATTGATACATGTTCTGATCGCCGTTTTCATTATTGCCCTCGTGTTGTTACAGCACGGGAGAGGCGCTGGCGTGGATATGGGCTTTAGTAGTGGCGCTTCAAATACTGTGTTTGGTAGCTCGGGTGCTACGCCGTTTTTAATAAAAGTGACGATTTTTTTAGCGGCTGGTTTTTTTGCTACGAGTATTGGACTCAGTTATTTAGCATCACGCCAGTTAAAAGACGCGATAAAAGTGTCACCCTTGCGATCAGCGCTATTTAAAAATTTTCAGTCTGGGATTAGTACTCGTTCTCCTTACGTAACGCCGAAGTGGTGAAACTGGTAGACACGCTGTCTTGAGGGGGTAGTGGGGAAACCCGTGTCGGTTCGAGTCCGGCCTTCGGCACCAGTTTGTGGACGGAAGGCTTAATATGCTGCACAATGATTATCTACACACAGTTAATATAAAGGGCCATTGATTTTGTTAGCATATTATTTTCCTATTTTAATATTTATTGGCGTTGGACTATTTATTGGTTTCCTTGCTTTGTGGTTGGGGTGGTTTTTGGGGCCTAGATGTCCCTACAAAGCCAAATTATCTCCTTACGAATGTGGTTTTGAGGCATTTCAGGATGCTCGTTTGCCTTTTGATGTTCGTTTTTATTTAGTTGCTATTCTTTTTATTATCTTTGATATAGAAACAGCTTTTTTGTTTCCTTGGGCTATTGTGTTGCGACACATCGCTTGGAGCGGCTTTTGGGCAATGATGATCTTTCTTGCCATCCTGTTTGTTGGATTTGTTTATGAATGGAAGCGCGGTGCTTTAGAGTGGGAATGAAGATGAAATATCAACTGACTAAAGAAGGTTTTTTGCTGACTTCTGTGGATGATTTGATGCGGTGGGCACGTAGTAGTTCATTATGGCCAATGACTTTTGGATTAGCTTGTTGCGCTATCGAAATGATGCACTGCGCTTCATCTCGATATGACCTTGATCGTTTCGGCGCTGGGTTATTTCGACCCAGTCCTCGCCAATCTGACGTAATGATTATAGCAGGTACGCTTTGTAACAAGATGGCACCAGCACTGCGTAAAGTCTATGATCAAATGGCGGAACCGCGCTGGGTAATTTCGATGGGTTCATGTGCGAATGGTGGTGGGTATTATCATTATGCTTATTCGGTAGTCCGTGGTTGTGATCGTATTGTACCAGTAGATATATATGTACCTGGCTGTCCACCAACAGCAGAAGCTTTACTTTACGGCATTATACAACTGCGTAATAAAATTCGTTATCCCAATATTTTTGATCGTCGAGTAGCGGTTTCTGTTGACTCTTGATCTTCTTAATCAAGCCCATGGACTTGTTCATTGGTGCAGTTTATACAAAGAAAAGCCTGTTCTTAGCACAGGAGAAATCACTGATCATGAAGATATCTAGGAAAAAGTAATGGCTGATAATCAAACACTCGTAAGTCTGGTTGAAGACCATTTCAGTTCACAAGTAGAAAACGTAAATGGTAGTCTTGATATTGTGACTGTGGAATTATCAACCAATTATCTTCTGGAAGTTGGCATAGCATTGCGGGATAATCCTTTATTTAAATTTGAATTGTTGCTCGATATTTGTGGTGTGGATTATTTAAAATATGGCGTTAGCCATTGGCGTACAGAGGAAACAACCAATACGGGATTTAGTCGTGGTTATAGTAGTGATCAGTTAGAACAAATAATTCCGTGGAATAAACCTCGATTTTCGGTGGTTTATCATTTGCTATCGATTACTAATAATCATCGGCTTCGCTTAAAAATTTATGTTGATGGTGAACCACCTTTGGTGCCTTCGGTAATTAAAATATGGAATTCTGCGGATTGGTATGAGCGAGAAGCATTTGATTTATTCGGAATCGTATTTGATGGTCATCCCGATTTGCGGCGATTATTAACCGATTATGGTTTTGTGGGTCATCCTTTCCGAAAAGATTTTCCCTTGATTGGTGAGGTTGAGCTTCGTTATGATGCAGAACAACAACGTTGCGTTTATGAGCCCGTCAGTATTCAACCGCGCGTCATCATGCCTAAAGTAATCCGCATGGATAACCGTTACGAAAAGTGTGAAGAAAACAATGACTGAAGTCCGTAATCACACATTTAATTTTGGACCACAACATCCCGCGGCTCATGGTGTGTTGCGTCTGATTGTCGAAGTCGATGGTGAAGTGGTTCAACGAGTAGATCCACATATTGGATTTCTTCACCGCGCGACAGAAAAATTAGCCGAAAGCAAGCCATATAATCAATCAATTGGTTACATGGATCGTTTAGACTATGTTTCGATGATGGCTAATGAACACGGTTATGTGTTGGCCGTTGAAAAATTATTAAAAGTCGATCCACCGATCCGCGCAAAATATATTCGCACAATGTTTGATGAAATTACACGAATACTAAACCATTTATTATGGTTGGGAGCGCATGCGTTAGATATAGGTGCAATGACTATTTTTCTTTATTGTTTTCGTGAGAGGGAGGATTTAATGGATTGCTATGAAGCAGTCTCAGGTGCACGCATGCATGCTACTTATTATCGCCCGGGCGGTGTTTATCGCGATTTACCCGATAGCATGCCGAAATACAAACCTTCTCGCTGGCATAATAAAAAAGAAGTAAAAAAATGAATGAAGCTCGCGAGGGGTCGCTGCTTGATTTTATTTGGGATTTTACTGAACGGTTTCCAAAATTAATGGATGAATACGAAACGTTATTAACGGATAACCGAATTTGGAAACAGCGCACAGTGGGCATTGGTGTTATTTCACCAGAGCGAGCATTGCAATTAGGCTTTACGGGCCCCCTTTTGCGTGCTTCAGGGGTGGAATGGGATCTTCGGAAAAAGCAACCCTATGCGGTTTATGATCGCATCGATTTTGACATACCAGTCGGTCGGGAAGGAGATTGTTACGACCGTTATTTAGTTCGTATGGAAGAGATGCGCCAATCCACTCAGATTATCCGTCAATGCATAGAATGGCTACGCAAAAATCCAGGGCCAATTATGATTAACGATTGTAAAATCGTACCTCCAAGTCGAGAAATGATGAAACGCGATATGGAATCCTTAATTCATCATTTTAAATTATTTACAGAAGGATACGTGGTTCCCGAAGGTGAAGCTTATGCTGCGGTAGAGCAGCCGAAGGGGGAATTTGGTGTTTACATCGTTTCCGATGGTGCTAACAAGCCTTATCGAGTTAAAGTGCGTTCAGCAAGTTATCCGCATTTAGCAGCGATGAATGAGATGTGTCGTGGACATATGATATCAGATTTAGTCGCAATTATTTCGAGTATTGATATCGTATTCGGCGAGATAGATCGATAATGCATCACGTAGAGGAACAATTTAAAATTGATGCCTCAGTCGCCAAAGAAATTGATCAATGGATTGTTAAATATCCACTAGAACAAAAACGCTCAGCAGTTATACCGGCCTTAATATTTGTACAAAAGCAAAATAAGGGATGGTTAAGTAAAGCGGCAATGAATGCGGTTGCAGATTATTTAGGATTACCTCGAGTGTGGATTTATGAAGTAGCCACCTTTTACGATTTATACAATCTCGAACCGATCGGTAAACATAAAATTAGCATTTGTCAGAATGTGTCGTGTTTTTTAATGGGAAGTGATGTTATTGTTAACTGCGTTAAAAAACGTTTACTCATTGATTTTAATGAGACAACTACAGATGGTTTGTTTACGTTAAAGAGTGTGGAATGTATGGCCGCTTGCGGAGGCGCACCCATGTGTCAAATTGACGATCAAAGATATCACGAAAATTTAACGCCCGAAAAAATACTGACCATAATTGATAAATTAGAGCGAGAGTCAAAAACTAATGCTCACTAATGCAGTATGTTACCGTACTTTGCACTTACAAGAACCGTGGACGCTAACGTCCTATGAAAGCGTTGGCGGCTATAAAATATTGCGAAAAATTATTAAAGAAAAAACATCATCGGAAAATATCATTAATGAAATAAAAGAATCTGCTTTGCGGGGTCGGGGCGGCGCTGGATTTCCGACTGGTTTAAAATGGAGTTTTATGCCACGCGACAAACAAGGTCAAAAATATGTAATTTGCAATTCAGATGAGAGCGAACCTGGTACATTTAAGGATCGGGATATTTTACGATTTAATCCTCATCAGGTGTTAGAAGGGATTGCGATTGCTTGTTACACTTTGGGTGCTAATGTTGGATATCATTTTTTGCGCGGTGAATTTTGGGAACCTTTTAATCGATGTGAACAAGCACTACAAGAAGCTCGTGAAAAAGGACTTCTTGGAAAGAATATATTAGATTCGGGTATAGATATCGAAATTTATAATCACTTTAGCGGTGGAGCGTATGTTTGTGGTGAAGAAACCGCGTTGATGAATGCATTGGAAGGCAAACGTGGTTGGCCTAGATTTAAACCCCTTTCCCTGCAAATTTTGGTTTATACGGCTGTCCAAGCAATATTAACAATACGGAAACTTATGCCTCCATACCGGTAATTTTAGAAAAGGGTGGTAAATGGTTTTCGGATTTGGCATTGGCACCACCAAAAAGTGGTGGTATGAAAATATTTTCCATTAGCGGTCACGTGGGAAAGCCGGGTAATTATGAGGTACCGCTTGGTATTCCATTCGTTGATTTATTAGTATTAGCTGGTGGTATGCGCAAGGGAAGCGTCTTAAAAGCGGTTATTCCAGGAGGTAGCTCTATGCCGGTTTTACCCGCTGACATTATCATGAAAACGGTAATGAGTTTTGATGGACTAGTTAAGGCCGGCTCCATGTTGGGGTCCGGTGGCGTTATGGTGATGGATCATTCGACTTGCATGGTGAAAGTACTTGAACGCATTTCTAAATTTTACATGCACGAATCGTGCGGGCAATGCACTCCCTGTCGTGAAGGAACGGGCTGGATCTATCGTTTAGTGCATCAAATTGAAAACGCAGAAGGCACAAAGCGCGATTTAGAGCAGTTACGTCGGGTTGCCAAAGGTATTGAAGGGCGCACCATTTGTGCTTTCGGTGAAGCAGCAGCCTGGCCAGTGTCTGGCATGCTAAAACATTTTTATAAGGAATTTGAATATCATGTAACGCATAAAAAATGCATGGTTGAAAATTATAATTGACGGTTTGACCCCGGAATCCAAGAGAAGAATAGAAGGGAAGAGGCAGGGGATCCGGGGTCGTCGGAAGACACGCTGGGGCTGGGGGGGCTTGGTGTTGTTTTTCTGAATTCTGTGGGGAAGCTATGGGATTATGAAGGCGGACAAAAAAATGGTGGAAATTGAAATCGATTGCAAGAAAACGATGGTAGAAGATGGAGTGTCGGTTATTGAGGCAGCGGATGAAATGGGGATTTATATTCCGCGTTTTTGTTATCACAAAAAATTATCCGTCGTTGCCAATTGTCGTATGTGTTTGATAGAAGTAGATGGATCTGGAAAAACCCTGCCTGCTTGTGCTACGCCCGTGACTGCTGGTATGAAAGTTTTTACTAAATCCCAAAAAACTATTGAGGCTCAACGTGCTGTCATGGAATTTTTATTGATCAATCACCCATTGGATTGTCCTATCTGCGATCAAGGTGGTGAGTGTGAATTACAAGATATCGCGATGGGTTTCGGTCGTTCAGATTCCAATTACGATAAAGCTAAACGGGCGGTATTTAGCGACAATATTGGTCCACTAGTAGAAACTGAAATGACTCGTTGCATTCAATGTACGCGATGTGTGCGTTTTGGTGAAGAAATTGCAGGATTGCCCGAATTGGGCGTGATTAATCGTGGGGAAAAGGAAGCGATTTCTACCTATGTTAAGCATTTTATACAATCAGAGTTGTCTGGGAATATTATTGACATTTGCCCTGTAGGTGCATTGACGGATAGACCGGCGCGTTATCGAGGGCGTGGGTGGGAATATCGTGAAAATGCTGCGGTTGCACCGCATGATTGCGTGGGGGGTAATATTTTTTCATACACGCTGGCAACAATATGTGCCGCAACGGGTGGTTGTGCGCGCAGTACCGCGTGAAAATGATGCAGTGAATGAAATCTGGATGAGTGATCGTGATCGTTTTAGTCATTTTGGTTTATATCATGAATCTAGAATTTATCAGCCAAAAATAAAAATTAACGGGAAGTGGGTGGAGGTGTCTTGGAAAGAAGCGATGACGGCAGTAAAAGTGAAAACAGAGGCGTTAATTAAAAAACAGTGTGCTTCACAAATTGGCGCGTTGATATCGTCAAGCGCCACTACTGAAGAACATTATTTATTGCAAAAATGGCTTCGTGGTTTGGGGAGCCAGAATATCGATCATCGTATTCGTTGGCAAGATTTTCGGGATCAAAATGTGTTTCCCGCCTTTCCTAGTTTAGGCTTACCCATTGCCGACATCGAGAATTTAAACGTAATTTTATTAATTGGTTCATGTGTTCGATTTGAACAACCGTTAATTAGCCACCGTATTAATAAAGCCTGTTCAGAAGGCGCAAAAATTTTAGTGATTAACCCAATGGATTATCCGTTTGTTTTTAGAGTGGATAAAAAAATCATTGTTTCGCCGCAGAAGTTACTCGGAGTACTTCATACAATGGCAAATGAAAAATCACATGTCATTATAGAAACGCTAAAAAAAGCTAAAAAATCGGCGATCTTTCTCGGAGAACACGCGCTTCATCATGCAGAGGCGTCTGAAATTCGTGCATGGGCACATTTTATTGGAGAAAAATGTGGAGCAAGTGTGGGTCTTCTTACAGAAGGGAGTAACAGTGCTGGGGCTTGGTTAGTTGGTGCCGTACCCCACCGTGGACCAGCAGGTGAATCATTAGATTCTCCGGGTCTTGATGCAAAAGCGATGCTAACAACTGATCCTTTGAAAATTTACTTTTTATTAAACTTCGAACCTGAACTAGATTGTGCCTATGCGGCAGAAGCCAAGCGTACATTGATGAATGCTGAATTTGTGGTTTGCTTAACGACGTTCCGTAGTGCAGAAATGGAATCTTATGCGGATATTCTTTTACCTATTGCGCCATTTTCTGAATCGGGCGGAACATTTGTTAACGTAGAGGGACGTTGGCAATCGTATGTACCAGTAAGTGCGCCAGAAAATGATTCTCAACCAGCATGGAAAGTGCTCCGAATTTTAGGGAATTTTTTTGAGTTGCCCGGATTTAACTATAAGACACTTCAAGAAGTACAGGACGTAGTCATTCTAGAAACCAATGCTATTACTCTCGCGCAGGCGGAAAGTCAGCAAATTAAAAAATCATTTTTTTCGCTGACTTTCCGCCTGCGCGAGAGTAATAGCATTGGTAAGTCCTACCTAACTCGTCTTGCTCCATGGCCGATGTTTTGTGTTGATAATATAGTTCGCCGTTCTCAACCTTTACAAGAAACTTTAGCGGATCGATTAAACAATATTCGCCTCAATGAAAACACTGCTTCCCGACTAAATCTCACAGCAGGTAATCCCGTGACGGCAATTCAGGGGGAAAGCCGGGTGACATTACCGTTGGTGATTGACGAACGCTTAGCTGATGATACAGTTTTGTTAGCTTCAGGATTGATCGTAACTTCGGGTTTTGGTCAGGCAGAAACAGTGATCACCTTGGAAAGAGGTGATTGTGGTAGATAAAATCCTTATATTGATTTGGATTATTATTAAAATCATTATTATTTTGATTCCTATACTAATCTTCGTTGCGTTTTTAACTTTTGCTGAACGAAAAGTAATTAGTTATATTCAGGCGCGTGTTGGGCCTAATCAAGTTGGTTTTCATGGTTTTGCGCAACCAATTGCTGATGTATTTAAGTTATTATTCAAGGAAATTATAGTTCCTACTTCTTCTAACCGTTATCTTTATTTTATTGCACCGGTTTTATCTTTAGCTCCTGCTTTGGTGGCGTGGTCGGTGATTCCTTTCGCCAAAGGATGGGTATTGACTAACGTGAATGCGGGTTTACTTTTTTTATTTTCAATGTCCTCGTTGGGTGTGTACGGCATTTTGGTAGCGGGGTGGGCTTCTAATTCTAAGTATGCGTTTTTTGGTGCCTTACGTTCTGCAGCTCAAGTTATTTCTTATGAAATCCCGATGGGTTTTGCTTTAGTGGGAGTATTGATTGCAGCAGGAACAATGAATTTACAAGATATCGTGTTACGACAAGCGGGAGGAATTTGGCACTGGTTTTGGTTACCGTTGCTGCCTTTATTTTTGGTGTATTGGATTACAGCAGTAGCAGAAACAAATCGTGCGCCGTTTGACGTTGCCGAAGGTGAGTCTGAGATTGTAGCTGGTTTTCATGTAGAATATTCGGGCATTACGTTTGCGCTTTTCTTTTTAGCTGAATACTCCAACATGGTTTTAGTATCCGCTATTATTACGGTAATTTTCTTAGGAGGATGGTTGTCGCCTTTTCAAGGAATTCCGGTATTACAGAGTGTTTTTGCCTGGATACCAGGGATCGTCTGGTTTTTATTAAAGTTATCACTTTTTATTTTTACATATTTTTGGATACGAGCTACGTTTCCACGTTATCGTTATGACCAAATTATGCATTTTTGCTGGAAGATATTAATTCCAGTAACGTTAGTCTGGATTGTAGTTTTAGCTCTAATAGTAGAATTTCGTTTAACGCATTGGTTTTAATTAAGTGAAACGACTAAAACAGATTATTAAAAGTTTTACTCTTTGGGAGCTTCTGAAAGGGCTTTCATTAACTTTATGTTATTTTTACAAGAAAAAGGTCACCATCCATTATCCAGATGAAGAAGTTTTGAGTTCGTTTCGGTTTCGAGGTATGTTGGCTCTACGACGTTACCCGAATGGGGAAGAACGTTGTATTGCATGTAAATTATGTGAGGCGGTTTGTCCAGCTTGTGCTATTACGATTGAAGCTGGTCCTCGACAAAAAGATGGTTCACGACGGGCGACATTATATGACATTGATGCTTTTAAATGCATCAATTGTGGATTTTGTGAAGAAGCGTGCCCTGTTGATGCTATCGTTTTGACTTCTGAGATGCATTATACGATTAAAGATCGAGGTGAGAATATACTTACTAAAGAAAAATTACTAATGATCGGGGATATGTATGAAGAACGAATTGCCAAAGATCGTGCAAAGGACAAAAAGTATCGGTAATATTTACATTATTCTCGCGCAGAAAAGTCGAGAGCAAGGAATACTTGCTTTGGCTTTCTAAATTTTTTTGCGGGCAGGATAAAAGAGGAGAAAATTGAGTA
Organism: Coxiella-like endosymbiont; assembly: GCF_024730665.1. Lineage (GTDB taxonomy): Bacteria > Pseudomonadota > Gammaproteobacteria > Coxiellales > Coxiellaceae > Coxiella. The sequence goes on from NZ_CP084737.1 coordinate 911,229, forward strand.
TGATTAATGTTTCCTGTTTATGATGTCATATTTTTTATTTTTGCAATCGTTTTAATTTCTGCTGCTACGATGGTCGTTGTATTGCGTAATCCGGTCCATTCTGTACTTTTTGTTATGCTCGCCTTTTTTGCAAGCGCCGTTTTGTGGATGATGATGCAAGCGGAATTTTTGTCTTTAGTCTTAATATTTGTTTATTTAGGTGCGGTGATGGCGTTATTTTTATTCGTTGTCATGATGCTGAATATTGATCTTTCAAATATGGAGAAAAAATTTGTGCGGTTATTACCGTTAGGATTGCTTGCGATCTTGCTCTTAATCTCAACGATGGTAGTTGTTGTTAGGCCTCGATATTTTAGTATAGCCTCTACCACTTTACTTCTCATACCCGATCATTTTAGCAATACGAAAGCGATGGGAGTCTTACTTTATACTCATTATTTATTACCTTTTGAAATTTCTGCTGTCATTTTGTTGGTGGCTATTATTGCAGCAATTACACTTGCGTTTCATGGGCGAAAATCGAATACCAAGTCACAGTACATTCGTGAACAACTGGAAATAACTAAGGAAAATCGCTTGCGTATGATAAAAATGAAGTCAGAAAAGTCATGATACCACTAGGTTATTTTTTGATAATTAGTGCTATTTTATTTGGATTAGGATTCGCTGGCATTATTGTTAACCGAAAAAATTTAATCTCGCTTATCATGTGTATTGAACTCATGATGTTGGCCGTGAATACAAATTTTATTGCTTTTGCGCAATATTTACAGGCATATGCAGGAGAAATATTTGTGTTTTTTATTTTAACAGTATCTGCTGCAGAGTCGGCAATTGGTCTAGCGATTTTAGTATTATTTTATCGTCACTGTGGCAGTATTAATGTGGATGATATGAATGTTTTAAAAGGATAACGTAGATAAGAATGATTAGGAAGTATGTAGGGTAGAGGTAGGTAGAAAGATGATAATTCGGAATTTGACATCACTGACTGTGTTAGCGCCCTTGTTGGGTTGTTTAATTGCAGGATTAGGAGGCGCCAAACGTATAGGCGGCCGTCGTGGAGTGCAGTGGGTCACTATTAGTTTAATGACGATTTCCTTCTTAAGTGCTGTTTGGCTTTTCAAATTAGTAGCGATTAAAGGAGAAGATTATTATGGGACCATTTACACGTGGGGTATTAGTGGTCGATTTCATTTTGATATGGGATTTATGGTAGACCAGTTAACATCTGTGATGATATTAATTGTGACCTTTATTTCTTGGGTTGTGCACATTTATAGTACCGGTTATATGGCTGATGACCCAGGTTATCAGCGATTTTTCTCTTATATGTCGATGTTTACTTTTGCGATGCTCGTGCTAGTTACGGCGAATAATTTTCTTCAATTATTTTTCGGTTGGGAAGGAGTCGGTTTAGTTTCGTATTTATTAATTGGTTTCTGGTTTGAGAAAGAATCTGCTGCGGCTGGTAGTTTAAAAGCTTTTTTAGTAAATCGGGTTGGTGACTTTGGATTTATTCTAGGAATTGCCGCTATTTTTAATTACTTCGGAAGTCTGGATTACCACACCGTCTTCAATGAAGTAGGGGGCATGCATGGTACATTGAATATTTTTCCAAGCATTCATTGGTCTGTAATTACAGTGATTTGTATTTTGTTGTTTATCGGCTCCATGGGTAAATCAGCACAAATGCCATTGCACGTATGGTTGCCAGAATCCATGGAAGGCCCTATTCCGATTTCCGCTCTTATTCATGCCGCAACGATGGTGACATCAGGTGTATTTTTAGTTGCACGTATGTCTCCGCTCTTTGAATTATCTCAAGTGGCACTCAGTACAGTACTCATTATTGGTGCGACTACGGCGCTTTTAACAAGTTTATTGGCTTTTGTAGAATTTGATATCAAGCGTGTCATCGCATTTTCAACGATGTCGCAGTTAGGTTATATGATGGCAGCGGATGGTGTATCTGCTTATTCTGCGGGCATTTTTCATTTATTAACGCATGCTTGCTTTAAAGCATTATTATTTCTGTCCGCTGGGTCCGTTATTGTTGCCATGCATCATGAACAAGACATGCGCAAAATGGGCGGCCTTCGAAAATATTTGCCGGTGACCTATATGACTTTTTTAATAGGCGCCTTATCATTAGCTGCTATTCCACCTTTTGCAGGGTTTTATTCTAAAGATGCTATTATTGAAGCAGTATCGTATTCCACTATTCCCGGTGCAGGATATGCTTATGGGTGTTTATTAGTCGGTGCTTTTTTAACGAGCTATTATATTTTTCGGGTGTTTTTTATGACTTTTCATACTGACGCTCGAATGAACTTCGAGGTGAAAGCGACATTGAAAGAAACTCCATGGAATATGTATGGGCCTCAATGGATATTAAGCGCTCCCTCTCTATTATTGGGTGCGCTATTAATTTACTGGATTCTGTATCGTTGTTCCGATTTACTAGGCTCAAGCATTCAAATATTGCCATCTTACGATGTATTGCAAAATATGGCTAACGAATATAGTAGTGCTTTCTTTATGGCTTTTCATTCAATCATCACACTGCCATTTTGGGCATCCGTTTTAGGAATTTTATCTGCCTGGTTTATGGTCATTGGCATGCCAAAAATACCCATATTACTAGAACATCGTATGCCGTGGTTGTATCGAATTTTAGTGGCTAGGTATGCATTTGATGCTTTTAATTGGATTATTTTTGTTCGTGGTAGTCGGGTGTTGGCTAATTTCTTTTTCCGTGTAGGAGACTTGAAATTACTAGATCATTTCATTGTAGACGGTTCAGGAAGAAGCGCTACCCGCGTAGCACATTTTATACGCCGTTTACAATCAGGATACCTATATGATTACATATTTGCAATGATTCTGGGTTTATTGGTATTTTTAATTTGGTTAGTATTGACATAAAAGTAATGACATTTGAAAATACACATTTGCTGAGTATACTAATCTGGCTGCCCATTTTGGGAGCTATTCCTGTAGGGATGCTTAGTAGAGAAGAACGCACACATCAAGCGCGTGTGTTGGCACTGGTTGTAGCATCAATTTCCGTCATAATTTGTATCCATCTGTGTATCATTTTCGATCCAACTACTGCAGCGATGCAACTCACGGAACATTTCAACTGGATTCCTATATCAAAAATAAATTATGACATTGGTATTGATGGCATTTCCATGCCACTCGTTGTGTTGACCTGTTTTACGACGCTGTTGGTAGTTTTGGCTTCTTGGACGATGGTGAACAAAAAAACAGGGCACTACCTAGCTACTTTTTTGGTAATGCAGGGATCAGTTATCGGGGTGTTTTTATCCTTAGATGCAATATTATTTTATTTCTTTTGGGAAGCGATGTTGATTCCGATTTACCTCAGTATCGGTATTTGGGGAATGGAAAAGCGTTCGTATGCTGCAATTAAATTTTTTCTTTATACTTTTTTTGGATCCTCATTGTTACTAGTCTCTTTATTATATTTAGGTATGCGCTCTGGAAGCTTCTATATTCCGAATTATTATTGTTTACATATGACTATGACCACTCAAATTTTGATTTTCATAGGTTTTTTTATTGCATTTGCTATCAAGGCACCAATGTGGCCGCTTCACACGTGGTTGCCAGATGTACACACCGAGGCTCCGGTAGGTGGCTCTGTGGTATTGTCGGCTTTAATGCTGAAATTAGGCAGCTACGGTTTCTTGCGATTCAGCTTGCCTATTGTACCTGATGCGAGCCGTTATTTAGATTGGCTTATAATTATTCTTTCGCTTATTGCTATTGTGTACATTGGATTTATTGCAATTGCACAAACCGACATGAAAAAATTAATTGCCTATTCATCAGTGGCGCACACGGGATTTATTACATTGGGTGCGTTTATGTTGTTCGTGATTGTAGCACACACAGGGAGTAGAAAATACGCATATCTGAGTTTAGAAGGTGCCATGGTGCAAATGATTTCACATGCTTTTAGCGCTGGTGCGATGTTTTTAGCGTTTGGTATACTGTACCAACGGTTACATTCGCGTTATATTCGCGATTTTGGCGGCATTGCTAAAACCATGCCTTGTTTTTCCGCCTTTTTTATGGTTTTTTCAATGTCCAATGTGGGTTTACCAGGGACTTCAGGATTTGTAGGTGAATTCATGATCCTGCTTAGCACATTTAAGTCCAGCTTTTGGGTAACCTTTTTGGCGGCATCCACCTTGTTGATTGGAGCTGCTTATACGTTGTGGATGTATAAACGAGTTTTTTTCGGTCCTATTACTCATCCAGGAGTGATGCAGTTAAAAGATATTGGTTTTTCAGAGACTATCATTTTCGTGTTATTAACAGCTGCTGTCGTGTGCATCGGTATTTACCCAAATTCGTTATTAAATATGCTTCATGCTTCAATTGGTAATTTATTACATGAAGCGTTGCAATCGAAATTATAAAGGTAAGATATGCTATCAGCATTAGCCAATTTTATTCTAGCTATTCCTGAGATGGCTGTGCTATTCATAGCACTCGTAATTTTAATGATGGGCATCTTCTTAAGGAAATATCCTCAAATTCCTTATTATTTGGCGCAGGTTACTTTAATTGTTGCTTTCTGGGTAACTTGGCATAATTTTGCTCATTTTAGTTTTTTAACAATGTTTGCTTTTGAACACTTATTTATGATGGATCATTTATCCGTTTGTTTAAAATTATTTATTTACTTATCTGTGTTTTTTACTTTTATTTACGCTCGTGAATATAATGACGAACGCAACATTTCCGCTACAGAATTTTATACATTAGGTTTGCTGTCCTTACTGGGAATGATGATTCTGGTTTCTTCTTGCAATTTGTTAATCCTCTTTTTAGGATTAGAATTGTTTTCATTGCCAACCTACACCATGGTCGCGATGCATCGCCGAAAAACCCGTTGTGTAGAAGCAAGCATGAAATATTTTATTATCGGCACGGTTGCTTCAGGAATATTGCTCTATGGCATGTCGATTATTTTTGGTGCTACTAAAAGCCTAGATTTAATTCAAATTGCACGGATTGTTGCTGGCATACCGTTGCATCAGAATTTAGCGTTAATCGTTGGTCTTGTTTTTATTACGGCAGGAGTGGCTTTTAAATTAGGCACTGCTCCTTTTCATATGTGGGTACCGGATGTATATGAAGGCGCACCAAGTTCTGTTACCTTATTTATTGCTACAGCACCAAAAATAGCAGCTTATGCTATGCTAATCCGATTATTTCTAAGCACGATGCCTGCTTTACAGGTGCAGTGGCATGAAATGCTCATTGTTATCGTGATTTTGTCTATGGTTGTCGGTAATTTTGCTGTTATTGTGCAGTCCAATATTAAACGAATGCTAGCTTATTCGTCAATTGCCCACATGGGTTACATGTTGTTAGGCGTCTTATGCGGCACACGTGAGGGTTATGCTGCTGCGATGTTTTATATTATTACCTATAGTCTGATGACTATAGGTGCTTTCGGTGTGATTATTTTAATGAGTCGTGGTGGTTTCGAGGTTGAAAATATTAAGGATTTTGTAGGATTAAACAATCGTAATCCATGGTTAGCTTTCGTGATGATGCTAGTTTTATTTTCTTTAGCAGGGGTTCCCCCTTTGGCAGGATTTATAGCTAAAGTAGGAGTGTTAGATTCGTTAATTCAAATACATTTGGTATGGCTTGCAGTGCTTGCTGTGTTATTAACTATCGTTGGCGCTTATTCTTACATTCATGTAGTGAGAGCAATGTACTTTGAAGAGGCTTCCTTTCAGCTTGAACCTATTCAATCTTCATTAGAAATAAAAATTGCTATTTCTCTTAATGGTCTGGCTGTACTTTTTGTCGGGCTTTTCCCAAACTATTTATATATTCTATCCCATTGGGCTTTTTAATTCTCCTTAAATAGTACTCCCGTGGTTAAGCGACGGGAAGGAAGGAGTGGAGATATACTCGTTAATCAGTTTACAGCTTTGGCGATCTCGTATCACTTTCTCAATCTCCGGTGTTTGATTGAGTTTCTGGCTCAAACTAGCATTATTCCTTTGCAAAAGATATAATAAAAGCGTTAAATACATCAAAGATAAGCCTCTCCGCGCCTATAAAGATAGTGATTTCGACGAGGAGAGCAAGCCTGTCCATTTTACTGTCAATAAAGAGAAAACTGAAGTGTATCAATGCTGATGACACTCACAGCAATTTCAGGGGAAAATATTCCGGATTCTGTGTAAGATAATCACAGGTACAGTCGAAAAGCAGCTGCAACTCCGGCATACTATTTCAAAGCTAGATACAGCATCAAAAAAAGAGACTTTCACCTATTATAAATTAAATTAAAGTCGTGCACAGGACATAGTGAATCCTTATTCTTTTACTTTTAATTCAAAGAATATTGATAATAGTGAAAAATGTAGTCACAGCAAACAAAAAAAGTGGGATCAGTACTTTTTAATCTAAAGAGTCGTAGATTAGTATAAAATTCGGTAATCATAACTGAAGTTAGTTTCTAAATAATGAAACTAACCAGAAAATATTTCCATGAAAGAATATTTCTTTCATGGAAATTAACTTAAAAAGAAAGACAGCCTCTTTTGGAAGAAGCACTGGAATAAAAGGGACGCTTGCCAACATAGGCGATTAGCGGCTGCAATAATGCTGGTTACATGCCACATTTAGAAACTGGAACAGGCACCAATCTCACGATCAGAATATGCTAATCTAAAACAGAAGATAAAGAGAACAAGCTACAAGAAAATGGTAGCTAACAAAGGAGACATGGCCAGTGTGCGATGTTGGTCGTTTTTTAATATTTTTAAGGTACGCGGAATTAGTTAATTCATCAAAAAGCTGTAAATCAACCAATAACTATTGTATGCAATGATTCATCTGATGGTGAGGGGTAAAAAGGAGATATCTCAAAATTATGGTAACTAAGAAATGAATCCAATGAAATATCTGCTTGATACCTCGCAGCCTCTCATATAAAAACCCTATCCCTCCCTAACTCAATGAAAACTAATCCGGCGGCGACCTTAAATAGAAAATGAGATGGAAATTAGAGAAAGAAAAATCCATTGTAACGAAGATGATGCTACTCTCATCCAACATAACACTGAGATTACCTGCACACAGCTTACCATACTTACCCATTCGGAAACTAAAAGGTGATAGCAGGAAAATTGATAAGAAGGACGAAAATACAAAGAGATGCGCAAAACAGATAATAACGACGCTACTACTGCAGCCTTTTCTCCGTATCATAAAATCATAAATAATATTTTACTCTTTCATCGTTATAGGGATATTGCTAGAGTGACTGCCACCGAATTATAAATTAATTGCTCGCCTGCTTAGTTCATTTCCCCTCTTGATCAAAGTGAGTATTTTATTTTTTCTGGTCAACAGTTGCTTGTCATTCTGTAAATTTATTTATATCATTCATGTTATCTATCATTTATATTGCCTATAGTTAAACTGCGATACATAGAAGAAAATACAGCATTGATGCGGGGTGGAGCAGTTTGGTAGCTCGTCGGGCTCATAACCCGAAGGTCGTAGGTTCGAATCCTACCCCCGCTACCGACTTTCGCTTTTGTGAAATCCCTGTTTTGGAGTTCAAAAAAGGGCGAGTTTACGCCCTTTTTTGTTTTTAAGGTGGAAATGTATCAAATGCAAGCAGTACAGCGGATTATTGGTCCAGCTATAAAATTTTTAGGCTTTGAGCTGGTGTCTTGTGAACTGCATCGTTACGGTAGCGGCGTGAGGGTATTGCGGATTACGATTGATAGCGCAGCTGGTGTCAGCTTAGATGATTGTACAAGAATTAGTCGACAAGTGAGTGTAATACTGGATGTCGAAGATCCTATTAGTGGTCATTATAATTTAGAAGTTTCCTCCCTGGGTTGGAACGGCCCCTATTTGCGATTGATCATTACCGTCGATTTATAGGACGACCTGTTAGAATACGATTGCGGTTGCCGAGGGCAGGGCAGCGTCAATTTCGTGGCGTTATTGTTGCTGTAGATAAAGAAATTACGTTAAAAATTGATGATAGTAAGTTAAAAGTTGCGTTAAGCGAAATTGAAAAAGCGAATCTAATAGCTAGCGAATTTCGAGGGCTAACAAAATGAATAAAAATATTTTATTAATCGTTGATTCAATATCGAACGAACGCGGTGTTTCGAAAGAAGTTATTTTCGAGGCTATTGAAGCTGCGTTAGCAACAGTGACGGCAAAACGTTATAAGGATGCGGATGTAAAAATTCGCGTGGCTATCAATCGGGAAGTGGGCAATTATAAAACATTCCGTTGCTGGACAGTCGTTGAAAGCACGAATGAGCTGCTCGAATTACCAGATCAACAAATGACGCTAAAACAAGCTCAGGAAATTGATCCTGCACTTGAAATCGGCGATGTTATTGAAGAGCCGGTTGAATCCATAGAATTCGGTCGAATTGCAGCACAACAAGCCAAGCAAGTCATCGTCCAAAAAGTTCGGGAAGCTGAACGAGCGAAGATTGTGCAACAGTATGAAAAGAGATTGGGTGAGCTTGTTATTGGTGTGGTTAAACGAGTAACACGTGATAACATCATTTTAGATATGGGAGAAAATGCTGAGGCGTTGTTGCCACGTGAAGAAATGATCCCGAGAGAAGCTGTGCGAGTGAATGATCGTTTACGTGCCTATCTATGCGATGTTCGTCGAGATAAACGTGGTCCGCAATTGTTTGTTAGTCGCACGCGTCCTCAATTTTTGATTGAGCTGTTTAAAATCGAAGTACCTGAGATTGGTGAAGAAGTTATTGAGATTAAAGGTGCTGCGCGTGATCCTGGTTCGCGTGCTAAAATTGCAGTTAAAACTAACGATGGACGCATTGATCCTATCGGTGCTTGCGTCGGCATGCGCGGTTCGCGTGTACAGGCTGTTTCTAATGAGTTAGGCGGAGAGCGAATTGATATTGTATTATGGGACGATAATCCTGCTCAATTGGTTATTAACGCGATGGCACCAGCAGAAGTTCCTTCTATTGTTGTGGATGAGGAATCACATGCAATGGATATTGCAGTTCCAGAAGAGCAGCTTTCACAAGCAATCGGTCGAAACGGACAGAATGTTCGATTGGCTAGTGAATTAACTGGATGGACATTAAACGTCATGAGTGAAATGCAACTGGCTCAAAAAATGAAAAAGAAGCTGGAAATATTAAGTCTGTTTTTATGGAAAAATTGGATGTAGACGAAGAAGTAGCCAATGCATTGGTACAAGAAGGCTTCATGAGTTTAGAAGATGTGGCCTACGTTTCTAAAAAAGAGTTGCAAAGTGTTGAAGGATTTGATGAGGTTATTGCTGCCGAATTACAACGACGTGCCAGCGATGTTCTCTTAACACAAGAAATCGCTAATCAGGAAAAAATAAACGAGGTCAAACCTGCGGCAGATTTATTAGATGTACAAGAAATGACAGAGGAATTAGCACGCCAATTAGCAGCGCACGAAGTACTCACACGTGACGATTTAGCGGAGATGTCCGTGGATGACTTAAAAGAAATTATAGAAATTGATGATGAATCAGCTGCTAAATTAATTATGGCAGCACGAGCCCATTGGTTTACGGAAGAAGAAAGAAGATAAGAGCTGATATATGATAGCTGACATTAGTGTAAAACAACTTGCTGATTTAGTACGGACAACGCCAGAGCGTCTTTTAGAACAATTAAAAGACGCGGGTGTTGCGGTCACTCACGTTGATCAAACGATTACCGATGATCAAAAAAGAAAATTACTTTTGCATTTAAAAACCGCTCACAGTCCGGAATCTGAAAAACACTCAAAAATCATTTTGAAGCGCAAAAAATTAAGTACAGCGAAGTCTGGGAAAAAAGTGTTAACGTCGAAATCCGATCTAAGCGAATATACATTAAACTGGTTGAAGAAGAAAAATCAGTGATAAAAGAAGCAGCTTTTCAGGAAGAAGTGTCATTACTTCCTCCTGCTACTGAGCCAGTAACTGAGTTTAAAAAAGAAAATGTGGGAGTTGTAACTATTGAAGCATTGCCCGGATTTAAAGCAAAAAAAACAACTAAAAAAACCACTGCGGAAATGAAAGAAAAAGAAACAGCGAAAACAGGGCTTCGCAAAGAGTCGCGCTCACGTTCACGTAGATCCGAAGAAGAATATCAATGGGAGGAGAAGAGGGAAGAGCTGCATATGAGTAAATTTGCTGAGGAACGCCGACGACGATATAAACCTGCAGTAGAAATAAATAGGGCTTCGACTCGACTGGAACACGGTTTTGCTAAACCTACTACTCCCGTTATTAGAGACGTATTACTCCCTGAATCCATTACAGTGCTTGACCTGGCCCAAAAGATGTCTGTGAAAGCGGCGGAAGTTATAAGAGTCATGATGAAGATGGGTGCGATGGTAACGATTAATCAGCGCATTGACCAGGAAACTGCTGCGATTGTAGTCCAAGAAATGGGCCACAATCCCAAGCTCATTAAAGAAGACACGTTAGAAGCAGACTTAGCGGCCACCATAGGAGAGATGGTAGGTGAAGCTGTGCCGCGGGCACCCGTTGTCACTATTATGGGACATGTAGATCACGGTAAAACCTCATTGTTAGATTATATTCGGCGCAAGAAGGTTACCAGTACTGAAGCAGGGGTATTACGCAACATATTGGTGCCTATCATGTCGAAACGGAGCAGGGAGTGATTACTTTCCTGGATACACCAGGTCACGAGGCATTCACCGCGATGCGTGCCCGTGGCGCTAAGTGTACGGATATTGTGGTGCTCGTCGTCGCGGCGGATGATGGGGTGATGCCGCAGACGGTTGAAGCTATTCAACATGCCAGGGCCGCCAAAGTGCCGATAGTAGTTGCTATTAATAAAATGGATAAACCAGAAGCAGATCCAGATCGAATTAAAACCGAGCTCTCAAAGCAAGATGTGCTCCCTGAAGAATGGGGGGTGATGCTATGTTCCAGCCAATTTCGGCAAAAACTGGTGATGGTGTGGATGCGCTCCTCGAACGCATTTTACTGCAAGCGGAAGTATTAGGATTAAAATCCGTAGCGATGGGTCCTGCAAAGGGGGTAGTCATTGAATCTCGTCTCGATAAAGGCCGTGGACCGATAGCAACTGTGTTGGTAACAGATGGCGAATTATATCCCGGTGATATTCTTCTCGCTGGTCGTGAGTATGGTCGGGTGCGCGCGATGATTGGCGATGATGGTAAATTATGTAAAAGCGCTGGCCCTTCTATGCCAGTGGAAATATTGGGGTTGTCCGGTACACCTGTAGCTGGTGATGAGGCTGTGGTAGTACCAGAAGAACGTAAGGCGCGAGAAATAGCTCGTTTTCGTCAGGGTAAATATCGTAAAGTGCGTTTGGCAAAAAAACAAACTGCACATCTCGAACATATTTTTGATAAGATGAGTGAAGGGAAGCAAAGTGTATTAAATATTGTTTTAAAAGCGGACGTGCAAGGATCTCTGGAAGCCTTAACCGAAGCGCTTAATAAAATTTCTACAGACGAAGTTAAAATTAACATTATCGCTAGCGGTGTTGGCGGTATTACCGAATCTGATGTGCATTTAGCTATTGCTTCGGACGCAGTCATGATTGGGTTTAATGTTCGTGCTGATGCGTCAACGCGCGCATTAGTCGAACTGGAAGGAGTTGATCTTCGTTATTTCAGTGTTATTTATGATTTGATTGATGAAGTGAAAAAGGCACTTAGTGGTTTGTTATCGCCAGAATTAGAAGAAAAAATTGTGGGATTAGGTGAAGTGCGCGAAGTTTTCCGTTCATCAAAATTAGGTGCTATTGCTGGTTGTATGGTAGTTGAAGGTGTAGTTCGTCGTCATTTGCCTATTCGTGTATTGAGGGATAATGTTGTGATTTATGAAGGTGAGCTTGAATCCTTGCGTCGTTTTAAAGAAGATGTTGCCGAAGTACGTTATGGTATGGAATGTGGTATTGGCGTAAAAAATTACAACGATGTAAAAGTCGCTGATCAGATCGAAGTTTATGAAAAAATTCAAATCGAACGGAAAATTACTTGACAACAACACAGCGCCAACAGCGTGTAGCTGATCTTATTCATCATCAATTAGCGGTGCTTCTTAAAAAAGAAGTACACGATCCGCGATTGGTCAGAATTTCTATAACGGCAGTTTCGATATCTCCTGATTTGAAACAGGCAAAAATTTTCTACACATTTTTGGAAAACAAAAATCGAAAAGCGACTCAAAAAGCCCTTGATAAAGCAATAGGTTATTTACGATGTTTGTTGGCTGAGGCTACTAAATTACGATACGTACCTCAATTGCAATTTGCTTATGATGAATCACTAGAGCGAGCTGAGAGAATTTCATCGTTGATAAACTGTGCGTTCAAGAATGACAACGATAGCTAATAGCCAAAAAATATATAAGCGGCACGGCGGAGCAATTGACGGAGTTTTATTATTAGATAAACCCAGTGGTATGACTTCTAACGACGCCGTGCAGCGAATAAAAAACTATTTCATGTAAAAAAGGCAGGACATACAGGAGGTTTAGATCCTTTAGCTAATGGTATGTTGCCCATTTGTTTAGGTGAAGCGACTAAATTTGCTCAATATTTGCTAGATGCTGATAAAGCTTATTATGTGAAAGTGCGATTAGGAGTCCGAACTGCAAGCGGGGATAGTGAAGGTGCAATTATTGCAGAACGTCCAATTTCCAAAATAACAAAACGTTTGCTCAGAAAAATATTATCGTCATTTCGTGGAGTTATTGAACAAACTCCACCTATGTATTCTGCTGTAAAATACAAAGGCCAACCCCTCTATAAACTAGCGCGTCAGGGAATTGAAGTGGAACGTAAACCACGTCAAGTGACAATTGATGAATTAAATTTATTGGATTGGAATGAAAAAGAGGCTGAGCTTCACGTGCATTGCAGCAAAGGTACTTATATCAGAACGTTAGTAGATGATTTAGGAGAAGCGCTTAATTGTGGCGCCCATATTATTGCCTTACGTCGATTGATGGTGATGTATTATCGTGAAAACCAAATGATTTCATTAGCGCGGCTTGAACAAAGATATGATGAATCAAACCTAACTGCCTTAGATCTCCATTTATTACCTATCGAAAGTATGGTTTTGAATTTTCCAGCGCTTCAACTAAATCGATTAGCCACCTTTTATCTGCAGAAGGGTTTAGCGATGATGGTACCGCATGCGCCGGCGAGCGGATTTGTGCGATTGCGCAATCATAATGATGATTTTATAGGTATCGGCGAAGTGTTACACGATGCGCGAATCGCACCTCGTCGATTAATAAAACAACCATAATCTCCCGTTTCATAACAAGAGAAGAGCGTGTCGTGTGTCCAAGCGCACTGAGACATCAACAAAAGCTGTAACCTCCAAATGTAGTGTCATGTTTTGGAGTCTGGATTAGTTTCTGTTTCCGTTGTCTTAATTGGTAGCGATCCAGAGGTTGGAAAGCTCGCTTTATTGTTACAAATTTTATGTCAAATTAGTAAAAATTATTCCACGTTGTATATGACTGGTGAAGAATCGTTGCAACAAATCGCTATGCGTGCGCAGCGTTTACGATTACCACAAGATAAATTAAAACTATTAGCCGAAACTTACATTGAACAAATTGTTACACTGGATGAAAAATTATGTTCACAGATTATGGTAATCGATTCGATACAGACAGTCTACTGACAGCGCCCTTTCTGCGCTTGGTGGAGTAAGTCAGGTTCGTAAAAGCAGCGAAAGCACTGCCCGGTTAGCATAATTTTCGAAACAAAAAGGAATTTCTCTAGTTATTCCTGGTCATGTAACTAAAGAAGGAAAAATAGCAGCCATTTTCGCGTGATTCATGTGGTAATTTTTTTGGAGCCGTTAATGAAATTGGCACATTTGTCATGACAAATGTGGTATTAAAACAAGTGAAAATTCCTCAGATACATTTTTCACGCTACGATAAGCCTGTTGCAGGTAGCGTTATCACACTCATTGGTCGCGAAGAGCCATTTAACTAATCCACGTCGGTTACTGTTGTCTCGAACGGAATCATTTATCGATGTTATTAGCAATCCTACCTGACATGGTGGTATGGCTATTTATGATCAGGATATTTTTGTTAATGCAGGGTGGGTTGCGTATCATCGAAACCGGCGCCGATCTTGCTGTTTTATTAGTTGTCCTTCCAGTTTGCGTAATCAGAATTTTCCTCCTGATTTAATTTTTTTGGCGAGAGAGGGAGGGGCCAGCTGGCGAAATTTGCGGGGGCGTGGGCAAACATCTCCAAATCGGACAAGAACACCTCAGGGAAGCTGCCAAACATGGTTTCAAACTTGCTCAAAGCCAATGCACCAAAAAATCTTCTCGAAGAAGAAATGAAAATCGCTGTAACTGATAAATGTCAGGAAGTTTTAAAGCATTGGAATATAATATTGGCAAACGCTCTACCATAGTACATTCTAAATGCCTTCCGCTTTCTCAGCAGCTCAGGTAAAATGTTTTCTCTGCTAAACCGCCACTAGGAGCTCAAGAATGTATGATGCTGATCTCAGCGTAGAGAGTTTTGATCCTGAACTTGCACAAGCGATTTTTTGGGAAAAGGCGCGCCAAGAAGAACATATTGAATTAATTGCCTCAGAAAATTATGTAAGTCCTCGAGTATTACAGCTTCAGGGGTCAATTTTAACTAATAAATATGCAGAGGGATATCCTCGCAAGCGCTACTACGGTGGATGTAAATTTATTGATATTGTAGAACAGTTAGCGATTGATCGAGCAAAAGTGTTATTTAAAGCCACTTATGCTAACGTTCAACCACACTCCGGTTCGCAAGCCAATGCCGCAGTCTATATGGCACTTATGAATCCAGGTGATACTTTACTAGCGATGGATTTATCAAACGGTGGTCATTTGACGCACGGGACGCCGGTGAATTTTTCAGGGAAGTTTTATAAAGCAGTGTGTTACGGTTTGAATGCAGAAAAAGATATTGACTATGAGCAAGTATCTTTATTGGCGGAAAAGCATAAACCAAAGGTAATTATAGCCGGTTTTTCTGCATTTTCTGGTATTGTCGATTGGCAGCGATTTCGTGAAATTGCTGATCGTGTCAATGCCTATTTGATGACAGACATCGCACATGTAGCAGGTTTAGTTGCAGCGGGAGTTTATCCTTCTCCGGTCAATATTGCGGATGTGACGACAACAACAACGCATAAAACACTGCGCGGACCACGTTCGGGATTGATATTGGCGAAAGCCAATCCCGAATTAGAAAAGCGATTAAACTCGGCGGTCTTTCCCGGATCGCAAGGCGGTCCTTTAATGCATGTCATTGCCGCAAAAGCTGTTGCCTTTAAAGAAGCGATGCAGCCTGAATTTAAAATTTATGCGCAACAGATTTTGAAAAATGCCAGAACTATGTCAGACGTTATGATAAGGCGCAACTATGCCGTCGTTTCAGGTGGGACACAAAATCATATGTTTCTAGTCAGCCTTTTAGATAAAGACATATCAGGTAAAGATGCCGAAACAGCGTTAGGTCGTGCTAATATTGTTGTTAATAAAAATACTGTACCCGCTGAGACGCGTTCGCCTTCTGTAACCAGTGGTCTTCGTATCGGTACCCCAGCGATTACCACACGCGGATTTAAAGAAAAAGAAACGAAAAAATTGGCTCATTGGATTTGTGATGTTTTAGATGATATCAATAATGAGAGCGTGATTGTAGATATCAAACAAAAAGCGGAATATTTGTCTCAGCAATTTCCAGTGTATAACCGAGAGAAGTAGTCCGCTAATGTTTTGCCCTTTTTGCAATACAGAAGATACAAAAGTCATTGATTCGCGATTAGTGGAAGAAGGTGCACAGGTGCGTCGTCGACGTGAATGTCTTAAATGCGAAGAACGGTTTACCACTTTTGAAATGGCAGAATTAAATTTACCTCGCATTATTAAACGAGATGGTCGCTGCAGTACATTTGATGAAGAAAAACTACGCTCCGGCCTATTAAAAGCATTAGAAAAACGGCCTATTTGTATGGAAGAGATCGAGTCGGCTATTCAACGCATTATACATAAATTCCGGGCACAAGGTGAATGCGAAGTTAGTTCTCAATGGGTTGGTGAATTAGTGATGGATGAATTACGCGCCATGGATGAGGTTGCTTATGTGCGATTCGCTTCGGTATATCGCAGTTTCCAGGATGTTGATGCGTTTCACGATGAAATTCGTCACTTACAAAAACATCAGAAAAAAATTAAATGACGCTATACAGGAAAATGAATTCCCGGCACAATGCACGTCGTTACGCATTGCAAGGACTTTATCAATGGTATTTTGGTGAAGTGAAACCAGATGATTTAATTAACCAGTTTTTAGAAGAAAATGCTTTGAATGATCTGCCCGATGTTGATCTAATTTATTTTAAAGATTTAGTGATAGGGACGATTCAACATGTTGCGTTCATTGATGCACTCATGATTCCTCATTTGGACCGTAAAATAAGTTCCTTAAACCCAGTTGAGTTATCAGCGTTGAGGTTGGCAATCTATGAGCTATTGCATCGCAAGGATGTTCCCTATAAAGTCGTGATTAATGAGGCATTAGAATTAGTCAAAGAATTTGGTGCTGAAGAAGGACACCGATATGTCAATGCTATTTTAGACGTCTTGGTTCCAGAATTACGGAAGAAAAATCGATAATTAAATTAGAAAGGATAATAATGTACCGTCATCGTCCTGTGGTTGAGCATATATAAGAAGAAAAGAAAGGTGATTTTGTATGTCAAGGGGTAGGGGACCTCATGGTCCGAAGAAATTCCGAAAACGAAATAAAAAATAGTCAAAATACTCGATTATGGCACTTTGTTTTGTTCTAAATTTTTTGGTTTATCTGGTTAAAAGCCGCGGGGTACCTCGTGGGTAAAGTACCCCGCGGCTTTTAACCAGAACTTTCGGGGTAACATCTTTTCTGTTGCAACTGTCGAATAGTCACTGAATTACACTTCTAGGTTCTAGCTCTAGGATAATAGTGATTTTCATCGAAGCAGAAGAAAATGTGTGTTTCGCTTCATCCAATAACGGCTAACTATATTCTCGAGTAGCTATGGATATTTACCTTTAGTGCAACGTCCGTCCGCCGTTGGTTGATGCCGGTTCCCAGCAACAGCCTCTTTTTTCTAAGAGATATGGTATTTGCTTTTAGCTTTAAGAACGATGTTTAGCATTTACACGTAATAATATTGATCACAGTAATAGATTCTTTGTATAAATTTGGCCGACATTTAATCACAAAGAAGTAACAAGTGATAGGTTTTATCGTAGCTAATTTGTTGTTGGTGTTTTTCAGTGAAAATCGAAATAGGCAGGTTGTAGAATCCCAATTTGGCAAGCGGCGGGGTTGGCATTATAATTTAATATAGGCTAATGGGATTAATGTTTTGGGTTTAAACCAATTAAAGCCATAATATTGTCCCTATGTTTGGAATTAATCTATATCTTTAATTCTTTTAATTTTCAATAGATTTTGTTTATGTCCTTTAGTGTTAAGGTATTGGCATAAGAGTTTTGGCTGTAATATACAGTTTTTTAATCCGTTTGCAGTTATTTGCAGTGCATTTTTAAGAATACAAAGGGATTTAAAATAACAATTTATGAAAGTTGCTAGTGTAGGGAAATCGTAAAAACTATTAGTAATTTATGTTTTACGTACGGCACGTGAGCCTAAGGTTATTATGTTAATTTAAGGGCACACTAAATACTGAAGGGAAAGAAAGCTTTTGTTGTTTACAGATTGTTAATTTTACGTTAAACACATGCGTCAAAAATGGTTGACTCTTCATAGTAAAGCTCACCCTATGGGATTCAAGTTTTCTTTTAAGTTATTATTGCATCATGCCGATTACAGAATTTGAAATTATAAAAAAATATTTTCAGAGACGTGAAGATCAATCACCGCGCGTTGTAGTGGGCATTGGCGATGATGCTGCTGTTGTCAAAATACCAAAAAACAAGCTGCTAGTAACATCAATGGATACCCTAGTAGAAGGGGTGCATTTTCCTGTTGATACTTTACCGCAAGATCTCGGTTACAAAGTGTTGGCAGTGAATTTAAGTGATCTAGCAGCGATGGGAGCACAGCCAGATATGGCTTTACTGGCGCTCACGTTGGAAAAAGCAGATGAAGTATGGTTAAACGCATTTACTGAGGGGTTTTTCTCCCTAGCTGATCAATATGGTATCGTCTTAATCGGTGGAGATATAACGGCAGGAATGCTTTCAGTCTCCGTTGTCATAAATGGTTTGGTTTCTGGAGATGAAACTATTTGTCGAAATGGTGCAAAAGTGCGGGATCTGATTTATGTTACGGGTACGTTAGGTGACGCAGGGCTGGCATTAAGTTTATTGAATCAAGACAAAAAAATAGATTCATTTTTATTCGACCGATTAAATCGACCTGCACCTCGCGTTGAAGTGGGTCTTGCGTTACGAAAAATTGCCAACGCAGCAATCGATATTTCCGATGGTCTTATTGCGGATCTTGAAAAAATGACTACAGCCAGTCAAGTTGGTGCCGTAATACATGCTGATCGATTGCCTTTATCAAAAAGTTTAAAAGAGGAGTGTGAAACAAAAATTGCGTGGCAATATGCACTTACCTCTGGTGATGATTATGAACTTTGTTTCACTGTTCCGCCAGAAAAAAGCGATCGATTAAAATCAGTCTTTAAGTCATTGGATTGTGCATGGCAGTGTATTGGGGAAATCGTTGCAGGTACGAGTGTAGCAGTGATGGATTCGAAAAATAATCCTCTAAAAATAGAGAAAAAAGGTTATGAGCATTTTAAAGAAAAGAAATAGTGTCCCTCAAAGTATGTGGATAAGCCCATTGGAGTTTATTGCTTGCGGATTTGGTGTAGGCGCAATGCCTTGGATGCCAGGGACTTTTGGCACGTTGGTGGGTATTATTTTTTATTTACTATTGAGACAATTGCCTTTACTGATTTACTGTATCATAACGCTTTTTTTATTCGTAGGGGTCGTTGTTTCTGGTGTTACAAACCGGCGTTTTGGCACTGAAGACCATTCAGCAATAGTTTTTGACGAAATTGTAGGATTTTTGATTGTAATGATTTCCATTCCCAAAAAAAACTATTTTATTTTAGCGGGATTTTTTTGTTTCGTATCTTCGACATTTGGAAACCTTGGCCGATACGGTGGTTAGAAAAAAATACTAAAGGAGGATGGGGTGTGATGGTAGATGATATCGCTGCTGCTTTTTATGCGTGGATTATTCTGATGATTGGAGTTTATTTTTTTGAGTCCTTCTAAATGAGTATTATTTTAAAGTAATCGTTAAAAGGAATCACATCGATTCAAGTAAGAAGGAGATCAAGGTTTTCCCCATATCGATTACTTTCCCATTCCTCATTTCTTTTTTTGTTATCCTGCGAGATGCAGAGATGCACTAGCCCTAACAATGTTGTGATGAATTTATGGGGATATTTAGCCGATTTTAAACGGTGAGTCCGCCTTTTTATTTGGTGTTGTTGTATTAACTTTATATATTTCGTATTAATTTTAACGCAAAGGTTTCAGGTATTCCCAGGTCTGATTTGACTACATACACGTTTCTGTAGAAATCAGAGATTCTTACTCAGATATTATTAATAAAACGGTAGCTTTTTTGTAATCGATGACAACCAGTGATTATGGTCTAACCTGTGTTTCGGTAAATGACGCGTAAAAATTTATGAGGTTATCGTGCCGGAATAGATATTGCAGAAGATATCGGCAACATCCTCTGGTGATAATGTACCTTGTTGGTAATGGTATTTATGCGGATAATTCTAAATTGGAAGAACGCCTATTGGAGAAGAGATTAGAAGAAACTCACCTCTACCATATTCAAATTCGTGAGCTAGTTGACTAATAGGCATAGTAGAGCGGGAGGTGGAATAAAAACCTTCATTTAAGCAGTTTCTAAAATCGTCTCTGATTCAAATCAAGCACTGTTGCGAAAAATGACTCTCGTCGACTCCCCATTCCTTTACCTTTGCTAATAGCCCTTGACACTAAATTAGCGAATACACACACTTCTTAAAAAGTTTACTCATCTTTCACTTCACAGTTTATATTGAAGCTAGTAAATGAGAGGTTTCTATTTGTGTTTTTCTAACAGTGTTGTTATAATTGCGGCGTGCTAGCGATGTAGGCGAGGTTGTTTTTATTTTTTAATTTAAATCAAATTTTGAATCGGGTGGGAGGAATGAATACTAATAGGCCCGTTAATCTTGATTTGACTAAGTTTCATTTTCCACCGATGGCGATTGTATCAATTTGCCATCGAATTTCTGGGATTCTTCTTTTTTGTTTTTACCTTTGATGTTTTATCTTTTGCGCCAAACAACCCTGGCGCCAACCGCTTTTCTGCATGTGCAACAATTGGTTAGTAATAATCATTGGTTGAAGTTGCTGATATGGCTGATGTTGGCTTCTATAATATTTCATTTATTTGCAGGAATACGGCATTTAGCTATGGATTTAGGTTTTTGGGAATCGGTTCGTAAAGGACAGGTTAGTGCGTATACGATTTTTGCGCTTTCGTTAATTGCTATGATTGTAGCGGGAATATGGATATGGTAGCGGTAGATCGAATAAATCGTCTAGGTTATCAGGGCTGGTTCGTTCAGCGAATTACAGCACTGTTGAGTGGTATCTATGCAGTTTTCATCATTGTTTTTTTGTTAGTGCATCATCCGGTTTCTTATCTTCAGTGGCATGCTTTATTTAGCGATTGGTTGATGAAAATGGCGACTTTTATTGTTATTTTTAGCATATTGTGGCATGCATGGATTGGGTTATGGATTGTTTTTACAGATTATGTGAAAAATAAACCTATACGATTGGCCCTACAGACGGTCATTTGTTTATTATTGGCAACTTATTTTATTTGGACTATCGAATTTTTGTGGATAGCGTGTTGAGGGTTGAGTGATTATGACTTCTATCAAAGTTAAAGAATATGATGCGGTGATTGTCGGCGCAGGGGGGCCGGTTTACGTGCTGCATTAGAGATGTCAAAATCACGTCAATATAAAGTTGCTGTCATTTCTAAAGTGTTCCCAACAAGATCGCATACGGTTTCTGCGCAGGGCGGTATCGCAGCGGCTTTAGGAAATGTAATGCCTGACAAGCCGGCATGGCATATGTATGATACGGTGAGAGGATCAGATTATTTAGGTGATCAGGATGCTATCGAATATATGTGTGAACAAGCACCATCTTCGGTTTATGAATTAGAGCACTACGGATTGCCTTTTTCACGTTTGGATAATGGACGTATTTATCAACGCGCTTTTGGTGGTCATACGCGGGATTTTGGTAAACAAATAGCACGTCGGACCTGTGCTTGTGCTGATCGAACAGGACATGCAGTGCTACACACCCTATACCAAAAAACGTCGAAGCAGGTACACACTTTTATTATGAATGGTATGGTATCGATTTGGTGAGAGGCGCTAAAGGCGGTATCGCTGGTATAGTTGCAATGAATATGGAGATCAGCGATCTTGTCTTTTTTAAAGCGCGCGCGACAATTTTTGCAACAGGTGGTGCTGGCCGTGTTTATCAGACAACGAGTAATGCTTATACTAACACTGGTGACGGGGTTGGGATGGTTTTACGTGCTGGATTGCCGGTGCAAGATATGGAGTTTTGGCAATTCCATCCGACAGGAATTTATGGTGTAGGCTGTTTAATTACTGAGGGTGCGCGAGGCGAGGGTGGTTACCTTACTAATGCATATGGTGAGCGTTTTATGGAACGCTACTCCCCTCGTTTAAAAGATTTGGATTGTCGTGATGTCGTTGCGCGCTCTATTTTACAAGAAGTTATGCTTGGAAATGGTGTTGGCCCTAAAAAAGATCATGTCTTGCTAAAGTTAGATCATTTAGGAAAAAAGGTACTACATGAGCGATTGCCGGGGATTGCTGAATTATCGGCTAAGTTTGCAAATGTAGATATCACCAAAGAACCCATTCCTGTATTGCCCACTTGCCACTATATGATGGGTGGTATTCCAACAACTATTAATGGGCAAGCGTTAACCGTGGATGAAAACGGCAATGATCAAATTGTAGAAGGCATGTTTTCGGCTGGGGAATGTGCTTGTGTCTCTGTGCATGGTGCTAATCGACTTGGTACGAATTCCTTACTAGATTTAGTGGTTTTTGGTCGTGCTATAGGACTGCTTTTGCAAGAAGCGCTTAAATTTGAATTGACCCACCGTGCTGAAAATCCGGATGATATCGGTGCTGCTATCGCACGTATACAGCAGTTAGAAAAGCCAGAAAACGATGAAAATTCGGCAATCATTAAACATGAAATGGCAAAAGTTATGTCCGAAGATTTTGGTGTTTTTCGGGATGAAACACAAATGGAACAAGGATTAAAACGGCTGGAAAAATTAAAAGAACGATTGCAACGCGTGAAATTAATGGATACCAGTCGTACGTTTAATAACGCTCGAGTAGAAGCACTTGAACTGGATAATTTGATGGAAGTGGCTTATGCGACGGCTATTTCTGCGCGACAACGCACTGAAAGTCGCGGCGCACATTCTCGTTATGATTACAGAGAGCGTGACGATATGAATTGGTTAAAGCATACTATCTATTTTCGTGACGGGCGCATCGCCTATCGTCCGGTCAATATGAAACCCAAAGGAATAGATCCGTTTCTACCTAAACCGAGAGATTAATGGCATGAGTGTTAAGAAACGAGTTATGACTTTTTCAATAATGCGCTTCAATCCGGAAACTGATAAAAAACCTTATATGCAGGATTTTAAATTAGATCTCTCTACAATTCTCGGCAAAATGTTATTAAATGCGTTGGAAACCATCCGTGAAAAACACCCTGACATCGGATTGCGTCGTTCTTGCGGCGAAGGTGTTTGTGGATCTGATGCTATGAATATTAATGGTCAAAATGGTTTAGCATGCGTGACGCAATTAAAAGACTTACCAGATTGCGTTGTTGTGCGGCCGTTGCCCAGTTTTCCGATTATTCGTGATTTAATTGTGGATATGGAGCAATTCTATGTACAATATAAAAAGATAAAACCATATCTTTTAAATAATCAAGAACCACCACTAAAAGAACGATTACAATCACCTGCTGATCGTGCAAAATTAGATGGATTGTATGAGTGCGTTTTATGCGCGTGTTGCTCTTCTTCATGCCCATCCTATTGGTGGAATCCCGATAAATTTATCGGACCGGCTGGTTTATTGTGGTCATATCGTTTTATTGCTGATAGTCGTGATACAAAAACAAGAGAACGATTAGACTCTATGAAAGATCCTTACAGCGTTTTTCGTTGCCGTACTATTATGAATTGCGCGACTGTTTGTCCAAAAGGTCTTAACCCAACAGAAGCGATTCGTAAAATTCGGACTCAGATGCTGCGTGAACCAGAGAGTGTGGATTAACTAAATCAAACCTATGCAAAAATCAACCTCAATGGAACAGTTTCAACAAACTTCATATCTGGCAGATAGCAACGCCGGCTATGTCGAAGCTCTTTACGAGAATTTCCTTAAAGATCCTAATAATGTTAATGAAGAATGGCGGCATTATTTTCAATCGTTATCTAATGGCATGCTAATGGGCAACATTCCGCATTCGATTATTCGGGAGCAATTTCGAGAATTAGCTCCCCAATCACACACTGTAATGCCACTAGTCACACCTTCTCCAAAACAGATCAGTATTAGTTTACTAATTGAAGCTTACCGTCTCTTCGGTCATTTGAGCGCAAAAATAAATCCCTTAGATGATGATCGACCGATTGATTCTCGTTTAGAACTTAGCAATTACGGCTTATCAGAATCCGATTTCGATAAAATATTCTTAACCGATGGCTTAATGGATAAGCCACAAGCTACCTTAAAGGAAATTTATACATGCTTACGAGAAATTTATTGTGGTTCTATTGGTGTGCAATACAGTACGATTTTGAACGAGCGTGAACGTCATTGGTTACGAGATTATATGGAACGTCGATTGCCATTGCTTAAATTTAATAAAGAAACTAAACAAAATATTCTGCAACAACTGATCGCAGCTGAAACGCTGGAAAAATATTTGGATACTAAATACGTTGCACAAGTGCGTTATTCTTTGGAAGGCGGTGATAGTTTGATTCCGTTGCTCGATGAGCTAATCAAACGCGCACGATATCAAAAGTTGCGAGAAATCATTATTTGTATGGCGCATCGAGGACGTATCAATGTATTGTTAAATATTATGGGCCAATCAGCTGAAGAATTATTTCAGGAATTCGAAGGTAAAAAAGACTACGGTTTAATGTCTGGAGACGTAAAATATCACCAAGGTTATTCGCGAGATATAAAAACCGATTCAGGTTCTGTTCATCTGTCTTTAGCGTTTAACCCTTCTCATCTGGAATTTATTGGTCCTGTAGCAATGGGTTCTGTGCGTGCACGGCAGGAAAGACAAAATGGACAAAATCGCGATTATGCCATGCTGGTCATGATTCATGGTGATGCTTCTTTTTCTGGAGAAGGAATTGTAATGGAAGCACTTAATATGTCTCAGACACGTGCTTATTACATTGGTGGTACTATTCATATTATCTTAAATAATCAAGTAGGCTTTACAACAAGCAACCTGAACGATTCACGTTCATCAATGTATTGCTCTGACATCGCAAAAATGCTGGATTCACCTATATTTCACGTGAATGGAGATGATCCTGAAGCTGTGGTTGTTGTGACGCAATTGGCGCTTGATTATCGAATGACTTTTTATAAAGATGTATTTATCGATCTCGTTTGTTACCGTCGTCATGGTCATCAGGAAGTGGACGATCCTGTCCCCACACAACCATTGATGTATAAAGTCATCCATGAGCATCCTACCACTCGCGTGTTATATGCTGAATCGCTGATTAGTCAAAAAATCTGTACAGCCGAAGAAATCGATCAGTGGATAGAAAATTATCGCAATCGTCTCGATCAAGGACGCCAAATGCTGGAAACCTTTTCAGAAGGATTGTCTGCACATTATACCGCCAACTGGACGACTTTTGTAGGACAAGAATGGAGCACCATTGTTAGTACAATGGTCTCTTTAAAAAATTACAAACCATCGGAAAAAGTTTTTTACTTTGCCCGAGAGTATAAATCCTCACCATAAAATTGCTAAGTTGTATCAGAAACGCCTTGAAATGATCGCAGGCAAGACACCGATAGACTGGGGGTGTGCTGAGATGATGGCTTATGCAACTTTATTGAAAGAAGGTTATTCAGTGCGTCTTGTTGGGCAAGATTCTCGTCGAGGTACGTTTTTTCATCGTCACGCTACCATATTCGATCAGCAAACTGGAAAAGAATATGTACCTTTAAAATATTTAGACAATAATCAGGCAAAATTTCACAACTATGATTCGCTGTTGTGTGAAAATGGTGCTTTAGGATTTGAGTATGGTTATTCAACTTCAGCTCCCAATGCACTCATTATTTGGGAAGCGCAGTTTGGTGATTTTGCTAATGTAGCTCAAGTTATTATCGATCAATTTATTAGTTCAGGATGTCAAAAATGGAATCGTTTATCAGGATTAGTTATGTTTTTGCCGCACGGTTACGAAGGTAAAGGCCCAGAACATTCATCCGCCCGTTTAGAGCGCTATTTGCAGCTATGTGCGCAAAATAATATGCAAGTTTGTATACCTACAACACCCGCGCAGATTTTTCATCTGTTGCGACGTCAGGTACTGCGTCCTTATCGCAAGCCATTAATTGTAATGACGCCGAAAAGTATGTTACGTAATAAATTAGCTATATCGTCATTAGAGGATTTAGCGCACGGTCAATTAAAATTATTAATTTCAGAAATTGACAAACACAATGCAAAAAAATTAAACGTATTGTTTTATGCAGTGGTAAGGTGTATTACGATTTACTGATCCGACGTCGCGAGCATAAGCAAAATCACATTGCTCTAATTCGCATCGAACAACTCTATCCATTTCCTTATGATCAGTTGAAGGAAGAATTTAAAAAATATTCAAATGCAAAACAGGTTATCTGGTGTCAGGAAGAACCTAAAAATCAAGGAGCCTGGTTTTGCACGTGCCGCCGATTAGCGAAGTGCATTCGAGAGGATCAGACATTAGAATACGTAGGACGACCCGCTTCAGCAGCGCCGGCGTCAGGATATTCAGCGATGTTCTTAAAATTGCAAAAGCAAGTGATTAATCGAGCTTTAGGTCTTGAAGAGGAAATTTAAATGGCGATTGAAATTAAAGTGCCCATTCTCCCAGAATCAGTTAGTGATGCTACAGTAGCTAAATGGTATAAGAAAGAAGGTGATTCTGTAGCCCGTGATGAAAATCTTGTTGATCTGGAGACAGATAAGATCATGCTCGAAGTACTTGCCCCAAAAGATGGTATTATTGAGGACATTGAAGTTAAAGAAGGCGAAGTCGTTAAAACTAACCAGTTGTTGGCTTTATTAAAAGAAAAAGAAGCAGATTTAAGCAAAGTACACATTACAGAAAAAGAAGAAATAAAAAAAGAAAAAAAGTAAAAATTGAAAACACACTCAGTCCGACCGTTCGTCGATTAGTATCTGAAAAAGGAATTGATGCCACCGAAATTGAAGGAAGCGGAAAAGACGGACGCCTTACCAAAAAGGATGTGGAAAATTATTTAGAGATACAAAAAGAAAAACCGGTTGAAAAAAGAGTCCCTGTGGTTGGTGAAAGAACAGAGAGACGAGTTCCTCTTTCGCGAATTCGACAATGCATTGCGAAACGGCTAGTGCAAGTGCAACATGAAGCAGCGCTACTAACGACCTTTAATGAAATTAACATGAAACCAGTAATGAATTTGCGTGAAAAATACCGTAATGAGTTTGAAAGAAAATTTAATGTGCGATTAGGATTAATGTCATTTTTTACAAAAGCAGTGATTAAGGCTTTAAAACAATTTCCGATGGTAAATGCTTCTATCGATGGAAACGATATTGTTTATCACGATTATTACGACATTGGTATTGCCATTGGGACAAAACGTGGATTAGTTGTGCCTATCCTTAAAAACGCGGAAAATATGAGTATGGCGGAGATTGAGGAACAGATTCGTGAATTTGCGTCACGTGCTCAAAAAGGGCATTTAAATATTGATGAATTAACTGGTGGTACATTTAGTATAACTAATGGAGGTACCTATGGTTCATTATTATCAACACCAATTATTAATCCGCCACAAACAGCCATTTTGGGTATGCACAAAATCGTCGATCGTCCTATAGTTGAAAATGGTGAAATTGTCGTTCGGCCGATTATGATGTTGGCTTTATCTTACGATCATCGGGTGATTGACGGTCGTGAGGCCGTTTTGTTTTTGGTCGCTATTAAAGAAATGTTGGAAGATCCTGCGCGGGTGCTGTTAGGATTTTAAACATCGACTATGGGGTTGCCCGGCAAAAAAGGCCGTGCAAGATGACACCGTACTAACCCGTTTCTCCACAATCAGAAGCCTCATTCTGAATATCGAGTTTTAAAGAAACCAGAGGCCCTGAAACTACAGGATTTTCATATTTTACATATAAGGAGAGAAAAATGAACCTACATGAATATCAATCGAAGTATTTTTTAAAAAATATACTATCCCTGTGCCTACAGGAGAAGTAGTGTCTGATCTAGAAGCTGCTATTCATGCAGCCGAAAAGATTGGCGGCGACCGTTGGGTAGTTAAAGCGCAGGTACATGCCGGTGGTCGGGGAAAAGCAGGCGGTGTGCGTTTAGTAAAAGGGAAAGAAGAATTAAAAGCGGTAGTAAAAGCTTTGTTGGGTACACGATTAGTGACTGAGCAAACAGACAAACATGGACAACCTGTCAATCAAGTGCTTATTGAACAAACTTCCGATATTGCCCGCGAACTTTATTTGGGCGCTGTGATTGACCGTGCTTCTCAGCGTGTTATTTTTATGGCTTCAAACGAAGGTGGTGTTGAAATTGAGAAAGTAGCTGAGGAGTCGCCAGAAAAAATATTAAAAATTACGATAGATCCTTCTATTGGATTACAGCCTTTCCAGTGCCGTGAGTTGTTTTTTGGCTTACATTTAGATCTTGAGCAAATGCGTTCATTCACTACTATCGTAATAGGATTGTACCGATTATTTATCGAGCGGGATTTAAGTTTGTTGGAAATTAATCCGTTGGTCGTTATGAGAAGTGGTGAATTCATTTGTTTAGATGCAAAATTAAATATCGATGACAATGCACTGTATCGTCAAACTGAATTGTGCGAAATGCGTGATATTACCCAGGAAAATGAACATGAAACGTTAGCACAGCAATTAGGATTAAGCTATATCAAATTGAATGGAGATATTGGTTGCATGGTTAATGGTGCGGGCCTTGCCATGGCCACGATGGATCTCATTAAATTATTTGGTGGCAAACCGGCTAATTTTCTTGACGTAGGTGGGAGCACTACGAAAAAACGCGTAACGGAAGCTTTCAAAATCATTGTATCAGATAAAAATGTTAAAGGAATTTTGGTTAATATTTTTGGTGGAATTGTCCGATGCGACTTAATTGCAGATGGTATTATTAGTGCTGTGATAGAAGTAGGTATTAATGTACCTGTGGTGGTTCGTCTCGAAGGTAATAATGCACAATTAGGTGCGAAAAAACTCACAGATAGCGGTATGAATATTATTGCTGCAAAAGGTTTTGCTGATGCAGCAAAACAAATCGTGAATCAAGTAAGGTGATGCGTAATGAGTGTATTGATTAATAAAGAAACGAAAGTCATTTGTCAAGGTTTTACAGGTAAACAGGGAACTTTTCATTCAGAACAAGCAATAAAATACGGTACAAAAATAGTCTGCGGAGTTACGCCTGGCCGAGGCAATCAATTGAATTTAGATTTGCCAATATTTAATAGCGTCCATGAAGCAGTGGAAAAAACAGGCGCTGATGCTACCGTGATTTTTGTGCCTGCGCCTTTTTGTAAAGATTCTATTCTTGAAGCAACCGATGCCGGAGTGCAGTTAATTGTTTGTATTACAGAAGGTGTGCCCGTACTCGATATGTTGGAAGTCAAAGCTTATCTCCAGCAACATCCCGGCATTCGTCTCATCGGTCCGAATTGTCCAGGTATTATTACGCCAGATGAATGCAAAATCGGTATTATGCCTGGTTATATTCATCAACGTGGCAAAGTGGGTATTGTTTCGCGTTCAGGGACACTAACTTATGAAGCTGTGGATCAAACTACTCAATTAGGCTTTGGTCAAAGTACTTGTATAGGTATCGGTGGTGATCCAATTTCAGGAATGAGTTTTATTGATGTTTTAGAGCTTTTTGAAAAGGATTTGCAAACAGAGGCGATCGTTATGGTAGGTGAAATTGGTGGAACGGCAGAAGAAGAAGCAGCTGAATTTATCAAATCTAATGTGACAAAACCTGTTATTTCTTATATCGCTGGTGTAACAGCTCCGTTGGGTAAGCGTATGGGACATGCAGGGGCGATTATCGCTGGTGGAAAAGGAGCCGCCGCGGATAAATATGCTGCTTTGGAAGCTGCTGGTGTATTTACCGTAAAATCTCCTGCTGAAATTGGCAATGGAGTTGCAGAAGCTGTAGGCTGGTCAATTTCTTAAAATCATTTGAAATGAAATCGCTACGATCTATTCTGATTTAGAATCGCCTACATGAAATTTTTTATTTTCTTTTTTTCGATTTAGCATTATTGACACTAATACTGTTATTGGTGCGGTTTTTTGTGTAAATTTTGTAATCTGGCACTATTTATTTAATCCAGGATGCAATTTTCTCAATTAACTGCCCCATTTACTATATTAAAATCTATGCCCTGTTTTTAGAAACTCTCAATAATTTCGAGTAATGTATAAACAGTATGAAAATCTGTTGTTATTTCCATAGCGCATAAAATATGTGATAACCAGGATTTGTTTTCTAAATTTATAGATTTTTGAATGAGTGAGGGGTAATCATAAACGAATTTGGACTCGACTTCATAAGATAAACGTTCCCTATTGAGACGGGTGAAAAATGAATGTAGTCTAAAATGGCTTGCAATGAGATGGTTACGCACCTTGATAGAGACGGTAGATATGAATTTTTCAGAAAAGCGACGTGGTTGATAGTATTTTAAACTTCGATTGCCAACTAGAAAAAGGATATCAGAAACTTTTTATCTGTTAATTCGCTACACCGGGGTGCCGCATTTATTTCCTGAGCAGCGTTATACATATTAGTCATGTGTTGATTTCCTTAATTTCTTCTCCTTTTCTTAAAGTAAAAACCTCATAGCCACTGTCAGTCACTGCCAGCGTATGTTCCCATTGAGCAGACAAACGACGATCTTTCGTAACGACAGTCCAACGATCATTAAGCAATTTTACATACCGTTTCCCAGCGTTAATCATTGGTTCGATCGTAAATGTCATACCCGGCTCCAGAACAATTCCTGTTCCGGGTTTTCCATAATGAAGAACTTGCAGTTCTGGTTCGTGAAAAACGCTGCCGATACCATGTCCGCAATATTCACGAACGACAGAATAATGATTTTTTTCTGCATGCATCTGAATAGCAGAACCCACGGTTCCTATCTGTATCCCAGGCTTAATCATTGAAATCCCGATATAAAGACATTCCTGCGTGATACGAATTAAGCGTTCTGCATGCGAGGGAATTTTACCAACGGCAAACATCTTGCTGGTATCACCATGATAACCATCTTTGAGTACAGTTACGTCGATGTTGATAATGTCACCTTCCTTTAATTTTTTTTCATTTGGAATACCATGACAGACTACCTGATTGACGGAGACACAAATGGACTTGGGAAATCCTTGATAATTGAGTGGTGCAGGAATTGCCTGTTGTATTTCAGTGATATAATTGTGACAAATTGTGTTCAGCTTGTCAGTTGTGATGCCGGGCTTAATATAAGGTTCGATCATTTCAAGCACTTCAGCTGCTAATCGCCCCGCTATACGCATTTTTTCCAGTTCGTCTGACGTTTTGATCGATATTTTCATGGGGGAAGTATAGCCTTGTTCCTATTCTTCGTCTATGGTATAAACTTTGCAGCGAAATACACACATCTATCAGCACATAATTTCGGGTGTCTGCTTAACAGGTCAGGTTATGGGGTAGGTGTAGGTAATATAAACCCGGAGACATTGATGACTACGATAACCATGCGTCAAATGTTGCAAGCTGGGGTTCATTTTGGGCATCAGACCCAAAACTGGAACCCCAAAATGGAGCCTTATATTTATGGATCTCGTCAAAAGATTCACATTATTAACCTTGAAGAAACCCTACCGCTTCTTCGTAATGCGCTGGCATTCATAAAAAATATTGCTTTAAACCGAGGAAAAGTGCTGTTTGTAGGAACCAAGTTTGCAGCGCGTGAGATTGTAAAAGAAGAAGCCACTCGTTGTGCCATGCCTTATGTAGATCACCGTTGGCTTGGTGGCATGTTGACTAATTATAAAACCATTCGCCAATCGATTAAGCGTTTAAAAGAACTTGAAGAGCTTGTAGCGAATGAAGACAATCTAATCGGTATAACGAAGAAAGAAATCTTGAATTTAATACGTGAGAAAGAAAAACTTTCAGCTAATTTATCGGGTATTAAAAACATGGGTGGCTTACCAGATGTATTGTTTGTTGTTGATGTTGGCTATGAGAAAATTGCTATTAAAGAAGCTAACCGCTTAGGAATTCCCGTCGTTGCAATCGTCGATACAAATGCTAATCCCGATAATATCGATTATGTAATTCCAGGTAATGATGATGCCATTCGCGCTATTCGCTTTTATTGTAAAGCAGTAGCAGATGCTATTATCGATGCACGAAGCGCTTTGGGATTGAAGAAAGAGGAAGAATCGCAAGAAAAGGAAAAAGAAAAAGCTAAAGTGAAGACGACTATTAAGAAAATTGTCACTAAAAAAGCCAAAGCTGCGGAAGGACCAACCACTGAAAATGAATTGGAAAAAGCACCGACGAAACCAAAAAAATCAACTGTCGAAGCTTTAGAAAAAAGATATAAAACTGGCAGTAAAGAAAGCCATAACCGAAGAAGGTAAAAATCAAGCGGAGACAGAAAGCTAAATAGGTATGTTGGGATGTATCTCATCCTCTCCACCATCACGCGACTTGACTTAAAAGAGTCCAGAAAAATCGCACTTAGTCATAATCTGGGTTTCCAGTCAAGTCGCGTGATGGTGGAGAGGATGAGATAATCTTAAGTAATTCTACGAGGTACAATTAATGACAACAATTACAGCAGCCATGGTAAAAGAATTACGCGACCGTACAAATGCTGCAATTATGGCTTGTAAAAAATCCCTGCAAGAAGCTGATGGTGATTTAAAGAAAGCGATTGATATTTTGCGTAAAGCTGGTGAAGCAAAAGCAGCTAAATGGGCAGATAAAACAGCTGCAGAAGGTGTTATTGTCATCTCTATTAGTCCTGATCAAAAGAAAGCCTTCATGGCAGAAATCAATAGTGAAACCGATTTCGTTGCGCGCGATATCAGCTTTATTCGGTTTGCTGAAAGTGTGGCAAAACTTGGATTAGAGAAAAGTATAAAAGATGTGGTTTCACTATCAGCATTACCAGTGTACTCTCATGCTTCGTTAACCATCGAAGATGCGAGAAAAGAACTCGTCAATAAAATCGGTGAAAATATTCAAATTCGCCGCGTTGCTTTTTTGTCTTCAGAAAATGGTATGGTGGGACATTATTGCCATGGCAATCGTATTGGTGTTCTAGTTACAATTAA
Organism: Coxiella-like endosymbiont; assembly: GCF_024730665.1. Classification (GTDB taxonomy): domain Bacteria; phylum Pseudomonadota; class Gammaproteobacteria; order Coxiellales; family Coxiellaceae; genus Coxiella. Next base: position 944,139 of record NZ_CP084737.1, read on the forward strand.
TGCTAACAAATCTGCTTTGGCAAAAAACATTGCTATGCATATTGCAGCTTTCCAGCCACAAGCAATCAGTGCCGATCAGGTACCTACAAAATTTTTAGAGAAAGAGAAAAATAATTTGTTAGCACAAGCTAAAGAAAGTGGAAAACCTATGAACATTATTGAGAAAATAGTGGCTGGACGACTCAATAAACTATTGAAGGAAGTTAGTTTGGAAGGGCAGTCATTTTTAAAAGATTCTGAGATTTCCGTTGGCGATTTATTGAAGTCGGAAAAAGTAAAGGTATTTGAATTTATTCGATTTGAGGTTGGCGAAGGAATTGAAAAAGAAATGCAAGATTTTGCTAGTGAAATGATGGCGCAAGCGCAAGGAAATCATTAATGACCAATGGGCCGCCGCCTCAACCACTTTATCAGCGTATTCTCTTAAAGATGAGTGGTGAGGCCCTTATGTGGAAAGGCCCTCACTCAATTGACCCTTATGTTTTGGATCGTATAGCTAAAGAAGTTACCCAAGTATATCAATTAGGTGTTCAAATCGCGATCGTGATTGGAGGTGGCAATTTCTTTCGCGGGGCAGCGCTACAAAAAGCGGGCATTAATCGGATGACAGGTGATTTCATGGGTATGTTAGCAACGTTAATGAACGCATTGGCTTTACGCGATGCTTTCGAGCGTTCCAGCTTGCCGGTTCGTATTTTATCAGCGATTCCGATGATAGGAGTCGCTGATGCTTTTCATCGTAGAAAGGCGATTCACCATTTGAAACAGGGACGAGTCGTTATCTTTGCGGCAGGGACAGGGAATCCCTTAGTCACTACTGATTCCGCGGCTAGTTTGCGAGGCATTGAAATAGGTGCTGATATAGTGTTAAAAGCTACTAACGTTGATGGCGTCTATTCTGAGGATCCTGCAAAAAATCCCACAGCAAAATTATATAAACATTTAACCTATCAAGAAGCCTTAGAAAAAGAATTGTCTGTCATGGACTTAGCAGCCTTCTGTCAATGTCGGGATCATAATATGCCATTGCGTGTTTTTAACATCAAAAAAGTAGGAACCTTACTTCGCGTTATCCTAGATAAAGAGGAAGGCACATTAGTTGATTGTGGATGATGATTTTAGACACGTAGTCTTAACAAGCACTTATATGAGAGGAGGAGAAGAGTATGATTAACAGTGTTATCGATGATGCAAGATTACGTATGGGAAAAAGCGTGGTGACGTTAAAAATGGAAGTATCAAAATTGCGAGTAGATCGCGCACATCCAAGTTTGCTTGAACACATCAAGGTGAATCATTACAACATCGATGTATCACTCTATCAAGTTGCAACTATTGCTGTTGAAAATCCTCATATGCTAACAGTAACCCCGTGGGAAAAAAACATAGTGGGGTCGATTGAGAAAGCCATTCGGAAAGCTGATTTAGGATTAAATCCAATGATCGTTGGTGCAGTGATCCGTATCCCGCTTCCGCCGATTACAGAAGAGCGGCGGAAGGAACTCAGTCGAATAGTCCGTGATGAAGCAGAAAAAGCTCGTGTAGCGATACGAAATATTAGGCGAGAAGCAAATAATAACTTAAAAGTATTGCTGAAAGAAAAGAAAATCAGCGAAGATGAAGAACGTCATGCACAAAATAGTATTCAAAAGTTGACGAACATACAAATTTTGGAAGTAGACAAAATAGCGTCTCAAAAAAATCAGATTTAATGGCGATATGATGGGTAAAAATGCAACTTATTTGCCTCAACATGTGGCGATTGTAATGGACGGTAATGGCCGCTGGGCTAAGAGTCGTGGACTACCACGTGTCGCTGGCCATCGGGCAGGTGCTAAAATAGTTCGCTATGTGGTAGAGTATGCGGCAAAAAGAGGTGTGGATATCTTAACCCTTTTTGCTTTCGGCCTTGAAAATCTAGCGCGTCCGCAATCAGAAGTAAATTTTTTAATGTCTTTATTTTTGGATGCATTAGAGAGTAATACGGAAGAGCTTTATAAAAATAATGTACAATTACGCATCATTGGTGATCATCGGGATTTTGATGAAAAATTGATATCGCAGATTTATTCTTCTCAGGAACTCACGAGAAATAATTCAGGTTTAAAACTTATTATTGCTCTTAACTATAGCGGTCGTTGGGATATTGTAGAAGCTGCACGTCGAATAGGAAAAAAATAGAAAGCCAGGAAATTAACCCTGACTCTGTAACGACTGACTTATTTCATCGACAATTATCTCTAAGCGATCTGCCTGATCCTGATTTATTAATTCGTACTAGTGGTGAACAACGGTTGAGTAATTTCATGTTGTGGCAGTTCGCTTACACAGAAATTTTTTTAGCCCAACCCATTGGCCCGATTTTAATCGTGCAATATTTGACGAAGCTCTAGCGTTTTATAGGACCCGCCAGCGCCGTTTTGGTTTGACACCGGAACAGGTTAAAAAACAACATGCTTAAACATCGGTTTCTGACCACGTTGGTATTAATTCCTATTGTTCTGTTAGCCGTTGGATTTTTACCGATGCCGTGGTTTTCGGTCTTGGTAGGTGTAGTGATCGCCTGGGCAGCATGGGAATGGGCTGCATTGTCAGGTATAATAAGTCATTATGGTCGTGGGCTATATGTTCTTTTAATCGCTGCAGCACTTTGGGCTGCTTATTATTTGTCGGTTTTTTGGATATTAATAGCTTCGTTGGTAGTTTGGATATGGATTGCGGTCGCTATTTTCTGCTATACGTTTGGGTTTGCTCCATTGGGTTTTCAATATTCAATAATTAAAATCATATCGGGATTTTTTACATTGATACCTTGTTGGTTAGCAATTACTGCTTTGCGTGAAGATATTGGCGGTCCTAGGTGGCTATTATTTGGTTTTGTGGTGGTTTGGGCGGTGGATACTGGAGCTTATATTGCTGGCCAGTGGTGGGGGAAACATACCTTAATTACCCGTGTTAGTCCTAAAAAGACCTGGGAGGGATTGTGGGGCGGCATTATTTCTGCATTACTCATGGCCGCTGTGATAGGTTTTATATTTCGGCTTCCTTTTGATCGCATCTTCCTTTTCTGTCTGTTAACCCTAATTACTGTAGTTTTTGCTATTGTTGGTGATCTTTTTGAAAGTATGCTCAAACGTCAAGCTGGTGTTAAAGATTCTGGACAATTGTTACCTGGTCATGGTGGCATTCTCGATCGCATTGACAGCGTTGTTGCAGCACTGCCAGTTTTTGTTCTATGCTCTTTACTGATGACTTACTATTACCCATCGGTAAACACTACCTAGTTTATTGAGGTTACCTCCATGAAAGCGGAAAACTAGAAAATAGTACACTGTTAGTTTTCTCTTGGATCCTATCCTTTTCTAGAGATAGGCAGGCTTTAATTGAACCACTTTTTGGTAATAGCAATTCTGCCGAGTGATTATTGCAGACAGAGTTTCATAAATTTATCTTCACTCTCATTATTCATAAAACACTTTCTAGGTTTTTTAAAGCAATCTTCAAAGCAAGATCTAGCCAAGGTGTAAAAATTTCTGGATGTCGTTTAAGTTCTCTTTCTAAGTCAGCAATATTAATCCAACGAATAGTATTAATTTCTTTTTTATTAAAATAAATAGTTGTATCCGTTGCAAATCCTACTAGGATATGATCATATTCATTTTCAATTAAATGGCCAACTTGTGCCGTATATCGAAATTTCCCTACTTCTTTTAAAGGAATTTTTAGTCCCATTTCCTCATATAATCGTCTTTCACCAGCAGCAACAATTTCTTCCCCTGGCCGAGGGTGACTGCAACAAGTATTACTCCATAAATCACCGCTATGATATTTCTTCGGATGGCGTTTCTGTAATAACAGATGCCGCTCATCATTCTTTTGTAAAAAAATAAAAATAGAAAAAGCACGATGTAATTTACCTTCACGATGGGCTTTTATTTTATCTTCAGTTCCAATAATACGATTATTTTCGTCGATTAATATTACTTGCTGTTTATTCTGTTCATTTATCATGACTATTCTCAAAGGGGTAAATAATTTCAACATAGGGAAAATGTTGTTTTACTTTCTCTGCTTCTGGTTTTAAAAATAATAGCTTAATATTTGGTCCCGCATCCTGTGTAAAATAAAGAACTAAACCGTTTTCTCGAAGTTCCCATACCTTTTTTACCCATGCAATCGTTTCAGGTGAAGAATATAAAAGCGGTGGCCATGCGGCAAGCATGGTGGCGTGCATGGCTAAAGCGTTCGATTCAGCCGTTTGTCCCAGCAAATTAAAATCTTTTTCTACGATTGCTTTTTTCAAAAGCGAGAGATCATAATTGGATTTTTCAGACCACGCTGAATAAAGAGCAGACGTAGTGACTGTGCGTTTCATCCCTTCTCGTGAGCTGACAGCCTTTTGTTGCTTCGTGATAATACAAAGTCCAATGCTAAGTTCAGGCCAGATTGCTTTAATAGGTTTCGCATAGCTATCCATTCCATCAGGATTGTTACCGCGTAGCCATTCCACAAATCCATCAAAAATTGAACGACAAGCGCTCCCACTGCCTAAACGAGCCAAAATAGAGAGGGATTTTCCATCCAATTGCCAGCCAAAAAAATCATCGAAAGCTTTTATGATAGCCGCATAAGCAGAAGCAGAAGAAGCAAGACCAGCAGCGAGTGGAATATTAAAATCTAATTCTAATCGATAAGCTTTAGGGACAAGAAAATGAAATTCATCCAAAAAAGACAGCAGACGTTTAGCAGGTGCAACTTCCGAATCTAGTGATTGATGATTAACGATTAATTCATGTTGCTGGTTTGAGGATAGTGAAATTTTTGCCAAAGCTCCTTTATTATTCAACGAAACGGACAAACTTGAGGTGATAGGCAAGTTAAGCTCTATGTTCCGTTTACCCCAATATTTACATAAAGCAATATTTGAGGGTGCAAACGCGCGTCCGAAAGACTGAACGGGAGTTTTCGATCGGTGGGCAAGCAATTTCAGAAAAATTTCTTCACATCCCATTAATATTGATATTTACGCCCCTTGGCGTGATAGTCAGTGGAATTTGTTTTACGCCGAGATTTCTCTCGTTATTATTTTGCGGAAATGCATTCGATGAGAGAATTCCTACACCAATTACACAATCACCTAAACCAGAGCCGGATATTTTAGCACCAAAAATAGAAGGTTTTGCAAGCAATTGATTAATCAGTGTATCCAAAATTTTATTACTTACTTCTAAAGTGATCATTAATTTTTGGCCTTCGTTTAATAAACGTCCCAATTCTTGCCAATCACCAGTATTGATGATACTAATCGCGTTTAATGCTAATTTGTCCATTTTTTCATTTATATTTCGATAAAAAATGGGTTGCTGTTGACGTCGTTTATTCACAATATCAATAGCCTGCCCTGTCTTTAGTTTTGTACCGGAATAGACAACCACTATAGGTGGTCTTCTTTTAAGGGATAAAATGTGCAACGGGTGATTGCGAAAAGCAATCACCCCACCATAAATACTGGCCGCACAATCAGCACCTGATCCTTGATTTTGCACAGCTTTGATAACGCTCATTGCTTCTTGCCATAAATTTTTTTTGTCAGTGGTATTTTCAGCCAAGCACTCATTCCAGCTAACAGTGCTATCGTGACAGCGGCAGAGCTTCCTAGGCCAATGGCGCTTGGTAAATCCGATTCAATCATCACGTCGCAACCAGTCGGTAGCTTTTTTGAAGCTAAAGCCGTTAAGACAAATTCGAAAGGGGGCAAGGATTGTAACTGACGGCGGTCGGCTGTCAGTTCTCCTAACGAGGAATAAATATGGATGGTGTTGTCGTTACGGGGTGTTAGAGATACTAAAATAAATTTATCAATAGCTGCTACAATAGCTGTTTTTCCATGAAGCACAGCATATTCACCAAGCAACATTAAACTTCCCGGCGCTTTTGCTCTATACAACATGAGTGCCCTGATTGTCGGTTTGAACGGGAATCAGCGAGTAACCGTATCGTTGAGGCAAATCAACCAGGGGCTTATCAGCTGCTACTAATACTGCTCCCCCATTGTCACCGCGTATGCTACCTGCACCGCAGATTTTTGCGGCGCCGCCAAGTTTCTCTACATCCACAATAAAATTATTTATTTTATCAGGGACAACACCAATAGTTCTTAATAGATGGTGATTTTGACGGATACAGTTTTTTATTTCTTCTCGGTCTTCATTTTGTAAAGCTTGATCAAACGCATTCGTAACAGCAGAAAAATCGTTGCCGATGGAACTTTTTTTAAAAAAGAAGAAACCTGTGAAACACATTCACCGCTGCTACTTTTTGGTTGACCCGTTTGTACTAATTGTATAGGCAAATCTGGAAGAGTTCGCTTTTCGAAGTCGCCTTTTTCGTAGCGCAAGCAACCACCGTGATAAACGGTATGCACGTCGAGACCGCTCGAATAACCATGTTGTAAATTTTCCGACTCGATGCCTAGCGTTAAATAATCCTCTAAATTTAAATCAATGTTAAGAAATTGGGTAAGGGCGTAAATCAAACTAACAACACTCGCAGCCGAAGATCCCATGCCGCATCCCATAGGGATGTTAGAATTCGTGACAATATCGATCCCCGTTGGTAATTCGCTTTTTAAGCGATCAAGAACGTTAATAAAAGTAAAAAGTGATAATTCAAACGGTTTTTTTAATACCTTGCGAATACTTAGACGGCCAGCACGGTATTTGTGGTATTGATTTTTGAGTTTTTTTTGTAATTTTTGAAGTGTTTGCAAGGTAATTTGTCGACGAAAATCAATCCCCATAAAATGAAAAGAAAAGTGCAAGGGAAAGGTCCATCGTACGATGACTTCCATATAACAATTGATAGCAACCGCCAATGCTGGGTACCCATAAAGTACTGCATGTTCACCGGAAAGAATTAATTTGGCGGGTGTTCTTATTTTTAAAAAGTCTTTTTTCATTTTTTATCCAACCGTCGTCAGTCGGTAGGTAGAGCAATGATGTTATATTAAGATACTTATCAAATTGTGAGATGATGCGGGATTTAGATCTGGCGTGGTTTTTGTGCGTTCAAATTTTTCATGCGCGCGCATCAATTCTCCGCGGTTTGTCTGGGCGGCCAATAATGATAATTCGCCACACCATACTGTCGCAGCAACAATAATTGCTAGTCTTCGTGCATTTTGACCGATTTCAGGATTATCCAGACAACCTAATAATTGCAGGTGTTGTTTCACGAAATCATAGTGCTTTCCATTGCCGACAGTGCCGACGATGATATTGGGCAGGGTGACAGAAAAATAAAGATCGCCATTGTTGCAAAGCTCTGCGTGAGTAAATCCTTGAGAGCCCTCGACGATATTGGCAACATCTTGCCCTGTCGCAAGATAAATCGCATACAGTAAATTAGCGAAGTGAGCATTCGCGGTACGTAAACTCCCAGAAATAATCGATCCTATGAGATTTTTTTGATATGAAGATTAACAATCGCTTCAGGAGTCGTTTTTAATCGTTCTTGGCAAATTTCGCAAGGAATCATCATATCGGCAATGACATATTTCCCACGGCCGAGTATCCCGTTAATAGCGGAATTTTTTTATCGACGCAAATATTTCCAGAGATAGAAACATATTTCAATTGAGAATACTTATTGAGCATCCAGTTGACAACAGCGTCAGCTGCTTTGGTGAGCATATTATGCCCAGAAGCATCGCCGGTAGTTGCTTCAAGTCTCAGAAATAGTAGATTACCGACTACTTGCATGTGCCAGCCTATATTTCGGCAAAAGCGGCTGGTGTTTGAGATAGCTTCAGCAACAGCTTCGTTGCCATTGAAATCATCTAAAACTGTTTTTATCGCAGCTGCATCTGATCCTTCGAGAAGAATGGAGCGAGTCATTCGATCGTCAAGAATTAGACAATGAAGTCCCTGGCAACATCGAGTCACACTCGCGCCACGACTGGTCGATGGCCACATAGGAGTTTCAAATGTTGCTAGTGGGACTTCGACTTCAGTGTTTACTTCGGGACCTATAATCTTAATCGGTCCGATAGTTTTTACGGGTATAGGTATGGTTCGCATGTCACGCATGATACACAAACAGGAAAAACAATACTACTCACAGATTCATAGTGTGTCCGTTAGTCTAATCTCGCTATTCTCCCAAAACTAGCATAGGTGGCGGTGAGTGTGTACGGCGTGTTAATTATTAACGATATGAATTTCGTTGCAGAGGAGAGTTTTTCGATAATGATCGACATAATATCTGGAGGAAGATGGATAGGAAGGATAGATAGTAGGTTTAGCATTGGAGTTTGGTTTAAAAAGTGTTTAAAGTTGTTTGAAATTCAGTAGCGCTGCCAGAATCCACCAGTCTGATTAGAGTTTATAATAAGTCTCTCTCTACTGTGGGGTCCCAGACCGCATCTACTGCAATCAGCCCTGTGCACATCAATTATTTTGAATCAGGCCTCTAAATCTTTCCTATATGGCTCGACTGCTTTCATATCTATCTTCGGGTGATTTAGCTAACAAAGTTTGGACTATATTAGTTTAAAAACGAATGGGCTTTGGGATTAAGTTTGATTAAATCAATGCATTTTTATAATGCGTCTGCATCAATTTCAAAGGGATTATATTAATAAGGCTATACAACTATAAATTCCTCATTAAGATTCATTCTTCTCTAGCAGAATGTCTTTTGCCCCGAGTGGTTTTTCCTGATAGAGAAGAAACAAGTTAATTATAGTGTCGAATTCGATGGAGCAAAATCCGAAACCGGATATACGAATGCTTCGAAATAGGCAGATTATGGATTATAAAGTATGGATAATCATAAATCGAGGGGTTATAATGCCTTCTGTTTTTTTATCTCGGTGCGAAAGGATTTGCAGGTCTAAGGCTAGGGAATATGGCGGAATAATCGAAAAAAAGTGTAGTCCTGATACTATGATATTTCGTAAACGTTTTTTCTTTATAATCGCATTACTTACTTTTTGTATTCCCTTTGGCATAGCAGCCGATGACTTCGTGATTCGCTTCATTCAGATTCGAGGCTTGCAAGGAATGTCGCCAGAGACGGTTCTCAGTTATCTTCCCATCCATAAAGGCCAAGAATATACATCAAAAAAAGGACGACACATCCTTCAAGAGTTGTATGGGACGGGATTTTTTGATGATGTTCGATTAAGTCGTCGAGGAGATGCTTTGATTATTGTGTTGAAAGAACGTCCTCTAATAAGTTTGATTCGCATTAGTGGAAACAAAACTATTGAATCTAGAAAATTAAGTCTCATTTTGAATACACTCAATATTGCGGAAGGGCAGCCTTTAAATCCTAATGCCCTAAATAGAATTGAACAGGGATTGCAGCAACAATATAATGCGATGGGTTATCATGCGGCTAATGTTTCTACAAAAGTGGTTGAAAAAGGTCAAAACCGTGTGGGGCTTTACATTAATGTGGATGAAGGTAGTATTGCCATAGTTCGTTCAATCCAGTTTATAGGTAACTGCGCTTTCAGTAGCAGCACTTTGCATCACCAATTTCAATTAACAACGCCTGGATTATTTACCTGGATTTCTCATGCGGATCGTTACTCTCAACTTAAACTGGAAGATGATTTACAGAATTTAACTAATTTTTATTTAAATAGTGGTTACTTGCGTTTTCGCATTGTTTCTCAGCAAGTGAAATGGTCAGTGGATAAAAGAAGCGTTCATATTATCATTCATGTTGATGAAGGACCTATTTACCGGATCGGTGGTTGTTTTATTAGTGGAGACACTTTCGGTTTTAAAGAGCAACTTTATAAATTAATCGCTTTAAAATCGGGGAATATATTTTCTCGTCAGAGGATTATTGATACTAAAGTAGCTATTGGTAATTTTCTTGCGAATCGTGGATATGCTTTTGCGAAAGTGACTATTATCCCAACTATTGATGACCAACAAAATATAGTTCATTTAAATTTTAATGTGATTCCTGGTTGGCGTGTTTATGTACGGCGCATTAATTTCTTTGGAAATCAGCATACTGACCAAGAAGTATTGCGACGAGAAATGCGTCAATATGAAGGTAGCATTTATTCATTATCAAATATTGAAGAATCAAGGCGTCGATTGGAATTATTAGCTTATTTATCAGACGTTAAATATACTGCGCAACCGATACCAGGCTTATCCAATCAAGTAGATTTAAATTATCAGGTAAAAGAAGTCAATGCTGGTCGTGCCAGTGTCCAGGGTGGATATTCGAATGTTTATGGGTTTTTATATGGGGCGAGTATTGCTGAGGCTAATTTTATGGGAACAGGTCAATATGTTTCTATTGGTTTACAAAATAACCAATATCAACAATATTATTCCATTTCTTACAATAATCCCTACTACACAACTTATGGTTTGCAGCGCGGTTTTTCTGTCTATTATTCACGTGTCAAACCAAATAGTAAGTTTAATCTAGCTTCTTATTTAGAAGACGGTTATGGGACAGATATGACTTATGCTTACTCTATTTCGGAATGTAATACTATTGGTTTTGGTTATGGATTTGAGCATATTTCCATTAGCCAGGTAGATACCGCTATTGCGGCGCCAAGTGTATTATCGTTTCTGGGAACAACTAACGGTGTCCAAAATACCAATGGCGATTACAATCAGATTAAATTAACTGGCGGATGGACTTACAACGGTCTTGATCACGCTATTTTCCCAACAAAAGGACTTTACGCAGGAGCTGGCTTGGAAGTAGGTATTCCTATTTTTAAATCTGGTTTGAGTTATTATTTGGCGACATATGTGGTGAAATATTACCAGCCCATTAGTAGTTACGATGGGTTTATTCTAAATTTATTAACCACTTTAGGTTATGGAGATGGGTTTGGACACGACCGCTTGCCATTCTTTAAAAACTTTTATGCGGGTGGTATTGGATCAGTTCCCGCTTTTGCTATAAGTTCATTGGGCCCTAAAAATCGCTATAATAGTTTTGGCGCTTTGGGGGTAACCTGGAAACTGTTTTTGGTGCCCACTTAATTTTTCCTAAATTTATTAGTGAAAAGGTGCGTACTGCATTAATATTTGATGTTGGTAATGTATTTCAAGTGCCTCGTTTTCCGGGAGATATTGCTCTTCCTGCTCGCGGTGGTTCTTCAGATCCAGAAGCCAACTCACGGCCTCAAATCATTCAAGATGATACCTTTTCTTTGAAAAACCTTCGTCCATCAATAGGTCTTGCAGTTGAATGGTATACACCGCTGGCACCGATTGATTTCACATTGGCATTCCCATTGAACCGTCAATCTGGCGATAACTTGCAGGCATTTCAATTTTCTTTTGGCGTGAGTTTATGATAGTTTTCATGATTGTGAGCTTAACTTCGGGAGATAGGCTACGGGGAAGATAGAATGCTTAGAAAGCCAGGAAAGTAAAAATAGAGGATTTAGATTCTCTTGGTTTCATTCAAGACCTTGAACTATAATATGTATTAATTTTTTAAGGAGAAGCTTATGATAAAACGCTTACGGGCTGTTGCTAGCTTAGCAGTAGTAATCAGTTGGAGTGTTTCTGCCATCGCCCAAAGCGTTGGGCTCGTTGATATACGACAAATATTTCAGACCTCACCACAGATTAAACAAATGAACGCCCATTTGGAAAAAAATTTTCACCACAAAGGGAGAAAGTTGTTGGATTAGGGAAATCCTTACAAGATAATATTAATAAGTTGCAACGCGACGAATCCGTAATGAGTAAAAAAGAAGTTGTAGCTTTACGTAGTAATATTGAAAAACAACAAAATCAATTGCGTAAAGCCCAAAGACAATTTCAGCAGTGTCTATTTATCGCCCAAAATGAAGCAATGGCTGACTTTATGAGAAAGATTGCTGGTGCTATAGAGCACGTTGCTAAAGAAGAAAATCTCGATCTCGTCTTACTTAAAGACACCGTACTTTATACCAAATATGGTAAAGATATTACCTCTGATGTTTTGTTTTCTGCTTTGAAATAAATTAGTGTTGTGACGAGTGTTAAATCCGCTTATACATTGAATGAATTAGCAGCTGCTATCGGTGCTGCGGTGCAAGGTGATGGTGGCTGTAAAATTCACAATATTGCCTCTATCGCCCATGCAAAAATGGGCGAAATCAGTTTTTTGGCAGATCGCAAATACCAGAAATATTTAACGCGAACTAAAGCGTCTGCTATTTTACTTGACAAAAAGTTAGTAACCAGTTGTCCAGTTAATGCACTGGTAATGCAAAATCCGAGATTAGGTTTTATAAAATTACTAGCTCTTTTTCGTCCGCAGTCTTTACCATCTGCGGGCATTCATCCCACTGCAATCATTGGTAAAAATTGTCAAATTCACCATACTGTTTCTATTGGTCCTTATACAGTTATTGGAATGAATGTCACTATAGGTGTACGAACCATAATCGGTGCAGGAACGAGCATTGGAGGTAATAGTCAGGTAGGAGGAGACTGTTGTTTATATAGCCGAGTCACTTTGTATCATGAAACGATTTTAGGTGATCGTAATATTATCCACAGCGGTGCAGTGATTGGGGCAGATGGTTTTGGTTTAATGCAGGATGGAGAACGCCACCAATGGATAGGCGTTCCTCAGGTGGGACGAGTAGTTATAGGAGATGATGTAGAAATCGGGGCTAATACAACTATTGATCGAGGTGCATTGGATGATACGGTTATTGGCAACGGCGTTAAGATAGATAATTTAGTGATGATTGGTCATAATGTTCATATTGGTGATCATACGGCCATTGCTGGCTGTGCGGGTATTGCGGGTAGTACGACTGTTGGGCGGCACTGTATGATTGGCGCTTCAGCCGGCCTTAGCGGCCATATTACAGTTTGTGATGATGTAGTTATTACTGGTATGGGTATGATTCAAAAGTCTATCACAAAACCAGGTATTTATTCTTCAGGAACAGGCATGCAAACTAACCGGGAATGGCATAAAAGCGTAGTTCGATTTCGGCAATTGGATGCATTGGCAAAACGTTTAAAACGATTAGAGAGACTTTCGCGATGACTGTAGCAGACATCAATGAGATTAGAAAGTATATCCCTCACCGATATCCTTTTTTATTAGTTGACCGAGTGATAGCAATGGAAAAGTATAAATCGTTAGTGGCTATTAAAAATGTCACTGTTAATGAGCCTTTTTTTCAGGACATTTTCCCGTCCGGCCGGTAATGCCTGGTGTATTAATTGTTGAAGCGTTAGCTCAGGCTGCAGGTCTTTTAATCGTTAAATCTATCGATTTGCTTAAATATCATGAAGACATTTATTTCTTTGCAGGGATAGACAAGGCCCGATTTAAGCGCGTAGTGGAGCCAGGCGATCAATTACAATTGGAGATAAAAATACTGAAGACTGGTCGTTTATGGAAATTTACCGGTAAAGCAACGGTTGAAGGGCAACTAGCCTGTAGAGCTGAATTTATGACCATTAGAGGGTCAGAGGGGCAAAAGAGTGATCGATGAGCGAGCCATTATTCATTCGACTGCGAAAATAGGTAAATACGTAACCATCGGACCCTGGACCCTAATTGGGAAAAATGCCACTATTGGAGATGGCACCGAAATCAGTGCTCATGCAGTGATTGGTAGAAACACAACGCTAGGAGAAAAAATAAAATTTATTCTCATGCTTCTGTCGGTTCTGATCCACAACACCTCGCTTATAAAGCTGAAGAGACATGGCTGGAAATAGGCAGTAATAACGTCATTCGAGAGTTTGTCACGATTAATCGTGGCACAAAAGAAGGTTATCAGTTAACTCGTATTGGTAATAGTAATTATTTAATGGCTTATTCACATATTGCCCATGATTGCAAAGTAGGAAGTCATGTGGTATTCGCCAATACGGCTTCTATTGCGGGGCACGTCGAAGTAGGGGATCATGCTAATTTAGGTGCTTTTTCCGGTGTTCATCAATTTTGTCGGATTGGTGCCTATTGTTTTTTAGGTCGCGCTACCAAAATTTATCAGGATATTTTACCGTACATGCTTGTAACCGGTAATCCGGGTGTACCGACTGGATTGAATACGGTAGGTCTACGTCGTCATGGCTTTAATGGTGAGATAATGCGCTCGTTAAAGCACGCCTTCCGGTTGATTTATCGGGACAACCGAGCGTTAAACGAAGTTTGCATAGAGCTTAAAAAATTGGCTGATAGTGTGCCGGAAGTTAATAATTTACTTACTATGATTAATACTTCAACGCGAGGCTTTGCGCGCCATAATAGTGAACTAAACCGGGACTCAAATTGATGAGCTGAATCACAATGAGGCTCAAAAAATTTATTGGCTCGTTTGTTAGAAATATTGATGATTCGGAATATTACTCTACCGATAATATCAACGAGACAGTTCCTACCTTACCCTAAAGCACCACCAATTATCGCACCATGTTAAACAGGATCATCGGATAAATAATTTTCGAGAAAATGGATGTGGCGCTTACCTATTCCGGCTTTAAAGAACAAGCTCAAATGTGGTTATCTTTGGCCCAAATAAAACCCAAAAAGCTAAGAGCATAATACAAGTGATAAACCAGACCATTTTTAATAATTTGGATCAATGGAAGACAGAAAAATTGAGAGTGGGTTGCATGAATTAGTAATAAAAAACCTGAAATCAATAAAAATACATAGGAAAAAGAATAATCAGGTCGTTACGCGCGCAATAATCATTGTCACTGATTTCACGTTTCTGTCCTCTCGCGGGGGGGATAGATAGCTTGAGGATTTGTAACGCTTAAGCAGCAATATTCGATATACCTAAAATTATAAAAAAGAATATCCCTAAATATTAAGAAATTATGAAAGGGCAACTGAAATTCATTTTATTCCGCTATATTCATATTCTCAGGTCTGCTCCAGATGACAGAAAGGCGCGAGGAGGAGGGGTTGAATATGGGCTTAATGGCAATGTATTCCTATCAAACTACGGTATAACAGTCTGCGGAAATAACGGGAGGCAATAAAAATTTTCATGCATTTCACGAGGTTCTAAAAAATTCCTTAAAATTTAAAAGCTAATCTGATAGATCACTCTGTGCAATTTTTCTTTAGAATAGGCGACGTATCCAACTAAAGCTCCTATCGTCATTTTCGATTTCACTTTTTCGGTTTTTTCCAGAATTATAAACCCCGTTTCAATCGCACCGCCATCCCTTTTATAACCTCGGGATGATGCAAATAAATAACGTTCAGTCATTCCTCACTAATTTTAAAATTATTTGTTATTTAATGAGGCATAATTCTGTATGATTAGTCTGGTCACAACGCGCGACACAATGGATTTGTCTATTAAACAACTATTCTATAATTGTTAATTTTCTGTACCGATCAAAGCACCGTGAGTTCTTATTTTCTTACTGTTTATCGTCATTATCTAAATCGTCATAAATAATTTCTTCCCAATATTTTTAGGAAACAGCAGCGTATTTACCTCTAGGTTTTAAATTTTTTGTAGTTGACTCGACGGCTTTATCACGATTTAAAATTTAGACTTTATTGGCCAAGCTATCACACACGTGGGATAGATAGAAGCAACGAACGATCTTTGATGACATTAATGAGAAGTTTGACGAGATAGACCGAGCTGTCGGATATCACCAACTGACGTGCTTGACTACATTTTTAAATTCCTCATTCACGTATTAAAGAACCATAAATTACGATAAACCGATTATAAGTAATTATTACTAGATCTTTATCTAATCTGAATAATTTTAACGGACCGATGACATCCTTGATAAGCTTTTTCAATCCTATAGAATACCAATTGCTGATTTTGCTATTTACTTGATTGGAAAAATAATTTGACAATAAAATTCCTAAATTGCTCAACTTTTTGTTTCACATGAATAGTGGAAAGAGAAAAATAGACTGAATCTACTGCATCTCTTATTGATTAGCAGTATATTCTTTGCAGTTTCGTCCTGGCTTTATGGAGATTTTTCTGACTTCGTTGATAAATATAGCATCTCTAATGCTAAGCGAGCCGCTTTCATCGATGCCCCTCCATCACCTAATTTTTCTTTAATAGGTTTTAATTGGGTTAAACAATGATGACGATAGAGGGAGTCTTCTAATAAATGACAAATTTCGTTGGCAATAGCTTCTGGTGTGGCTGCTTTTTGGATGAATTCCGGCGTCACTCTGGTTTCAGCGATTAAGTTGGATAAGCCAATAAAAGGAACATGAATTAAGTTTTTAACCAGCCAATAAGTGAGAAGAGCAACTTTGTAGATGATAACAAAAGGAACTTGATGTAAGGCAATTTCTAAAGTTACTGTGCCTGAGGTTGCAATGGCTGCGTTGCAAAGTGGTAATATATTGTAGATATTATTTTTGACGACTTTAATATCGGGGAATAAATAATTTCGAATATCATCCATCGATAAATTTGGTGCTAATGGTAATACAAATTGCACCTGTGGCATTCTCTGTTGGATTAGGCGGGCAGCTAGCACGATAACCGGCAATAAACGCCTAATCTCATTATAACGACTACCAGGAAATAAACCAATAATCGGTTTATCAGGTGATAAATTAAATTGTTGGTAAGCTTCTTCCCGGCAGAGCGAAGGTACGGCAATATCAACTAGTGGATGACCGACAAGGTTAACCGGTATATTTTCCCGTTGGTATAGTTTTTCTTCAAAAGCAAATAAAACCGCCATACGATCCACATATTTTTTTATGTTTTTAACACGACCATAGCGCCATGCCCAAGTTTGAGGACTTACATAGTAAAGCACCGGAATACCAGCTTTTTTAGCGTGTTTTGCCATGTGTAAATTAAAACCCGGATAATCAATAAAAATTACTAAATCTGGTGGTGTTTTTTAAAACGATTTTTTAATTCTTGCCTGACAGAAAGAATGACATTTAAATGCTTGAACACTTCAAATAAACCAACAACCGCAAGCTGATTAGCATTGATGAAAATGTTTACGCCTGCATCTCGCATTTGTTTCCCACCAACACCTGTCAGTGAGATAGTTGAATCAAGGGTTTTTAACGATTTTGCTAGATGGGCTCCTAACAAATCGCCGGAAGCTTCGCCAGCGATCATGAGAATCTGTTTGGAAAGTTCAGTCATTTTAAGTCTCTACCGGTAAAATCGAAAATTGTTCATTGGTTCGATGAACAATTAAGGAAATTTCTAAGGCAATTGCTAAGGCAGTTTTACCTGCTTCTCCGGAAACTAATGGCGGCTTTTTATGAATAATGGAATGTAAAAACGCAGAGATCTCATCTAACAGTGCATCACCTTTATTAAATCGTTCTACATGACGGGTGATCTCTGGGATACCGGGAAACATCTCTTGTGTTCCTTTGCGATGGATAGTCATTTTTTTATGATCGAGATCAATTGCAATATAATTATCATGTTGGAAGATGCGTAATTTCCGCTCTATTTTCAGGCTGACACGACTGGCTGTTAAGTTCGCAACACACCCGTTGGTGAATTCGATACGGGCACTCGCAATATCAATATAAGCTGATAGTACAGAAGCACCATTGGCTGAAATATTTTGGATATCTGATTTGACGATCGATTGAATAATATCAATGTCATGAATCATTAAATCTAAAATGACATTTACGTCGCTTCCACGCAATTTGAAGGGCGCCAGACGCAATGATTCGATAAAACGCGGACTGGAGATTAGAGGTTCCACCGCTTTAACTACATTGTTAAAGCGTTCAAGATGACCGATTTGAAGAATGACTTGATTTTTTTGGCTATGGTAACAAGATCATCTGCTTCTTCCAGCGTGGTGGAGATAGGTTTTTCTAAAAGAACGTGAATACCGTTATCTAAAAAAATCGTGCGATCCGATGGTGTAAAGGTGTAGGAACAGCAATGCTTACAGCATCTACTAGTCTTAGTAATGACTGATAATTGATGACTGCCTCCACATTGAGTTCTTTGGCTTTCGAATAACAATGCTCATAATCGATATCGCAAACTGCCACAAGCTCAGTCTGTGGTAAAATGGCATACTTTTCCGCATGATACCGCCCCAAATAACCCACGCCGATGACAGCCGTTCTAATTTTCTCCATTGTTCCATTTGTGCCTTTTATATATCAAAATGAGGCGTAATAGTGGCATTTTTTGCAGAGTGAATCAATAATCAAGATCGATAGGCGTATAAGAGAAGGGAAAAGGAGTATTTAATAGCCTGCAGGGCGGTCGGACATTATCTTGCAAGAAATCTTTTAACATTTTCATGATATGTTTTCTAATAACGTTCAGCGTTTCTCTGGATTGAGGGGCTTGCACAAAGGAAGTGTTAATATAGATTATGAATCAAGTATCGAGATAGGTAAAATCAATCCACGGTAGGATGTTCAATTCATTAACTGAGATTGTGTATAAAGAAAGAGAACAACTACGGGATATTTCTGGCTCGGTCTGGAAACGCATGAGCTTCTTCTTTCCGCATGGGGTCTGATTTCTTCTCCGTAGATCTAAAAAATCAGAAGAGTGAGCCACATTAAAAGGATGAGCTTGTTTCGGTACAGATATGGACACAAGTGCAGAGACATCAATATCGGTTTCGTCACAATATTGTTTGCCTTTCTTGAGCTGACTACTTTGTATATAGCGTTCCGCGATCAGCATAGTAATATCGTTCTTAATTCCTAGGTGATAATTACTTATAACTTACTTCTTTTTCAAGGAAATGGATTTATTTCTTCTGTTTGGTATTATTTTATTAGCGAAAGAGAAGGAGATCTATATAAAATCATAAAATTTATAGAACAGTTCAATTGAATTGCATGAGTAAAATTGATACATTTTTTATTCGGCGAGCTTTATTGCTAGCCAAAGAGGCTGAAAGGAATAATGAAGTACCGATTGGAGCGGTTTTGGTAAAAAAAATGAGATCCTTAGCGAAGGGGCTAATCAACCAATCACTTTAAATGACCCTACTGCTCATGCAGAAATAGTCGCATTACGAAGGGCTACTGCGAAGATTAGCAATTACCGTTTAATTGATACTACGCTTTACGTCACTTTAGAACCTTGTGCTATGTGCTTAGGAGCTATGATTCAGGCACGTATAAAGCGCCTATTTTTTGGTGCATATGACATCCGCGCAGGTGCAGTTACCAGTGTTTTTCAATTATTAGAAGAACCTCGTCTTAATCACCGCATTGATTGGAGAGGAGGTATTTTGGTAGAAGAATGTGCATGGATCTTGAAAAATTTTTTTCAGATACGACGATGAAAGCTGATAAGTATGTTACTGTATTTATACTTGATAATTAGAATTTTTAGGTAGGATTATGTTAGTTTTAATCTAAATTATTTTAAATTTCTTATATATTCAAAAGTTCTTATCTACGAAGCTTGAAATTTTCATCTAAGGACTTTATCCTTTTCGCTGTATTCTTGTCTTCGCTGTGATGGTCTATGGTTTCAGGATTATAGAAGATGAGGAGGTGTAACGAAAGAGTGAAGATAACGGGAGTATGATAAGGAATGGCTGTTTATTCAAGATAGTCGGTCACAGCCATAATGTGAAAATGGCGATATGGTGAATCTAGGGATTATATAGAGATTATAGGTTTTATAGGTTTTTAGTACTCCTTTTTTGCAGAGTGGTAAAAAATGCGGACATAGCGTTGGCATCACTCTATCAGCAACGCCTCGATTTTTTAGCATTTTTAGAAAAGTAGCACTTTAAGATCTTGAAAGTAATTTTGTACTCATCGTCAAAAAAAATTAAAAAGAGAGATTATGCAAACTAGAAAACTATAAAAGTTATTTTAATTTTTAAACAAGTAAAAAAAATAAAAGGGAGCTCACACTCATTTATGAAAACGGTGACGTCATGCGTTAACTTGGAATACGGCTAACTATCCACTATTGTAATCGCTCTATTTCCTGTAGTTTAAGTACATTTATACAATTTTTTAGTTATGACAGAGGGAATCAGGTTCGCTATAGCTCGCCTTCCGTTTTGCCGAGGTATTCGCTTATCTAACCTTTGGAGTTATACTATTGCCGTTTTCGTTTATAGGTAAGGAGTTATTATGGCACCGACGACTGTTTCTGCTGGAAAAGGTATTCACGATTTTAATGTCATTATTGAAATATCGGCAAATGGTGGCGAAGTTAAATACGAATATGACAAAGAATTGCAGATCTTGACTGTGGATCGATTTATGCTGACCTCGATGCGTTATCCTTGTAATTACGGGTTCGTGCCGAGTACGCTTGGAGAAGATGGTGATCCGCTGGATGTGTTAGTATTAACCCCAGCGCCTATACAACCAGGTACATTGATACGGGTGAGAGCTGTGGGTATGATGAAAATGGAAGATGAATCCGGGAATGATAGCAAGATTTTAGCGGTACCTTTGGTAAAGGCTTGTCGCGAATATGAGTATATTCAGTCTTTGAAAGATGTTTCTCCGTTGTTGTTAGATAACATTGCCTGTTTTTTTGAACATTATAAAGAGCTAGAACCTAATAAATGGGCAAAAGTAAAAGGATGGTTTGAGAAAAGCGAAGCTAAAGAAGAATTTGAAGCTAGTTTTAAACGTCTTCAAGAATAATCTGAGAAGAATAATGACCGATCAATCCCTACTTTTTTATGAAAAATCCCTATCAGTAGATTCAGTGCGTCCTCTGTTAAATATAGCATATCGAATGGATGAAACTGAATGTGTCGAATATTTGCTAAACATTATTGATTTTACAACAGAAGTTGAACGTGCTGTGAATCAATTTGCAGAAAAACTAGTTATCAAAATACGCAAACAGGAAAGCAAAAAAGGAGGCATTGAGGGATTGATGTGGCAATATGACTTATCCACTGAAGAGGGTATTGTGTTAATGTGCCTGGCAGAAGCATTGTTGCGCGTGCCCGATAAAGAAACCGAAAATTTATTAATTTGTGACAAGCTCACCAGCGCCACGTGGGAGAAACACGTCGGCGCCAGTGAATCTACATTTGTCAATTTCGCCACGTGGGGGCTAGCTCTTTCAGCGAAAGTGTTAAAAAAAGAAAAAGCCGGGCAATTTAAAACTATTTGGCATAATCTGATCCGAAAAAGTGGAGAGCCTGTTATTCGTAAAGTAGTGCGTGAGGCAATCAAATTATTGGGCGAACAATTTGTATTAGGACGTACCATTAATGAGGCTATTCAACGTTCTCAAAACGCATTGAGAGAGGGATTTCATTATTCTTATGATATGCTAGGTGAAGTGGCGCGAACGCAGGTGGATGCTGATCGTTATTACAATTCCTATTTTCAGGCTATCAGCATGTTAGGCAAAACCCGTTCTGCTGAAAATATTTATGAGGGGCCTAGCATTTCAGTGAAACTGTCTGCTTTATATCCGCGCTATGAATTTAAAAAACGTGAATTAGCCGTGCCTTTTTTAATTAATCGCGCTAAAGAATTGGCGTTACATGCAAAACAACAAAAAATTGGCATGACAATTGATGCTGAAGAAGCGGATCGATTGGATATTTCATTAGATGTTTTTGCAGGATTATTTAAAGATAAGGCTTTTGAAAAATCGGAAGGGTTAGGGTTAGCTGTTCAGGCGTATCAAAAACGGGCTCTACCGTTAATTGAATGGCTTATTGATTTAGCGCACCAACAAAAACGGCGTATTCCTATCCGATTGGTAAAAGGGGCTTATTGGGATTCAGAAATTAAAGTCACGCAAATGGAAGGCTTTGTTAATTATCCTGTTTTTACGCGTAAAGTGAATACGGATATCTCTTACATTGCATGCGCAAAAAAAATGTTAAGCGCACAACGGGCTATTTATCCTCAATTTGCGACGCATAATGCCTATTCTGTTGCAGCTATTTTAACTCTGATGAATCATGATTATGATAATTACGACTTTGAATTTCAAAATCTGCAAGGAATGGGAAAAGCTCTGTATCATTACGTCGTTAATAAATTACATTTGCCCTGCCGTATTTATGCTCCTGTAGGGTACTACGAAGATTTGTTGCCTTATCTAGTACGACGTCTTTTAGAAAACGGTGCTAATAGTTCATTTGTGAATCGGATTGTAGATCAAACCGTCCCTATTTCTCAGATTATTCAAAGTCCATTTCAAAAAGTGGAGTTATTGAAAAAAATTCCTAATCCAAAAATCCCATTGCCAAAAAACATTTTCGGAAAAGAACGCATGAATTCAGTAGGAACAGATCTCAGTAATTTTTCTGAATTAATGCCACTGAATGAAGATATTAAAAAGGCATTGAATAAAACCTGGGAAGCATCACCGTTTTTGCGTGAAATGAAAAATGGCCAGCCAGTTTTTGATCCGTCGGATAATCGCCGGCAAATAGGCGTGATTGAATTAGCTGATGCATCAGATGTGAAAGAAGCTATTGAAGTAGCGTCATTAGCTTTTTCAGCATGGGATCAAAAGGGGATTATAGTGCGTGCCGCTATTTTACGAAGGATGGCCGATTTACTAGAAGAACATCAGGCAGAATTGATGGCCATTGTCATTCGGGAAGGAGGACGAACTCTTTTGAATGCGTTATCAGAAGTACGAGAAGCCACAGACTTTTGTCGTTATTATGCTCTGCAAGCAGAGAAACATTTAAGCGATGTTAAGTTACCAGGCTATACTGGTGAAATTAATGTGCTTCGCATGAATGGGCGCGGTATTATTTTATGTATCAGCCCGTGGAATTTTCCTATTGCTATTTTTACAGGCCAGATTGCAGCGGCATTAGTGACAGGAAATGCTGTTATTGCCAAACCTTCTGGCCAAACTCCTTTAACGGCTGCCAGAGTGACACAACTATTTTATGAAGCTGGCGTACCGAGAAAAATTTTGCAATTGATGCCAGGATTGGGTAGCACTGTTGGACAAGCCTTGATTGAAAGTTCTAAAATTAACGGCATTATTTTTACAGGCTCGGAGGCTACGGCGCGACATATCCAAAAAACGCTTGCTAATCGTTCTGGTCCTATTATACCTTTTGTTGCAGAAACTTCAGGAATTAATGCTATGATCGCCGACTCGACAGCTTTACCTGAACAGTTAGTCCATGATGTTATAACTTCCGCTTTCGATAGCGCAGGACAGCGTTGTTCAGCACTTCGAATTCTATATCTCCAAGATGAAATTGCGGACAATGTGATAAAAATGTTGTCGGGCGCGATGGCAGAAATGAAAATAGGAGACCCGATGTTGTCGTCAACGGATGTCGGCCCTGTCATCGATATTAAAGCACAAAAAACATTACAAAAACATGAAGCTTTTATGCAGCAAGAAGCAAAATTAATTTACAAAGTAGATTTATCACCTGAAACTGGGCACGGTACTTTCGTCGCACCACAAGCTTATGAATTGCCAAGTTTGGATTTGATCACAGGAGAAGTGTTTGGTCCTATTTTGCATGTGCTTCGTTATCGCAAGCGGAATCTGGATAAAGTCATCGATGACATTAATGCGCTGGGTTATGGTTTAACGTTTGGTATCCAAAGTCGCATCGAAGCAACCATCGACCATATCCAAAGTCGCATCCACGCAGGTAATATCTATGTTAACCGAAACGTTATAGGCGCCGTCGTTGGTATCCAGCCTTTCGGAGGGAGTTGGTTGTCAGGCACTGGGCCCAAGGCCGGTGGCCCACATTATTTGCCTCGATTTTGCATTGAAAGTACTCTCACTATTAACACCACTGCTGCTGGCGGTAATACCAGCTTAATGATGATGGAAAGCTGATTATTGATTATTTCTGCTAAAAAGTTTAGTTCGTATTCTACGGTTATTGCACTGAATTATAGAGTAGACACCTAACGTGGCTCGTATTACTTTTAACACGCTTCTTTGCAGAAAAACTAGAAAGAAAGCAGAGAATGAATCCAAAGACTGTAGAGCAGCACACGCGGAGTCTAGAGCTGCAGTCTTGAGTGAACGGGACAAGGTTACTTAGCAGTACTTATCAACTGACATTAAAAACTGAGTTTAAAATTGTGAGTAACTCAAGTGCAAACGGATATTGAACTCATGAAGATTTCTCTAAGCGCAGAAACAATCAGCTTTACGGTGTTTTCGAGTACATGGGTCGCTTTGAAAAGACGAATTCTGAATATTTCCAAGAAGACGTCATGAAAAGTCTAATTCGCGAAATGCTATGCGAAATGATTTATTTTGTCTGTCTTTGGGAATGGTGTTTCTTTTTGTGAAAACAGTAGAAGCAGCGATATTATGTGTAAAATATTTTAAAAATCAATATACTAAAATAAATTCCCAGCTTCTTTCAAATAGATAAAAGTACACGAATCATTTATCAAAAATGTGTGACATGAAAAATTTCAAAGATAATCCACGCAAAAAGCGCTATCTAGTAGTTTACAGTATAAAAAACAGTATAAAAAAGTTCCTTAACCAAAAAGACTAATGTAGTTACGGCAAATCACGAAGCCATTTGTTGAATGGATCGCTTTGGCAGCTCCTATACTATAATAAACCATAAACGCGCCAGAAACAGCTACTTTTCCTATTAATAGTTATAAAATGGACATTAGTCGATAGAGCTCTGGTGGAAGTAATATACTGTCAAGTTTATGTGATATTTCATATAGGATATAGTAAGAGAGGGATTTCTGGCATTGAGAAAAAATAAATTATTCCGTTATTTTTAAAGTAGTTTGTTAGCGATGGATTGGAGCGCGAAGATATTTTTAATATTGAGTTCATTATGTTTTAAGATTTCTGCTTTTATAGTGGGAAGATGAGATGAATTTGAGATGATAAGATGTCACTTTTATTTTTGAGGTTTAATTATGCTATTTTTACAGGGCGCTAACGCCTATACTGCATTTCGCCAACAACAAATTTTCTCCAGTTTACAGCAAAAGGAGCCTAGTATTCGGGCTATTAAAGCGAAATTTGGTTATTTTGTTGATTGTGATGACAGTCGATTAAATAGTAATGATCTAGATCGGTTAGAATGCTTATTGCCTAATGCTTATTTTTGTCATCATTCCCAATCCAGCGAAGATTGCGCCTTTTGGGTCGTGCCTCGAATAGGGACGATTTCTTCTTGGTCATCGAAAGCCACTGATATCGCCAATAACTGTAAAATTCCCGTTAATCGAATTGAAAGGGGAATTTACTATGTTGTGCAAGGAATCTCACCAACTGATGAACAGAGTGCGCAGGCTATCATTTTAGAATTATATGATCCTTTGGTGGAATCCATTTTATTTTCCGCCGATGATTTGGCATTATTATTTGAGTATCCTTTATTTAAAACGTTTAACTCAATCAATCTTCTAGAAAAAGAAGAAATAGCATTAAAAGAAGCTAATCAAAATTTTGGATTAGCTTTAAGTAATGATGATATTAATTATTTATTAAGTGCTTTTAAGAAATTAAATCGTAATCCTACTGACGTTGAGTTAATGATGTTCGCTCAAATAAATTCCGAACATTGTCGACATAAAATTTTCAATGCGGAATGGACGATTGATAGACAACACAAAGATGAATCTTTATTCTCAATGATTCGTTATACGCATAAAACACATCCTGACCAAGTGATGGTAGCTTACCGAGATAATGCGGCGGTTATAAAAGGTTCTACAATGGATCATTTTTCTATTAATCCAGCTAACAATCTTTATGGGATACAAAAAGAGTTCATACACACTGTGCTAAAAGTAGAAACGCATAATCATCCAACTGCTATTTCACCTTTTGCAGGTGCGGCGACTGGCAGTGGCGGCGAAATTCGTGATGAAGCGGCCACAGGACGAGGCGCGCAAAGTCAGGTGGGATTGACCGGATTTTCTGTATCACACCTGAAAATTCCTAGTTTTTTACAACCTTGGGAAATAGAAAAAAGTAAACCGAAATTATTGGCATCTGCGTTAGACATCATGTTACATGGACCCATTGGCGCTGCTTCATTCAATAATGAATTTGGGCGACCGAATGTTTGTGGTTATTTTCGAACGTTGGAATATGGTCAACATGGCTATCACAAACCTATTATGATTGCTGGCGGCATTGGTCATATTCGTCATTCTCAAATTGAAAAAGAAAATTTTGACGAGGGTGCATTATTAATTATTATGGGCGGCCCTGCAATGTTGATTGGGTTAGGTGGGGGTTCAGCTTCTTCGCGAAATAGTGAAGCATTTACAGAATCTTTAGATTTTGCTTCAGTTCAACGATCCAATCCAGAAATGCAACGTCGGGCACAAGAGGTCATTAACGTTTGCACTTCTTTAGGGAGTGATAATCCAATTTTAAGCATCCATGATGTCGGTGCGGGAGGATTATCGAATGCATTGTCGGAATTGGTTTATACTACAGGATGTGGTGGTGAATTTGAATTACGGGATATACCTAGCGTAGAACCCGGAATGACCCCACTTGAAATTTGGTGCAATGAAGCGCAAGAGCGATTTGTGTTGGCTATTAGAGCAGAATCGTTGAGAGTCTTTCATAATATTGCTAAACGAGAACGTTGTCCTTTCGCTGTGGTTGGTCGAGCTACGCGGAATAAAAAGCTAATTGTAAATGATGAGTATTTTAATAATCAGCCTATTAATCTTCCATTATCTTTGTTGTTTAAAGATATCCCGCCTTTGCAATGTGCAGATAAACAGCTTGCGTTGCCATTTCAGCCTGCAGAGAATATTACTTCTTCTCAGGTAGGTTTATTTTCTTATCGGTCAAGCTGCAGAATGATGAAGGGAAACCATGGTGAACAAATTAAGACATGGGATGTCAGCAGTGATTGGATGCAATCTTTCGATGTTAAGAGTACAGATTTGGATTGGTCCAAAGTGGTAAAACGCATTTTGCAATACCCTTGCGTGTCCGATAAAAGTTTTTTAATTACGATTGGTGATAGGACAGTAGGAGGAATGGTCGTCCGAGATCAAATGGTAGGGCCGTGGCAAGTACCCGTATCTGATGTTGCCGTAATCACTCACAGTTTTACAGGATTTCAAGGACAAGCTTTAGCTATTGGTGAGCGGTCCCCCATAGCTATTATTCATCCGGCAGCATCAGCACGGATGGCGATAGGAGAAGCCATCACTAATATAGCCGCCGCTGGATCCATTGAAACACTGTCTCACCTGGTATTATCGGCGAATTGGATGGCTGCAGCAGATGCTCCAGGGGAAGGAGCGGGTTTGTATGAAGCGGTGCGAACCGTTTCCAAAGAATTGTGTCCCGCATTAGGGATTTGTATTCCTGTAGGAAAAGATTCGTTATCTATGAAGACTACTTGGGTGGATGAAGACCAAAATAAAACCGTTACATCCCCCTCTCACTAATTATTACCGCGATAGCACCTGTGATTGATGTACGTAATACACTAACACCCCAATTACAAATAGAAGCAAGAGTAAAAACCAAGTTATTGTTAATTGACTTAGGGGGTGGCGCTAATTCATTGGGTGGATCATGCTTAGCACAAACGTATAATTTATTGGGTCAACAACCACCCGATGTTGATGACCCTATTTTGTTACGTCATTTCTTTGAAGTAATTCAATTTCTCAGTCGAAAAAAATTATTATTAGCCTACCACGACCGCTCTGATGGTGGTTTATTCGTTACAATTTGTGAAATGGCTTTTGCTGGACGTATAGGCGTTACTATTAAGTTAGATTCACTAGGCACTCATCCGATAGCTAGTGCATTTACTGAAGAACTGGGCGCCGTCATTCAAGTCAAAGAAGAAAATGTGGAGGAAATATTCACTACTCTGGAGAAAATTAGTTTAAAAGCCCATGCCCATATTATTGGGGAGACTAATGATTCGGATGAAATAGTGATTAATTTTCAAGAAAAAATACTCTATCAAGAAACCCGCACGACACTCCAAAAGTGGTGGAGCGAAACAAGTTATCGTTTGCAATCCCTTAGAGATAATCCGGACTGTGCCAAGCAACAATTTGATTATTCATTAAACAAAAAAAATTTGGGATTAACCGCGATAGCCACTTTTGATATCGAAGAAGATATTGTTTTACCCTATCTTAACAAAGGCAAACCACCGCGTGTAGCTATTTTACGAGAGCAAGGAATTAATGGTCATCGTGAAATGGCAGCAGCATTTTATTTAGCGGGTTTTGAGAGCGTAGACGTACATATGAGTGATTTATTAAGCGGTGAAGTTAATTTAGTGGATTTTAAGGGACTCGTAGCATGTGGTGGTTTTTCTTTTGGTGACGTGTTAGGAGCCGGTCGTGGATGGGCACAATCAATTTTAATGCATTCCAAAATGCGAGACGAATTTGCTTCATTTTTTCATAATTCTGATCGTTTTGCTTTGGGAATTTGCAATGGATGCCAACTCTTTTCTCATTTGAAATCTTTAATTCCTGGAGCTCAAAATTGGCCAGCTTTCGAGCGCAATACGTCAGAACAATTTGAGGCGCGTTTAGCTTTAGTTGAAATTTCTGAGTCACCATCTATCTTTTTCAAAGATATGGCAGGAAGCCAGTTACCGATCGCTGTTGCTCACGGTGAAGGACGGGCTGTCTTTCAAAAAAAAGGGGGCAACTCATAGAAAATAATAAGAATAAGCTTATTGCCTTACGTTATGTGGATTATAATGGTCAACCCACAGAAATTTATTCGGCTAACCCCAATGGCAGTCCAGAGGGCATTACAGGACTTACCATACCTGATGGTCGCATCACAATTTTAATGCCTCATCCAGAGCGTGTTTTTCGCACCGTGCAATTATCCTGGCATCCTCAAGAATGGAAAGAGATGAGTCCATGGATGCGGATGTTTCGCAATGCTCGTGTGTGGGCAGACTAATTGACACATTTATGTAAGAGTATACATGACAATCATTCTTTGAATTTTCATTTCTGCAGAAAGGTGATAGAGTGTGAGTGTATGCGATATCCTTATCTATAAAAGAGATTCTCATAATTCTTTATCAAATATAGGATCGTTGTGGTACATCTGCCTTGCGACCACTATAGCGTGTTCTTTCTTCATCCCGAAAAACACATGGGGGAAGATCGGCAAAACTACAATCACATGTATTTTAGTCGTTCTGATGAACAAAATTACTAAAAGCGAAGAAGCTATAAGCTGCATTGTCGGATCAGAAAAAATCTGAGTCTATTGACAATGTTGGTCATGATTTATGTATACCTATTAATAGCATTTTAGGTATGGCCTAAATTTTAAATATGTGTGAATATGCAAAAGAGTAGTGGGCGTTAATTAATGATTTGAATATACGGTTCATTTATTTTTAAATTTTGTTGAAAATATTCCAGATCTTATTCGTCTTGAAGTGAAAAAGTTGAAAGTAAGATGTTCTTAGTTTGACTTAAGATGATTAATTACTTTTATAGTAAAATTTTCCATTCTCTTTTCCATAATCAAGTTAGTCAAAAGAGAATTAGCACTAGTGTACATTATGTTCCATCGCTGCTTAATATACAATCGGTTAACCTTAGTTATATTCGTTTTATTTTTCTTAATCTAGTCAGTAATGCAGTTAAATTTACAGGAAAGATAGCATCGATGTATTTGTTTATTTTGTTGAGGACGACGAAACTTTACTGAAAATTTCAGAAGGGTTTTGATATTTAGATTACCTAAAGATAGATGGTACTATTTTTGATCGTTTGAATCGAATGATGCCACCGATTTATACCAATGCTTATGAAAATGACTAAGGTTGGATTAAGTTAAGTATCGCGAAAAGACTTATCTCCATTTTAGTGAAGAAATTTATGTTATCAGCCAATAAATAAAGGATCAATCTGATTTATATCCGCTGTGAAATAGTGTCTTCTCAACTTCGAATTACCTTAAAAATGCGATTATGTCGATTAAACTAAAAACAAAAAATTTGAAACATTAAAAGGATGTACGTATGTTAGTCGAAGATGATAAATTATTTCAAACTATTGAAAAGGCTTTACTTAGAAGAGATTGAGTGTATAAGTGTATAGTTGGTGTCACTTTAACTGCCGAGAAACATTAGAAAAAATTAAAAATAGTTGATTACGAATTAATTCTCATGGATATCGGATTGATGGACGAACGTGGGTTAAATTTTGGTACGTGAAATTCGACGGTCATGAAGGTAAAATCCTATCCTAATTGTTGCGATGATAGCCCATGTGTTGAGCCGAGAAAAGAGTAAATGTTAAAAGAGTTTAGAAGATAGGATCAAGATTTCGTTAGCAAGCCTACCACCGAGAAGATTGAAAGGCCTTATTAGAGTTCCTCTGTTGATTCATCTAAAAACGTTCACCATGGGTATAAGAATTCTGCCGATGGAAACTAATTAGGGCTAAGTCAATTTTAATTTCTCTAAATGATAGAAAATTAAAATATTAATAAAACGTAGGTATTTATTGATAAATTTTGTGGAATCTTATTTATTCTATCATTAACGAAAAATTAAGAAATAAATTAAACCTTGAGGTGGAAAGTTTTAAGTGAAACAATTAATATCTTTAAAAAGCGAGCAATTTCACCGCCACTTATAAGGCGGTGATCGCTTGTCACAGAAAGCGGCAGTATTCGGTGAATAGCAGGACTGCCATTTTCTGGAACAACCGCATCCCGTATACGTCCAACACCAATGATAGTTACTATCGGTGGAATCAATATGGGATTGGCGTAGCGGCCAGCAACAGTGCCGAAATTGGAGAGCATGATGGTTTTTCCTTGTAGATCGTCTGGTGGGAAACTTCGGCTTTGAGCTTGTTCTTTAAATAGATTGATTTTTTGGCGCAACTCGGCATCGTTGATTCTGGCAATATCTTTCAACACCGGAACATACAGGCCGTGTGGTGTATCTACCGCCATGCCTACATTGATAGATTCGTTTAATTGATATCGCATGGCCTCACCGTCGAAATAAGCATTCATAATCGGTACTTCCTTACAAGCTACTTCAATAGCCCGAATTAATCGAAGAGTAATATCTTGTTTCCCCGACCAGCTATGTAGATCTGCATCATCCATTAAACTTACTGGCACCACGCCTCGGTGGGATTGAGACATGCTCTGCACCATTGCCCGCTGAACATTTGATAATGGAGTGAATTTCCCTTCGACTTTGTGGTGTTTAGAGGTTTCTGGTAGTTGGGCTGCTTCCTTAACTTCCTCAGCACGTATCATGCTGCCTTTAGGCGTGATAGAAGAAAGGTCGACTCCCAATTTTTTTGCCAGCATACGAACAGCAGGAATTGCTTTGATAGATTTTTTTTAGTAAGTTTGTCGGAAATGCCAAACACGGATTCTTGTAGGACGGTTTCACCAGATTCAATTACTCCCACAACAGTGCCTGCATCTTTCGATTTTTCAGGTTCTTCAGCTTCTCCTTCAAACCCAATCAACGGATGTCCCGTTTCGATCGTATCGCCAGTTTCACCATATAATTTTTTAACTTTACCTATAAAGGGGGAAGGCACGTCCACTAATGCTTTTGCTGTTTCCATTGCCAGTAACGGTTGATTCACATCTACCTCGTCACCCACTTTAATGTACCATTCTCGAATGATAGCATCCGGCAATCCTTCACCTAGGTCAGGTAATTTGAATATTTTCATAAGGAGCACTCCAACACTGATTGTATAGTTTTGATAATACGGTTAGTGCTTGGCATATATTTTTTCTAATTTGAAGTACGGTATCACCGTATCATAACCAGCTACGCGTTTGACAGGAGCTAACAATGACAATAATCCGCGTTCAGCAATACCAGCAGCGATTTCTGCGCCAACACCACCAGTGAGTGGTGCCTCCTGGATGATGACGCAGCGCCCAGTCTTTTCCACGGATTGTAAAATTGTCTCCATGTCTAATGGCTTAATTGTAGCGACATCAATGACTTCAGCCTCTATATTTTGAGCGGCAAGGGCTTCTGCAGCTTCCAAAGTTTCTTTGATCATAGCGCCCCAAGTGATTAAAGTGATATCATCTCCTTCACGCAATAAAAAACAGAGATCGAGTGATAATGCCTTACCATCATCGGGAACTTCTTGCTTCACTAAGCGATAAATCCGCTTCGGTTCGAGAAAGAGAACAGGGTCTGGATTGCGAATGGAAGCTAACAATAGACCGTAAGCCCGAGCCGGAGAAGAAGGAATAACAACGCGTAGACCAGGGATATGGGCAAATAAGGCTTCCATGCTCTCGGAATGATGCTCTGGTGCATGAATGCCGCCTCCAAAAGGAGCGCGATAAACGATGGGACAATGCAAACGTCCCCGCGTTCGATTACGCATTCTCGCAGCATGGCTAAGGATATGGTCTAAACCAGAGTAAATAAAACCTTCGAATTGAAATTCAGCTACGGGTTTTAGCCCTTGAGTCGCCATTCCTACGGAGATACCAGCAATCATACTTTCCCCTAAAGGGGTATCTAATACCCGCTCGGTTCCAAATTTTTTAAGTAAACCTACTGTTGCACGAAAAACACCACCGTTAATGCCGACATCTTCACCTAGAACGATAACAGAATCATCTTTTGTCATTTCATAAGCGAGTGCCTGATTAACGGCCTCAATCAAGGTAATTTTACTCATATTTCACACTCGGAAAATTCTTCACGTTGTTTCTTTAGTGACTGTGGAAGTTCCGCGTATAAATAATCAAATATGTCCGTTGATTTTGGTGGTGGTATATTCAAAAATTCTTCGATAATCTGTCCGACCTCTTGAGCTAGTTCTTTTTGCAGTTCTGCTTCTTTTTCTCTAGACCACAAATGTTGAGATTCGAGATAGTGTCTAAGGCGAGAGATTGGCTCTATTTTCCACGCAGCTTTAAATTCTTCCGAAGGCGCGTAACGTGTCGCATCATCAGCGGTGGTGTGATCGCATAAACGATATGTAACTGCTTCAATCAACGTGGGTCCACCACCATAGCGAGCCTTTTCCAAGGCTTTTGAAACAGCATAACGCACTGCAATGATGTCATTGCCATCAACTTGAAAACCTTTGAACCCGCCTGCAATGGCTTTCTGTGCCAATGTCTGGCAAGAGGTTTGTTGAGAGCGAGCTACTGAAATGGCCCATTGATTATTATTAACTATAAATACCAAAGGCAATTGCCAACAGCCAGCTAAATTAATAGCCTCATAAAAATCCCCTTTAGAGGTCCCTCCATCACCGCAAATAGTTAGTACGGCGCGTTTTTGTTTACGATATTTCACCGCGTAAGCTACACCAGCTGCATGTAATAATTGCGCTGCAATAGGAACACAATTAGGAAAATCTTCTTTCACATGAGGATTGGAATAATGACTTCCGCGCTCGTCGCCCCCCAGTAAGCTAAAAGTTCCGACAATTTTATTCCGCGTTCAAGACAGGCTCCTTGATCTCTGTAATAAGGGCAAAAAATATCTTCTTCTTGCATAGCATTACCTGTACCTACTCCTACGGCTTCTTGTCCACGCGATGAAGGAAAAGTGCCAATTTTACCGATGCGTTGCAAACTGACGGCTTTATTATCGAAATGACGGATTAGAACCATTTGGCGGTAGAGGTAAAGTAAACTATCGGGATTTACGAATTCAGGAAAGAGCTGGGTAGGATGACTGTTTGCATCGAGAAATCGTAAATAAGGAATCGAAAAATTAGCTACTGTCATCATTTTCGCTGTCATATCATACACTCTCCAGCTGGTTAGAAGTTGCTGTCAGTTTCTCTTTGGCTATCAAATCAGCTACTTCAGTGGTAGGAATATCTTCTTTTGCTGAGCGATCAAATAATTCTAAAAGACAATCATAGAGGTTATCAATTAATCGATTGGCAATATCGATATTGTGATAATCGTGAACGGATGCTGCTTGAATTAAACCACCGGCATTAATCACATAATCGGGTGCATACAAAAGTCCTCGCTGATGAGCAATAATCCCATATTTCCGATGGGCTAATTGATTGTTGGCAGAGCCTGCGATGATAGATGTCTGAAGACGGTTGAGTGTATTTAGGTTAATAACCCCGCCAATAGCACAGGGTGAAAAGATATCGCATGGAACATCATAAATTGTTTCTGGTGGGACAACACGTGCTTGAAATTCATCCGCAAATTGTTGAGTGGCCTCTAGTTTGGTATCACACATAGAAATGGTTGCACCGGCTTGACGCAGAAAACGAGCCAAACTGTAAGCAGTTTTACCGCCGCCTTGGATTGCCACATGTAATCCTTCTATCGTATCACGATTTAATTTGAATTTAACAGCCGCCTTAATGCCAAGAAAAATGCCGCGTGCGGTAAATGGTGAAGGATCGCTTTGTAATTTATCAGTTCCTGCTGCACCGATAACATGTGGCGTGCATTCGGCGATGATATCCATATCCTGGGTGGTCGTGCCAATATCCATGGCTGTAATATAACGACCATTGATATGGTGCACAAAATACCCAAAAGAGCGAAAGAGTGCTTCGCGATTTATAATTTTAGAGGGTTTTAAAATGACTGCTTTTGCACCGCCATGTGGTAAATCAGTAAAAGCTGCTTTCAAAGTCATCATGTAAGCAAGCTGAATCGCATCCTTTAGGGCCAGATCAATAGAATGGTAAGAGTAGAAACGACAACCGCCAATGGCGGGGCCACGCTTTGTACTGTGAACAGCAATGATAGCATGTAGCCCTGTATTTGAATCAATTTTTATATGGATGTCGCCAAAACCAAGCATTCTAGCATAGCGCATTAACCTTTCATGGGTATAGTGACGGTTATTAAGTATTTTTGGCATAGACAAATCCTGAATCTTTAGATCCGAGAAAAATTGCCACAATAGTAGCAAGGTTTTTGGTAGGATGTAAGCACTGTTTTAGAAAAAAATGAAACTCAAATTATCAAAGATAATCGTACATTGGAGTGTACTTTTAGCCATACCTGAAAATATACCGGCTTCTATTTGAAAGGTGAAAGAGTTGAGTGTGAAATGGGTGGAATTTAACGTACAGTTAACGCGCAACGAGAAGGTAGTCATTTTTCATGACCCGTGATTAGGTCTTCACTACTAATGGCATGATTTTGTATCGAAAATGGTATACATTGGGCTAGGCAGTTGGTTTAGTATAACATTTACTGATGAACACATACCTGTTAGCTGAATGTTTTCAAGAGATCGAAAAATCAAAAGTGGGCGTCAATATTGCATTAAAAACTACTAATCCAGATACACAAAATTATCCGAGGTAGTTGTTCAAGTATTAAAAGGGCATTGGTCGTTTCACGTGCCATTATCCCTAATTTCATTTTTTATGCCTGCTTGCATACCATGCGTAGAAAAGGAAGAAATTTATTGAGCGCAATTTTTAATATGTGGTTGAGTAATTATTGGGGATCTCTTTTGAAAATACATCACTGTATTTCCATTCGTCTACCCTATAAACAATTAGTGTTACAAAGAATCAAGGTGATTCAAGAGACGCTCCCTATTATTTATTGGTTTATACAGAATAATATACAGTTAGCTAGTCGTTTATTTTTTCTTATAGGATTGATTTTTAGCGATAATCTGCAATCATTATTAAAATGATAAATGATTTTCTGATTTCTTATTTAAGAAAAGCCTTGTCGTTAGCAAAAATACGGCGCGGATTTTGTGCTCCTAACCCTGCCGTAGGCGTGGTGTTGGTGAAAGAAGATAAAATTATCGCAACGGGTTTTCATAAACGAAGTGGTCTTCCTCATGCGGAAGTAGAAGCCATCCGATCTGCTGGAGAAGATGCAAAGGATTGCGATTTGTATGTGACTTTAGAACCTTGTTGTCATTATGGAAAGACGCCTCCCTGTACCGATTTGATTATTCAATCCGGTATTAAATCAGTTTATTATGGATTACGAGATCCAAATTCTGTTGTGTCAGGTAATGGAGCTCAACAATTAGAAAAAGCAGGAATTCGTTGTTTCTTTATTGAATTACCTGAAATTAACGCATTTTATGAAAGTTATCGTCATTGGACGAAACACAAACGTCCTTGGACAACAGCAAAATTAGCGTTAAGTCTGGATGGGAAAATCGCAGGGTCCAAAGGTGAACCCGTTGTGTTAACAGGGGAAGAGCTAAAAAAGTATACTTTTGAATATCGTAAGAAAAGCGATGCGCTGTTAACTACAATTAATACCATCTTGAAAGATGATCCAAAATTAAATGTGCGTTTGTATGGTAAGGAAATAAAAAAAACGATTTATATCCTAGATTCCAATCTCCGTTTACCATTTACCGCGATGATTCATGAATCAGCAGAAAAAATCATTATATTTCATGAGAAACAAGCAGATGAAAAACGAAAACAAGCACTGATCGATAGAAACATTCGATGTATCGAAATAACTGGAAGAAGGGGCGTTTTAGATTTGAGTAAGATACTCGATGTTATTGGTAACGATGGCATCCACGATTTATGGATTGAAGCTGGTGGCTATTGTTTTGAATCCTTCCTAAGCAAAAACTTACTCAATCGCGCCTTGATTTATATTTCTCCAAAAATCCTCGGAGTCTGTGCTACTTCAGCTTTTAAAACACCTTTTTCTTTTTTGGAACATGCTATCCAATGGCATCAATATGGGAAGGATACTGTCTGTGAGGTTCAATTTTTATGACATTTCCGTTTCCTTTTTCTTTTTCCTGATTCGTACAGGCACGCAATATTTGATTCACGAGGTATGATAATATGCTCATTGATGTTTAAACTACTTTACTGAATTAAATGATTCGAGTAATCCATAGCTTCTTTCCTTCTCCTAAGGAAACCCGTCTTTATTCGCCATAGTCTAGAGGTGATATCTCTTGGAAACTAGCATATTAAGTCTCCAGAAGATACTCAAGCTGCAATAAAACTACCTCTTCATGTTTTGAAATTGTTTGATTTTTTGCCTTCATCTCATTTAGGATTCTATCCTAAATCACACACAAATGTATTTCCTTCAATCTGTTGACTTAAATGGTTTATCTTTGCTACAGTAGGATAAATACTTTCAGGACTGGATGGAAGGGTTTTCTGTTGACTGTGGGTTTCTTTGAAATATAGCGCAAGCTTTCTCGATTTGAGAAAACAGGCCTGGTGCGTTGATAGTAAATTCTAGAGTGACGGTTAAAGTCCGGATGAAAGAAGGTTGAACGTCTTTGTTATTTCCGTTCTTTGAAGGGAAGCTAATTTGGGTTGGAGAAGCTCTCAGCCGGCGCGTTTTTTTATATCCGAGAAAACGAGGAGCATGGATATCTGGACGGACACCCCCATATTGATACAGCTAAAATATAGGAGTGTCCGTCCAGATAATCGTGAAGGCTTAGCACTTTGAGGATATATTGTGTTTACTGGTATTATTGATCATTGTGGTGTTATACACTCAATCGAAAAATTGGCCGATCTCACGGTGTTGTGGGTTAGTAGTCATTTTCGCAACTTACAACGGGGTGAAAGTATTGCAGTGGATGGAGTTTGTGTGACGGTAGTACAGATAAAATCTGGTAGTTTTTCTTGTGATTTATCTAGAGAAACATTGGGTTGTACAAAAGCGAGAAATTACCAAATAGGAGAACGGGTGAATCTAGAACGCGCATTACGCCTAACAGACCGGCTAGGAGGGCATTTTGTTTCAGGGCATGTCGACCAGACCGCTATGCTGGGTACACAAAAAAAACAAGCTGGATTTATTCAACTGAATTTTGAAGGTATTTCGGATAAATCGCGAATTTATTTAATTCAAAAGGGTAGTATAGCGGTCAATGGCGTAGGTTTAACCATTAATGAAGTGATGAAAGGTGATTTTTCCGTCATGTTAATTCCCCATACGCTGGAACAAACAAATCTATGTGATTTAAAACTCGGTCAACAGGCGAATATTGAATTTGATATGGTGGCAAAAATAATTATTAAAACTACTCAGGAGAGAATACAGCATGCGCAAATCATTTGATACTATTGAAATTGCTCTTGAAGCGCTGCGACAAGGCAAAATGATTATTTTGGTTGATCATGAATCACGCGAAAATGAGGGCGATTTGATTGTCTCAGCTGAACATGTGACATCAGAACATATCAATTTTATGACGCTTTATGGGCGAGGATTAATTTGTTTGCCAATGTTAGCGTGTGACTTCGAACGATTGGATATTCCGATGATGGTGGTACGAAATCGCTCGCGATACCAAACTCCATTCGGTGTATCCATCGAGGCCGCCTATGATGTCACGACGGGAATTTCAGCGCAAGATCGAGCACGAACTATCCAAATTGCTATTGATGGAAACAGTAAGCCGGGTGATATAGTGATGCCAGGCCATATATTCCCATTAAAAGCGAAAGATGGTGGCGTGTTAATGCGACAAGGGCATACAGAAGGTGGTGTCGATTTGTGCCGCTTGGCAGGATTAAAATCGGCAGCCGTGTTATGTGAAATTTTAAAAGAAGATGGCAGTATGGCACGATTACCTGATTTATATGACTTTTCAGAAAAACACAATATGCCACTGGTTAGTATTCACGATTTAATTACTTATCGGATTAACAATGAAATACTAATTGACGAAATTTCTGCTTCAACATTACCAGTTAAAAATCGTGGAAAATTTAGAATTAAAGCCTTCCGCAGTCGTATTGACCATTTAGAACATATTGCATTGATTAACGAAAAAATTGAAGCGGATAAAGCTTGTTTAGTGCGCATGCACTCAGAATGTTTAACGGGTGATGTGTTTGGTTCGGCACGCTGTGATTGCGGGTGGCAATTGCACGCCGCTATTGACGAAATTTCCACACAAGGTGGTGTTTTGCTTTATTTACGTCAGGAAGGCCGAGGTATTGGTTTGGCTAATAAAATAAAAGCCTATGCCCTGCAAGAAGAAGGATGGGATACGGTGGAAGCTAATTATCAGTTGGGCTTTGGGGCTGATATGCGGGATTATGGATTGGCAGCCCAAATGTTGCGTGCGTTAGGCATACAAAAAATTCGCCTGTTAACAAATAATCTCGACAAACTAAAAAGTTTGCGACGGTATGGCATTGAGGTGGTCGAACGAGTGGCATTGGAAACTGCGCCGACGTGCGATAACATTCGTTATTTGCAGACAAAGCGTGAAAAGCTTGGACATCTGTTAAATTTGGCAGAGATGATAAATGACACAGCCAATTAAAATCGCCATTGTAGTAGGTCGTTTTAACGAACAGGTAACGAAAAAATTATTGGATGGCGCTATTGCGCGTTTGACCGAGTTCGGTATTCCTGATCAAACAGTTAAAACGTTCTGGGTACCAGGCGCTGTGGAAATCCCATTAATAGCAAAGCGGCTGGCAAAAACGGAAAATTATAAGGCCATTATTTGTTTGGGAGCTGTCATTCAGGGTGAGACTAGTCACTATGATTACGTTTGCGAACAAGTTAGTTTGGGATGTCAACAAGTTGCCTTGGAATACGAAATTCCTATTATTTTTGGTGTATTGACCACTAAAAACGAAGGGCAGGCTTTCGCTCGAGCAGGTGGTGACCATGGAAATAAAGGAGCTCAAACGGTTGATGTAGCGATGGAAATGATTCAACTGATCAAAACTATAGAGACTCAACATTAGTGTGTAATAATAACCCTATTTTGCAAGATATTTCTAACTGGTTTGCAAAACATTTTTCAGATCCTGAAGCATTAGCTTTATTTTTTACTTTACTTTTTGGATTTTTGCTCATTGAATTTTTTGGACAGTATTTATTGCCTGTAGCAATTAGTGTGGTTG
The DNA here is from genome assembly GCF_024730665.1 of Coxiella-like endosymbiont. Classification (GTDB taxonomy): domain Bacteria; phylum Pseudomonadota; class Gammaproteobacteria; order Coxiellales; family Coxiellaceae; genus Coxiella. Next base: position 983,886 of record NZ_CP084737.1, read on the forward strand.
TTGCTTATTTATTCGCCTCCCCTGTCCGGTGGCTCAAACGGTGGTATTTACCGCATTGGTTGGCTGTCACAGTGGTTTATATATTTTTTTAGGCCTCTTTTTGCTCGCCTTATTTGGGTTTTTGCCATTGATGTGGAAACAGTTGGTTGGAATGATTCATGAGTTTCCGAGAGCGGTCAATAGAGGACAAGCTTGGATGACGGATCTTGCACGTCGTTATCCTAAATTTTTTCCTGCTAATCCATTAGATAATGTGGCTGCTTATTTGCAAGATCAATCAGCCCGTATTGGTCGTTTTATTTTATCTTTTTCATTATCGTCAATTCCCGGTTTTATTGAAATTATTCTTTATTTTATTTTGGTGCCCTTATTAATCTTTTTCTTTTTAAAAGATGGTAGCACTATCAGCCATTGGTTGAGTCATTTTCTGCCAGAACGTCGTGGATTAATTCGAATCGTCTGGCATGAAATGAACCAGAAAATTGGTGCTTATGTGCGAGGACGGGTGATTGAAATTCTCATTGTGAGTGTAGTTGCTGTTATTGCTTTTGCAACGCTGGGATTGCAATATGCCTTTTTGTTAGGTGTTTTATTAGGTTTATCTGTTATTGTCCCTTACATCGGTGCAATTATTGTTACCATTCCCATTGCTATTGTGAGTTTAATGCAATGGGGCTTGTTATCTCCACATTTTGCTTATTTAATGATTGTCTATTCGGTTATTATCACTCTAGATGGCAATTTATTAGTGCCTTTATTGTTTTCAGGCGCAATGGATTTACATCCAATTATGATTATTTTATCTGTGTTGGTATTTGGCGGTATTTGGGGATTTTGGGGCGTATTTTTTGCAATTCCGTTGGCTACTTTGATAAAAACCGTCTTAAACGCCTGGCCAAAACCAGGATCCGGTGACCTTGAGAAAAAAGAAATGTAGTTCGCTTCTGACTTTCTTCTAATGATTTTCGTCTTCATCGCCCATGTCGCCAACGAAATTGCTGGCAGATATCATTTTTTCTTGGGTGATTTTAATGGCTTTTTGACTGGCGTCGTTAAAAGCCGCTTTGATAAGGTCTTCTATGATTTCTTTGGGCTCTTGAAGTAGTTCATCAGACAAATTTATTCCGATCACATCGTGTCTCGCGGTGATTTTCACCTTCACTAGACCAGCACCAGATTCACCTGTAATGCGAACTTTGGCCAGTTCATCTTGCGCTTTTTGCATGATTTCCTGAATTTTTTTGCATTCTTCATCAAATTACCAATATTAAATTTATCAATCATTATTGCCTCGATCTATTAATGCGTTTCGATGGGGATTCGAGAACGGAAAGCATGACTCAATGTACCACCATCAAGATATTCTAATTCGCCGCCGATGGGCACACCATAAGCGATGCGTGAGCATCTTATTTTAAAGGGATCGATGTGATTTGCAATATAATGCGCTGTGGCTTTTCCTTCCATGGTGACATTGGTGGCAATAATCAACTCCTTAATATTTGCGTTTTGTAAACGATGAAGTAAGATAGGAATACCTATTTCGTGTGGGCCAATCCCGTCTAATGGCGACAGATGTCCCTGCAGCATAAAATATAGCCCTGAATAAACCTGTGTTTGTTCAATAGCTGCTAAATCAGCAGGGCTTTCAACTACACATAAGAGCATTTGATCTCGTTTAGTATTGCGACAAATATCACACAACGATTGTTCAGTATAAATTTGGCATAATTTACATTGACCTACTTGATGTATGGCGGTTTCTAGTGCCTGTGATAAAGCCAATCCCTTAGCTTGTCCAGATTTTGAAAGCAGGTAAAAAGCCATACGCTGTGCTGATTTTCGTCCAACTCCTGGTAGGCTTTGCAAAGCACTAATTAGCTCCTTAGTTAGTGGACTAAACATCTTCTCCACCTTTTTTCTATTTCTGCTGATGAAATATTACGAATACCATCAAAAACGTGCATACTACTTTGCGATAATTTCACGGTTTTCGATTTGATTATTTTTCAAATTACTTTTCTTGAATTTTTCCATCAATTCTTCCATTCCTGGTATCGATGATGCTTTTTTTGATTTGTAGCGAAAAACGTACTAGTTGCCATCTATCGTAGTGTTTTGGTAGCGTTCTAATCATAGCACCCTCTGGATGATTTTATTAGTTTTCCTTCATCTTGATGCTCCATTCTTCCTGCCATTTTTTATTATTCTGCTTTGACCGCGGAATCCATAGATTTCGGTTTTGCTAGATGACTGAATGAGTGCCCCCTTTCATGTAGAACGATACTTTCTGTGAGGAGTTTGGCGTCAAAGGCTTGTATGATCCGCTGTACTTGTTCATCATTCATCAAGGTTTTTTCTGCTATTAGTCGATGATCTTGCGTTTCTTGTTTAGAGATTGTAGCAGGTGTTTCATCTGGATAACCATCAATATCAATCATTACAGTTATGAGACGGTTAAAAAGCTTAGAAAGTGCTTCACTTATTCTTTCTACCTGTTTTTGTTGTAATAACGGTTTTTTTTTCGGATTTAGTGTCAAATGTAACTTCGTCTCGGTCATTTCTTTAAAGCTACATTGTTGAGCCAATGCTAAAGCAGCGCCTGTTAAATTTAGTTGAGTTAGTAACTGATGCCATGGTGTTTCTAATTTTTGAGCAGTTACTGGAAGTAAATTAGCCGGTAAGGTATTGTCGGAATCTGGGTAAAAGGCAAGCATTCGCAGTAGAGTCATTTCAAACCCGGTTTGTACTGATGGAGCATAAGGTAAGTCTCGTTGCCCAATCAGCCCAATTTGATAAAAAAGCTGCACATCCTCGCGAGAAAGCTTTTTTATTAATTTCTGTAATCGGTCATTATTATTCTCTATAGGAGCATCCGGAACAACTTGAAGGACAGCTATTTGATGCAGTAAAGATAATAAATCAGCAAGTGCGTTAGAAAAGTCCACTCCTTGTCGAACGAGTTCATTGACACACTTGAGTAAGTGATTCCCAGATCTAAGAGTAAGTGCATCAAGAAGATCAAATAATAATGTCGGTTCAATCATTCGAAACATGATTTTCATATTTTCAGTTAAAACTTTCCCATTGCCATAAGCGATTCCTTGATCTAGTAAGCTTAATGCATCGCGCACACTACCGTTAGCGGCGTTAGCTAATAAATCAATCGCTGTGGTTTCAAATTCGATTTTTTCTTCCTGCAATAAATGTCGGCAATGAGCGGAGATCTGGGAAGGCAGCAATTGGGTCAAATGAAATTGCAAACAGCGAGACAAAACAGTAACGGGTAATTTTTGATGATCAGTAGTTGCTAAAATAAATTTAACGTGAGTAGGCGGCTCCTCGAGTGTTTTTAAAAGCGCATTAAAACTGTGACCGGAAAGCATGTGGATTTCATCGATTAAATAAACTTTAAAGCGACCTTTCGTAGGAGCATATTGTATGTTTTCAAGTAATTCAAGAATATCTTCGACCTTAGTGCGGGAAGCCGCATCCACTTCAAAAAGATCAGGAAATCGGCCCATATCAATTTCATGACAATTTTCGCACTCGTTACAAGGATTCGCACCGATACCTTTTTTGCAATTGAAGCATTTAGCCAAGATGCGACTTATCGTAGTTTTGCCAACACCCCGCGTGCCGGTAAAGAGATAAGCATGGTGAAGATATTGTCGGTTTAAAGCATTACGTAACGCTTGAACTACAGGCCATTGCCCGACCACATTCTCAAAATCTCGAGGTCGCCATTTTCGCGCTAAGACTTGATAAACCACGCTTAAAATTCCTATATTTAAAGGCAGCTACAAAAGCTATATCCAGGCACCCAAATTCACCGTCACCGTTGCTCCCTTCCAGGCCTAGCGGGATTCACACGGGAAATTTGTCGCGAGGGAGCCTCTGTAGCCACCAAGGCTCTGATGGAGAGAGAGGGATTCGAACCCTCGATGCGTGTTAACGCACACACGATTTCCAGTCATGCCTCTTCAACCACTCGAGCATCTCTCCTCCTAAACATATACAGGTCCCAAGGTTAAACTAGATTTTCGTTAGATGCAATAACGCCTGCTTATCACTTTATCTTTTATTAGAATGATGGTTTTTTTGGGTTCCTTAAGTTTAAAGAGTGCTTCATGACGCAGTATTATTACGTTAAAAGCAGCTCAAGAATCCGAAAGTAAATTTTCGATAGTTTCTCTAAATCGACAATAAGGATATTTTCATTAATATGATGAGCTGTGTGATTGAGCGGCCCTAATTCGACAACTTCGCAACCTGTTGGGGCAATAAAGCGGCCATCAGAAGTGCCACCATAAGTGTTCAGTTCTGTATCGAGGTGACAAATCTCTTTAATCGCTTGTCGGCTGACAATAGCTAATTTCCCGTTGCTGCTAAAGAAAGAGGGACTAGAAATATTCCAACGTATTTTATAATTAAGCTGATGCTGATTTAGGATTTTTTCTAATTTTTGTTGCAGTGTTTCTGGTGCGTGAACAGGCGCAAAACGAAAATTAAATTTGGCAGTTAACATCGCTGGAATGACATTGTCAGCGTTAGCCTCAATGCTGTAAAATTGAAACGAAGTTGAGGTGAAATGATCGTTACCTTTGTCCCATTCAGTTTTTATCAGAGCGTCGAACGCTTGAAAGCTGCGATGAATCGGATTATCTGCCAGGTGGGGATAAGCAATGTGGCCTTGCTTGCCGATTATGGTTAATTCTCCATGCATGGAGCCACGGCGGCCGATTTTAATGGTATCGCCAAGCATCTGGTTGCTACTTGCTTCACCGACGATGCAATAGTTGAGCTTGATATTTTTTTCCGCAAATAACCCACCACTTTTTGTGTGCCATTTTTAGCGAGCCCTTCTTCGTCACTGGTGACAATAAACCCGATGCAGCCTCTGTGTTTAGGATATCGTTTAATAAAATTTTCGGCAGCAACAATCATTGCAGATAATCCACTTTTCATATCAGTTGCACCTCGGCCATAAAGGTAACCGTCTTTTTCAGTGGGAGTGAAGGGCGGTGATTCCCATTGGCTTTCATCTCCAGGTGGGACTACGTCGGTATGACCTGCAAAAATGAGGGAAGGCTGTTCTTTTCCGTGCCACGCCCAAAAATTAGTGACTTCTTCAAAGGGTAAACTTTCGCACTGAAAGCCCGCGGAAGTTAAACGATTCATTAAAATCACTTGACAGCCTGCATCATGAGGAGTAACAGAACGACGTTCAATTAATTGTTTGAGCAATTGTAGTGTTTCGGACATTATCTATCCTTCACGTAATAATTCATTGAGTGAAATTTTACTTCGTGTTTTTTCGTCTACTTGCTTGATAATAATCGCACTATAACGATTATAATTCTTATCTTGAGAGGGCAGACTTCCTGAGATAACGACTGAACCGGCAGGAACTCGCCCATAAATAATTTCTTGGGTTTGGCGATTGTATATGGGTGTGCTTTGGCCGATAAATACCCCCATCGAAATTACAGAACCCTGTTCAATGACTACCCCTTCGACAATTTCTGACCGTGCGCCAATAAAGCAATTATCTTCGATGATTGTGGGTCTGGCTTGAATAGGTTCGAGTACACCGCCTATTCCGACTCCGCCAGAAATATGGACGTTTTTTCCAATGTGGGCACAAGAACCTACGGTAGCCCACGTGTCGATAAGTGTTCCAGAATCGATGTAAGCCCCGATGTTGACATAGCTGGGCATTAAAATAGTATTTGGCGCCAAATAAGCACCTTTACGAATTAGCGCATGAGGAACAATTCGAATATTGGCTTGATGAGAAGCACTATTGGAATATTTTAAAGGTATCTTGTCATAGAATGAGGTATAGCCGGCATGGAAGGTCTTGCACCGTTCGATTTTGAAAAATAACAGAATAGCCATTTTTATCCATTCATGCGTGATCCATTTTTTATTCTGTTTTTCAGTAACTTGAATCTCTCCTTCATCGAGATCTTCGATGATACGACGGACAGCCTGCTGAATATCGTGAGATATAGAGTTGGGCCGATATTTTTCTCTATCTCGATAGGCATTTTCAATAATGGATTTTAAGTCATTCACGAATACCTCCCCTCTTTTCTTTTGGTAGGGGGAAATTTTTCTAAACTGCGAACTTCGTATTCTGCCATTTTATTTCAGATTCATCAAGTTAGCTCGATTTAAATACTCCAGAGTTGACGTTTCCAGAGGTGAGACAGTATAATACCGCCTTTTTCCTTAATTCTGACGGGGTATAGCGCAGTCTGGTAGCGCGCCTGCTTTGGGAGCAGGATGTCGGGGGTTCAAATCCCTCTACCCCGATCCCTTACTTTCTTTCCAGTTAAACCCTTTCCTTAATAGATATTCCAAACATTAAAGATTTACAAGGACCAAAGCTAAAGACTTCTTCTATTGCTGATGAGCAGATTGATAGGAAGAAAATGGACTGGCATGGAACAGAGCTCTTAACTTGATCATAGGGTGCATGCGCATGTTAGTTAAAGCAAAATACGCCTTTGCCAGAAATAACTAGGAGTGGAAATCCGCGAGGCAGTCTTACATGGCAGTTTATCCCCTTTGACTATTGTTAAAAAAGTGATTATGGTAAAACTTCGAGTGTCTATAGCATAGCGAAATTGAGATGACATTAGCATTAAAGCAGAAATGATAGGATATAATACATGTGATTTTTAGAGGAGTGTTCTAGCGCCCGTAGCTCACTCGGAAGAGCATCGGCCTTCTAAGCCGAAGGTAGCAGGTTCAAATCCTGCCGGGCGTGCTTTAGAAAAAGCCCAGTTCATTCGTGAGAATTCAGAGAATATAAGGAAAAGCATACTTAACTGAATTCCTACCTTCGCGAGAGCAAAGGCCAATAGAAAGGCTTTAGCGTGCATGTCTGAGTGATTGAGCACAAAAATAGGAGGCACAAAGAAAAAATTATCTGGTGGGCGTAGCTCAGTTGGTAGAGCCCCGGATTGTGGATCCGGTTGTCGTGGGTTCGATCCCCATCGTCCACCCCATTTTAGTTAATAGATGGCGAGTATAGGATGATAATGGAAAAGTGCATAATTCCAGTTTTATTAGCAGGAGGAGTAGGGGGTCGTTTATGGCCTGTTTCTAGAGAAAGTTATCCCAAACAGTTTTGTAAACTTTTTGATAAGCTGTCTTTGCTACAAAAAACTGCCGAAAGGGCTAAATACGTTTCCAGAGCTCCTGATCTAATCGTTGTTACTAACGATAATTATTATTTTCTTTGCAAAGATCAGTTAGAAAAAATGGGTCCTTCTTGTGTGCATTATATTTTGGAACCGTGTCCTCGAAATACAGCTCCTTCGATTGCACTAGCAGCTAAGTACGCCTGTGAATACATTCATTCTGATTCTATTTTATTAGTTTTGCCTTCTGATCATTATTTAAAGGATTGTGATAATTTTAGAAATACCGTCGAAGCAGCTATTAATTTTACTGAAAAAAATAAGTTAGTTGTTTTTGGTGTGGAGCCACATTCCCCAAAAACAGGCTATGGTTATATTAAAAAAGGTAATGCCCTCGATGAAAATGGCTTTCAAGTCAGTCGATTCATTGAAAAGCCTTCTTTATCTATGGCAAAAGAATTTCTTTTGCAGGGAGACTTTTTTGGAATAGTGGGATATTTTTATTTAAGGCTAAAGATTACTTAAACGAATTAAATAAACTAGCTCATGATATTTTTGTGGAGAGTATCACTGCATTTCAATCAACAAAACTACAGGCTGAGTTTTTTCGAGTGAATAAAAATTTTAGTTTTTGTCGTGAAGGTTCTATTGATTATGAAGTGATTGAAAAAACAGATAAAGCAGTGATGTTACCATTGAGAACAAGTTGGAGCGATCTTGGTTGTTGGTCATCCGTGGGTGAAGCTACTGAGAGTGATAGTGAAGGTAACGTATGTTATGGCGATGTCATAACAGAAAAGTGTCAAAATTGTCTTATTAGTTCTGAAGGACAGCGAGTTCTCGCTATTGGCATTAAAGATGAAGTAGTAATTAATACCACAGATGCGCTTTTAGTTATTGATAAATCATATGCGCAAGAAGTTAAAATTGCTGTCGAACGAATGAAATTACAGCAAGATTCTGTTGCTACAGAGCATAGACGCATATATCGCCCGTGGGGATTTTATGAAAAATTAGCTTCAGGGATTGATTATCAAGTGAAGTATTTAATGGTTAACCCAAAGTCTGCGCTTTCATTGCAATTACATCACCGTCGATCGGAGCATTGGGTTGTTGTTAGTGGCGAAGCAGAAGTAATTAAGGGAGAGACTGTTTTTAGATTATACCCTAATCAATCTACTTATATTGAAAAACGTACAAAACATCGATTAAGTAACCCCAGTGATCAGCTATTGTTAGTGATTGAAGTGCAAAGTGGTGAATATTTTGGAGAAGACGATGTAATACGTTTTGATGATATTTATGGACGTTTTATTAATCAAACAGTTTCATGAAAATGAGACGTCCCGTAAAATAATAAAGTAAGTAAATGCGCCATTTCCACGGCAAGGATCTATCTAAAAGAAAATTTAAAAAGTAAAATACGATACTTCTAATAAAGCCATTCGCAACAAAAGCAGTTGGAGGAGATATTGTTATACTACTTGTGCTGTTATGGGACTTGAAGCAATATCGTATAAGTCTATTCGCTTCTTCTTTCCTTAGTTTGGTTAATGAAATGAAAATTCTATCGTCCCCAAATCGATCTCGGCATTTATAAGTTTCATCAATTGTAGCCTTTTTATTACGAAAATGGAGATGTTCAAATACAATTTCCTTTAAAAAAAAGACTCGATGCAAGTGGAGTTTTTTTAGTCTCATAAAAATGTCATATAAGTGCAAATCTAAGAAAGAACCCTGATAGGCAGTTGGAAAAACAGCTTGAAGCACTTCACAAGTGGCCTGAGATAAAATCGGAAAAGTAGGTAATTTGCCTTTTTTATTCAAATCATTTGGGTAAGCTAAATAAACAGGATCAGGCTGTGCTCGATGAAAGTCTACGATTTTTTTATCCCAACTTAAAGTTTTTATAAGAACATCGTCGTTAAGGGCGATGATAATTTCGCCTTCGGAAACTTCTAAGCAGGCAGTATTATAGAAACCCATTGTATTTCGGGATTGGATTAACTTTTTTATTTTAAGTTTTTTATACTCAAAATCATGCATAGAATTATCATTATCGTCAATAAATAAGACAACTTCGATGTTTTCGGAGTGTAATGCAGTCTGATAAGCTGAATCTAAAAACTGTTTCAACCGTTGAGAACGTCCTCTTGTAGGTAACAGCAAAGAAAGATTTATTTTATTCATAACGTTTCCGTCTTCATTTTCTTTTGAAAGAGACAATAGTCTTCTGGAACGCCAATATCAATAAGAGTACCTGAAAAAGGGAAAGCATGGAAAAAATAGCGCTGGCAATAGGTATCCAGAAAATCATTCTCAAATGAAAATAGATCTCGGCCTAAGAGAGATAAATGCTGGGCAAGTTCAGGTGCAACTAAATAGATGCCCGCATTAATCCAATTTAGATTGGCTTCATGTGCCTGAAAGGAAGTGATTCGTTCATTTTTTAAGATGAGGCGGTTATAGCGTTTGGCTTGTGGGGCGACAGTTATGCTTACCGATAAAATGCTTTTTTTATGGAAATTCCTCAAATAAGATTCTTTCATCAAATTTAATGGGCAAGAAGAGTAAGTATCGCCATTCAAAATAAAAATGGGTTGCGTAGGTTGAATTTGATTTAAACAGAATAAGATCGCCCCACCTGTGCCTAATGGTTTCGGCTCGATGAAATAATGCAACTCCATTTCATGGAAATGATTACCAAAGTAACGCGTTATCGTTTTTGGCAGATGATGAAGGGAAATATAAGTTCGTCGAATACCTTGACGGTATAAAAATATCAGGAGATAGGATAAAAAAGGTTGATCATTGATAGGAGCCATAGGTTTTGGTACATTATTTACAATAGATTGTAATCGCGTCCCAAACCCACCGGCCAAAACTAGAGCCTCTGTGCTATTAGTGAGTGTCATTAATCTATTTCTGTTTCTTTTTCGGTAACGCGACTGATTACGGAATGAAAATAGTTAATTTCTTTTGATAAGTTGCGAGGGTGATTGCCTACAAAAAATCCATAATCATGGGCAATGTTCGCATTTTTTATTTCTCCTACTGTTTCATGATTAATATGTTGAATCACATCATGCCTTAAGAAATTACCACCCGTGATAATGCGATGTTCAATGTCTGCTTGTTTTAATGCTGCCAAAATCGCAGTACGACTCCAGTTAAGTGTGGGGTTTAAAATCACTGTAAAACTGAACCAGGAGCTCATTCCATTTTCTCGTTGAATGATAAATCGCTTGTCATTAGCAAATAATTTAGTAAAAAGCGCTGCATTTTCCCGTCTTTGCTCAATCATTTGATCGAGTTTTTTCAGTTGTTCAATACCAATAGCGCCTAACATTTCAATTGGGCGCACATTATAACCAGGAAAAATAAACCGGTAAGCCTCAAAAAAATCATCATCTTTGGGCCGGTAAATTTGAGCATTATTAGGAATAGTCCGAGTCCAACCGTGCGAACGCAATGATAGACATAATTCATAGAGTTCTTCGTCATTTGTTACGATGATTCCGCCTTCCATTGTTGAAATATGATGAGAAAAGAAAGTACTAAAGGTTCCAACATGTCCAAATGTTCCACAGTATCGATTGTTAAGCATAGCACCCATAGATTCGCAATTATCTTCAAACAAAATTAAATTATGTTTATTGCAGAAAGTTTTAAGGGTTTCGAGAGCGCAAGGATTGCCAAGGACATTAACCGCAACAATCATTTTTGTTTTCGGGGTCAAGGCTGTTTCTAACAAATCAGGGTTTATGTTTAAAGTTTCGAGATCTATATCCACGAATTTTAATTTCAAGCCATATTGATGTAGTGGATAATAAGTAGTAGCCCATGAGATAGCCGGTACAATCACTTCATCCCCAGGATGGAATGATTGCTTTTTGTGATAAAACAAAGCAGCAACGGCAATGAGGTTAGCGGATGACCCAGAATTTACCATTACCGCGTATTTCGATTCAAATTTTTCAGCGAACATCGATTCGAACTGTTTTACGTGTATACCTAATGTGTAACATTCATTATTGATCACGCGTAATATAGCTTCTCGCTCTTCTGAGCCAAATGTGTCGGCAGCTAATTGGTAACGCATACTTTTTCTCCTTTATGCGATTAATAGTGTTTGGATTTCTTTTGCTATGGTCTCTTCATTTGGAAAAAAGAATTTTTCCAATATATCGCCGGCAGGAATGTGAGTATGCGGAAAGCCGACACGCCGGATAGGAGCTTTTAATGAAAAAAAGCTTTCTCTGAAATTAACGCAGCGATTTCTGCTGATAAACCTCCTGCTTTCCAACCGTTGTCAACAATTAACAATTTTCCTGTCTTTCTAACGGAAGAGAGAATAAGCGCTTCATCCAAAGGCTGAATAGTTCGAAGGTCAATGACATCGGCGCTAATGGTTAAGCCGTCAAATTCTAATTGTCTAATGGCTTCCAATGCCATGATAAGGGCATGTGAACAACCGACGATTGTCATTTTATTACCTTCTCGTCGTTTTACGCCCTGCCCAATTGGAATTTTATAATAATCAAGTGGCACAGGACCTTTACAACGCATGAGCCAACGATGCTCAAATATCAGAACCGGGTTGTTGTCTTCAATAGCGCTAATTATTAAACCTTTTGCATCATGGGGCGTGCTTGGCATGATGATTTTTAATCCTGGGACACCCATTAATAATCCGTGAATAGCTTGAGAATGTTGCGGTCCAGACCCCCATCCACGACCAATTGCTGACCATACAACCATAGGAACTGCTGTTTGACCAGCATCCATGAAGTGAATTTTTGCGGCGTGATTAATTAGTTGATTAAAGGCTAGTAATAAAAAATCAGGGCGATTATGTAAGTAAATAGGGCGCTTGCCTTGCATAGCAGCGCCGACGCAAATTCCCATTAAGCTTTCTTCAGATACCGGTGTATCAAATACACGATTACCTCCGAATTTTTCTTTCAACTCTTTAGCGACGCCGAAAACATGCGCTGGGTCAGTGACTCCTTGACCTAATACGAAGGTATTAGGATCTTGAGCTAATTTGAGTTGTAATCCTTCGTTTAAAGCAGCAGTGTAATCAATAACACGCCCTGTTGTTTTAGATTCAACTGGTTGTTTATTGGCATAGTTGGTGACTAAAGTTTCATCCCACGACATCGTTGGTTCCCGAATCGGCGTAAACAGTATCAAATAAAATAGCTTTAGTTGGGTAAGCACTTTCTAATGCGAACTGAAAACTTTCTTCGATTTCTGTTTGGATTTTACTTTTATAATTTTTATCAAGTTGTGAATTCAAAATCTGGCGTTCTTGTAATGCTGTTTTTAAAATTTTTATAGGGTCTTGCTGCATCCAATGTTGGACTTCTTTGGTATCCCGATAACCTGTTGTTGAATCGTCGCCTGCACCCTGATGACCTCTCCAACGATAAGTGTTGGTAACCAGATAGTAAGGGCCTTTTCCAGTTCGCACAGCTCTTAGTGCCTGCGACATGGCTTCGTAAACTGCTAATACATCGTTTGCGTTAATTTCTTGCGTGGATAGGCCAAAATGAAAAGCACGGTTAGCTATTTTTACATGCAGGGGTTGTCGATCTTCTAGAGGTGTGCAAACCGAATAAAAATTATTTTCACAAACGAAAATAATTGGTAGTTTTTTTAAAATAGCGAAATTCAAGGATTCCCAGTGAGGACCTTCTTCTGTTGCTGCATCACCAAAAAAAACAACAGAGACTGCAGGAGATTGATTTAGTTTTAAACTTAAAGCAAAACCGGTTGCAATAGGTATCGCTCCAGCAACAATAGCTGAACTACCCTCGATACCTGCGGTCTTATCTAAAAGATGCATGGATCCTGATAAAGATTTTGCACAGCCAGTCTCTCGACAGTGTAATTCTGCTATCATAGCTTTTAAATCGCCGCCTTTAGCGAGGTAGTGACCATGCGTTCTATGACTGCAATAAGTTAAATCACTAGGAGTTAATGCTATATTACAACCCACAGCACTGGCTTCCTGGCCAATAGCTAAATGCACAGGTGATTTTATTTGGTTTTTATGATAATCACGCTCAATAGCTTCTTCAATCATACGAATACGTAGCATATCGTGATAGAG